>WFRR01000038.1 GCA_015486375.1 Thiotrichaceae bacterium
AAATTAATAGCGATCCCATTATGATCAAAAGAGATGAAATGGCACAAGGCTAACGATCAAACTGCAACCGTTGTCCAAAACCGACTTCATGCACTTTGCCGTCAGAGTAAACCACTTTGCCATTGACAATGGTGGTATCAATCGAAGAGCGGAAAGTATAGGCATCAAAAGGAGTCCAATGACATTTTGACAATACCCGATCGTGGCGTGCAGTAATGGGTTTATTTAAATCGACTAAGACCAAATCAGCCCAATAGCCTTCACGGATATAACCCCGTTCGATAATTTGAAAACGATCTGCCACGGCATGACTGATTTTATTGACGATAAATGGCAAAGAGAAAATACCATCGTGGTAATTTTCTAGTAAAGATAATAAAGCGTATTGCACTAACGGCAAACCAGAAGGGGCTTGAAAGTAGTCTGCTTGCTTTTCTTTCCAAGTATGTGGCGCATGGTCGGTTGCAATCGTATCAATATAACCATCCATTAAGGCTTGGATAATTCCAGCCCGATCTTCGGCTGTTTTAATGGCAGGATTACATTTAATTAATGCGCCTTTATCGGCATAGTCATCATCAGAAAAAACTAAGAAATGCACACACGCTTCGGCACTAATTTGTTTATCAGCAAGTGCTTGGTTAGTAAATAGCTCAACTTCTTTAGCGGTAGATATATGCAGTACATGTAAACGTGTACCGTGTTGTTTGGCTAAGTCCACGGCAAAAGAAGAAGATTTAAAACAGGCCTCTTCACTACGAATAATAGGGTGCATTGCAAAAGGAATCTTATCACCATGAATCTGACGATAGCTTTCTTCATTCTCTAAAATAGTCGGTGTATCTTCGCAGTGTGTCGCCACTAAAGTCGGTGCATGTTTGAAAATATCATCCAGAATATCGGGGTTATCGACTAACATATTGCCTGTTGATGCACCCATAAAGACCTTAATACCACAGGCGGCTTTGGGGTCTAAGCTTTTAATCGACTCTAAATTATCATTGGATGCACCCAGATAAAAAGAGTAATTAGCAATTGAACGATCAGCAGCAAGACGATACTTATCTTCTAATACTTCAGAGGTTAAAGTATTCGGAATGGTATTCGGCATATCCATAAAACTGGTAATGCCTCCCGCGACGGCTGCCCGACTTTCAGTGGCAATCGTGGCTTTATATTCCATTCCTGGTTCACGAAAATGTACCTGTCCATCAATCATGCCCGGTAGTAAGGTTTTACCTTTTGCATCGATGACTTGGCTAATGCCTTCAGCCGATATTTCAGCGGCAATTTTTGCAATGCGTCCCGACTTAATTAACACATCACCTGATTGAATCTTACCTTCATTAACAATTTGAGCATTGCGTATTAATAATGCGTCCATTCCCCATTGTCCCTCTGTATTATTTGATACGATCTAATATAACGAATGTATAAGCATAAGCATTTTTGGCATCGGGTTGATGCTGTTCGCGAAATACTTCATTCCACTGGAACTGAGTATAGTCGGGGAAATAGGTATCACCTTGTAAATCTGCATCGATATAGCTTAAATAAAGGCGATCTGCCATCGGCAGAAAAATACGATACAGTTGTTCTCCGCCTGTAATCATGACTTCCGCTTCATCAGCCGTATCTGCCAAGATTGATTCGGGTGAATCAAACACATCACAGCCTGCAATTTCATGCGCTGATTGACGGCTTAAAACAATATTACGTCGCTGCGGCAAAGGGCGACCAATAGACTCAAGTGTACGCCGTCCCATGACAATCGACTTGTTTAAGGTGTTTTTCTTAAACCATGCCAAATCAGCAGGTAAGTGCCACGGCATACCGCCGTCAGCACCGATCAGCTGATTTTTTGCCATCGCTGCAATCATTGATAGCATTACTTGACGACCTGTAAATGCGGACGTTTACTTTTCTTTTTACGCTTGCTGCTTTTATCCTCATCCGTATTCGGAGTATTGGATTTTTCTACCTTTTCATCATCATCTATAGATGATGATTCTTCAGAGCTAGCCGTTTCCGCAATTTTAGGGGCAGAACGAACTGCACTAATTTTGGGTGGTGGCGGTGCTGTATTGACAGTGGTGGCAGTAGATGAATTAGCAGCAGGGTCTTTATCATTCCCATCCATTTCTGCTAATACAATCCCTTCACCATTTTCTGCGGCATAAATACCAAGAATAGAATAAATCGGTAAATACAAATTAAAGGGCTTACCACCAAAACGCGCACTAAAGCTGACATATTCATCATCCAGCACGAGACCTTGTACCGCCTGCATACTCGCGTTAAGTACAATACGTCCATTCTCAACGTGGGCTTGTGGCACGATTACGTCTTGATAATTGGCATCAACGACTAAATGCGGAGTTAAACCGCTGTCGCTGACCCAGTCGTAAAAAGCTCGTAAAAAATAAGGTCGTTTAGGAATCATGGACGAATTGCCTTTTCTGCATCACTAAGCGCAACCTGAAAAGCATCCCGTGTAAAGACACGATCCATATACGCTAAAATTGACTTAGCACTTTCAGGGACATTAATACCGTATTTAGGTAAACGCCAAAGAATCGGTGCGATAGTCGCATCAATCAGTGAGAAAGTATCACTTAAGAAATAGTCCTTATGTTCAAACACACCTGCGGCAGAAAGCACCCCTTCTTTCAAAATA
The DNA here is from genome assembly GCA_015486375.1 of Thiotrichaceae bacterium. Classification (GTDB taxonomy): domain Bacteria; phylum Pseudomonadota; class Gammaproteobacteria; order Thiotrichales; family Thiotrichaceae; genus S015-18. Next base: position 2,678 of record WFRR01000038.1, read on the forward strand.
GCTCGTGCCTTATCCGCTTTTATTTTTTCACCACTTTCAATATCTTGCAATAGGGTATACCAATCTTTTTCAATCCGATATAAGGCTAAGCGAGAATGGGCGCGGGTAACAGGGTCAACAGGCATTAGAGGTGGATGCGGAAAACGTTCATCCAAATATTCCATAATAACCCGTGCTTCATAGAGAACCAATTCACGATCAACGAGCGTTGGAGCGCTATTGTAAGGATTCAAATCAGCAAGATCTTCAGGGGGATTATGAGGGGTGATATTGATAATATCAGCGGATATATCTTTTTCTGCTAAAACAATTCGGACACGGTGACTATCTGCATTATCGGGGGCGGAGAAGAGTGTCATCACTGATCTACGATTTGAAACGGCTGCCATTATATTTTAATACTCCATGATCGAAACGACGTTTTAATAAACTATTTTATGATTCATATATTAATACGGTGTTTCGGGTTTTTTAGTAGACAAAAACAGAAAAACTACCCAGACCGAAATCAGGGTAGTTTTTTCGTTAATTTCCTCTGTGCGTACAAGTTTAATACAAGTTACTGAGGAAAACTTGGACTTATTACTTAGAAATTTATCTTAGTGGACATCTTTCCAATATTCTTTCTTCAATAAATACGCGAAGATAAAGAAAATTCCGAGGAATAATAAGACCCAAACACCGTATGTTTTACGGTGTAATTGCACTGGCTCAGCAACATAAACTAAGAAATTGGTTAAATCACGCGTCACAGCTTTGTATTCTGTTTGCGTTAAAGAACCAGGTTCTTCGATGCTTAATGTCGGTGCAGCGGCATGATGTGCATCACCGTGTTCATCGGCTTTGGCTTCATGCAAGGTTGCTAGACCTTGTAAACCCGCTAATACATGCGGCATACCCACATTCGGGAATACAAGATTATTCACACCCATTGGACGTGAAGGATCTGCATAGAATGAATTTAAGTATGTATAAATCCAATCCGCACTGCGCGATCGTCCGACCAATGACAAGTCAGGTGGTGGCGCACCGAACCATTTTGCCGCTGCTTCTTTATCTAAAGCATTGGTCATTAAATTACCGACTTTAGTCGGATTACCTTTAACGTCACGGGTAAATATCAAGTTTTCTATCACTTGATCATTAGTTAAACCCATATCTAAAGCAATACGATTATAACGACTAAATTTTAAGGAGTGACAACCCTGACAGTAGTTTACAAAGTATTTTGCACCCCGCTGTAAACTCGCCTGATTGTGTATATCAATATTGGCACTTTGTAATTCAGCCCCACCATTTGCAGATACACTGCTCGGTAAGATAAACACGCTGGCACTCAATACCAAGGTGCTGATAAGTTGCGTTAATTTCATGATGTCACCCTCGCTGGTACGGGCTTTTCTGCATTACACGATGCATTCAGCATAGGCATGAGCAGTGTCATCGCTAAGTAAATAACAGGGATTGATAACTGTATCCAGAATTGAGATGTCTGCTCAGCCGAGAAACTTGGATCCAATCGTAAATAATCCGTAATAGCGACAAAAGCAACTAAAATCACAAACCACATTGCATATTTAGCTTCTTTCGGACGACTATGAATCGCAAGAACCGCAAAGAATAAGAAATACACTTGTGTCATCCGTGTGCCTAATTCTTTAAATACATCCGTTACAGGCATGACCCCTAAATAACCAAGAATGATAAATACTACTACAAACCATGCAAGGTTCACTTTATTAGCACGATTACGGTAACGCATCGATTTAATTGGATTTTTATCAATCCAAGGCAATAAGAATAGAACAATAATTGCTCCAAACATCGCTAATGTGCCACCGAAGGGATCAGGTACAGCCCGTAACACGGTATAGAATGGCGTAAAGTACCAAACAGGTGCGATATGCTCAGGTGTTTTTAAGGGGTTGGCAGGTTCAAAGTTGGCGTGTTCAAGGAAGTAGCCATTCATTTCAGGCGCGAAGAAAATAATGGCAAAAAATATCATCAAGAAGACAACAACGCCTAAAATATCTTTAACACTGTAATAAGGATGAAAAGGAATACCATCGGTTGGGGCTTTATCACTCCAACGATTACCTTTAGGACCTTGTTTAATTTCCACACCATCAGGGTTGTTAGATCCCACTGCATGTAAAGCGACAATATGTATAAAGACTAACATGACCAAAACTAAAGGCACTGCAATGACATGGAATGCAAAGAAGCGATTCAGGGTTGGGTCTGAGATAACAAAGTCACCCCGTATCCATATCGATAGATCATCACCAATCACAGGAATAGTCTGGAATAAGTTAATAATAACTTGCGCACCCCAGAACGACATTTGACCCCAAGGTAATAGATACCCCATAAAGGCTTCAGCCATCAAGGCGAGATATAAGGCCATACCGATTAGCCAAACTAATTGACGTTTACCTTTATAAGAACCGTACATTAAGCCACGGAACATATGCAGGTAAATGATAATAAAGAAGGCTGATGCACCTGTGGAGTGCATGTAGCGGATAAACCAACCACCGGGAACATCCCGCATAATATATTCAACCGATGCAAACGCCATTCCTGTATCAGGTTTGAAATGCATGGTTAAAAAGATACCTGAAATAATTTGAATCACCAGTACTAACATGGCAAGTGAGCCAAAGAAGTACCAGAAATTAAAGTTTTTAGGCGTATAGTATTGCGCTAAATGTTCGTTCCACACCTTGGTTAAAGGAAAACGATCATCAATCCATTGCACTAAACCACTCATGCTGTAGCCTCCCCATCTTCACCAACTAATACAACTTCATCAGTTTTATAATAATGAGGCGGAACAACTAAGTTCGTACCCGCTGGAGAACCTTTCAAAACCCGTCCTGCTAAGTCAAAACGTGAACCGTGACAAGGGCAATACCAGCCACCTTTCCAACCCACCCCTAAATCAGCAGGTGATAATTCAGGTCGATACGTGGGAGAACAACCTAAATGTGTACAAATACCGACTAAGATTAAGTATTCTGGTTTACGAGAACGATTACTATTTTTAGTATATTCTGGCTGTTGTGATACCACCTCAGAATTTGGATCTTTTAGCTTTGAATCGTTTGAAGGGAGGTCTTTCAACATCTCTTCCGTTCGTTTAACGATCCAAACTGGCTTGCCCCGCCAGATTTCACGTATTAATTGCCCATCCCCAACCTTGGATATATTAATCTCGACAGGCGCACCTGCTGCTAGCGCTCTCGCACTCGGACTCCAAGAATTGAGAAAAGGGACAGCTATCGCGCCTGCTCCTGCAGCACCTACAACCGATGTGGCACCAATCAGAAAACGGCGGCGACGTGTGTCTACCCCAGAATTCGCCATTTGCTCACTCCCAATAAAGTTAAAAATCTGTAATATCTTGCTAATATATCGATATGCCTAAAACTAAGGTTGATTTAAATCAAGCTCTTAATTCGTATATTAGAAGATGCTAAAAAAACCTGCGTAGCATCGCTCAAGATTGGATTAAGGTCAAGTTACAATCATTGCTTTTTAGGGGTTTTTTGTGACTTATCCCGTATTCAGATAGTGTTTAAGTACGCCACATCACCCGTGCTATAGCCATAGCAAACGCTCGGCAGTCCAATACAAAGCAACCAATGAAATAACACTAGAACAAGGAATTACCACGATATTTCGATACCAAGACTTATGTTTAAACCAGAAGGTTAAACTGAAAAATGCCAGTAAAATAATGGCTATTTGCGCTAATTCAACGCCAATGTTAAAGCTGATTAGTGCGGCTGCAAAAGCATGACTAGGCATACCAAAATCACTTAATACCCCTGCAAACCCTAACCCGTGCAGTAAGCCAAATAGAAAAATTAATACCAAACGGCTACGATGTAAGGATTTTGCCCAAATATTTTCAATCCCAATATAAACAATCGATAAAGCAATCAGGGGTTCAACAATATAAGCAGGTAAGGCAATAATGCCATTCATTGATAAACCTAAAGTCACTGTATGTGCGAGCGTAAATAAACTGACTTGCCACAATAAGGGCTTTAGACGATAACTCAGTAAAAAGATACCGAAAATAAATAGCATATGATCCCAACCCTTGGGAATAATATGTTCAAAACCTAAGACAATATATTCACCGATCACCTCTAGTAAGGGAGCTTGTGTTACCAACTCTGTCAGTGAAAATGGTGAGCTAGGGCTGTCATCACGTAGCCAATGCCAAACTGACCAATGCCATTTCTGGTTGACTTCATCCACTTGACGCAAACGCACTGCATTATCACCAAAGGCTTTCGGATAATACCATTGCAAACTTTCTGTTTGTAAATCAATGACTGCGGACAATTTAATAAGACTAATACGTGGCACTTTGGGATAACCAACTTCAGGAATATCAACCGATTCAACCGCAAGAACAACGGGGTTATTTTGCTGATCATGTAAATAAATTGAGTTTAAAAATTGAGCTTTAAATTGATTAAAGGCTTGTTCTAATTGTGCAGGGGATAAATTACGCAGACGGTCATATTCTTTTGCAGTAGGGGCATTTTGTGTGTTTTTATACTGACTATTAATGCCTGTTAACAGTGCTTCAATGCTGGCACGAATTTCAATGTGAATATCACCTTCCGTATTTGCACTAATTTCAATCAGAGCAGGTTTGACCACATCAGCCTGTACACTATTCATTACGCTACTTGAGAATAGCAATATTAATATAAGTTGTATTGTTTTCCAACAATGGCACATAAATTAACCTCTAGAATTCTTATATGGGGATTTCGTCGTATGATGAAATATTTGTGAACTATTGTTACAAAAAATAGCCTAGAATTAAACGGTAAAATCTATCGGTCAAAACATGGATAACTCTATTAGTGAAACATAATAAACTTTCAGAACTTTCAACTCAATATGAAAAAATCATTAAATCTTGGTCGTTGCGTATTCTATATGATCTAAAGGCTTATACCATGATGAATATGCGCTACGGTGTTGATGATTATGAGAATCTATTTTCGCTATTTGAACTGGACGCATTATATGAACGCTATGAGGATGAGCGTTTGTCTAAAAAGAAATTCAGAAAAGTCCTTAAAATACTCAGTAAAAATTATCATCAAAAGATAGATGCCAAACACTTAGAACAGGGAGCATTATTCAAAAATACGCGTGAGTTAGCGTATTTAGTCGGTCTTAATAAAACCGAGCAAGCACTTATCTGTTTTGGTGTATTGCTACATGTAAGCAATGAGTTAGAAGAAGTCAGCGAAATTTTAGGCAGTGTTTCTTTCCATGTTTCTAGCAATATGTTATCGGTTTTACTGCAACGAGATCGCGTAAAAGTCCGTAAAGCATTGGCAAAAGATGCCTTATTACATCGTACAGGCTTATTGAGAATTGATCGTGATGGGCGCAATCAGATTATTTATCAACTCAGTATTATGAATGAAATATCAGATGTGCTGTTGGATGAAAACCAACCCGATATTATGAAAGCCTTAGGACGTTTCTTTTTACCTAGCCCTAAAGCTAAGTTAAAACCAGAGAACTTTACTCATATTCAAACCGATTATGATTTACTTAAGCAGTATTTAGGTCAATGTATCCATAAGGCTAAACAAGGGGTCAATATCTTAATTTTTGGTCCGCCAGGAACAGGCAAGACTGAAGTGGTTAGAACCCTAGCCGCACAATTAAAATCTTCATTATATGAAGTCACTACTGACCAAAGTGAGGCAGATTATGACGATGCTGAACGCTCTCGTTTAGATGCCTATCGTTTATGTCAATATGTCCTTAAACGCAAAAAGAATACCTTAATTTTATTCGATGAAATTGAAGATACCTTTATTCGAGATGGCAGTATGGAACGGTTTGGCATTCGTACCAGTACTGATGCTAAAAAAGGCTCATTTAATCATCTACTAGAAAGTAATCCTTTACCTGCCGTTTGGGTTTCTAATGTGATCAGTCATATTGATGAAGCCATTATTCGTCGCTTTGATTATGTTATGGAGCTTAAGATTCCCCCGCAAAGTGTGCGTGCTAATATTATTCGTCAACATACTAAAGCATTAAATGTCAGTGAAAAATGGGTTAAACAAGTGGCTTCTAATGAAGCCCTCGCCCCTGCCCTAATTTCTCGGGCGGTGAAAGTTGCCAGTGAATTAGAGACTGATGATACCGTTAAAACTGAAGCAAATTTAACCCATATTTTGGGTAATACCCTCAATGCAATGGGGCATAATAAAAATTTATTAAATGGGCATAGCAGCCCGATTAGTTATCGCTTAGATGCACTCAATCCTGATTATGATTTAGCCGTATTACAAGCGGCATTAAAGACTAAAACAAAGTCGGGGCGTTTCTGTCTGTATGGGCCTTCAGGCACAGGAAAAAGTGAATTTGCGCGTCATTTAGCCAAGGAGTTGGATAAACCTTTACTGATTAAACGGGCTTCTGATTTGCTTGATCCTTATGTTGGTATGACAGAACGTAATATCAATAGTATGTTTCAACAAGCCACAGAAGAAGAATCATTATTGCTTTTAGATGAAGCCGATAGTTTTTTACGAGATCGAAGCCGCGCGAGTCGTTCATGGGAAATTACACAAGTGAATGAACTGCTAACCCAGATGGAAAGTTTCAGAGGGCTATTCTTTTGCACGACGAATTTAATGGAAAAGTTGGATCAGGCTTCATTACGTCGTTTTGATCTAAAAATTAAATTTGATTACCTTAAGGCAGATCAAGTTTGGACTCTATTTAAACAGGCATTAAGTGATTATCACTATGATTTTACTGATGCTAAATCGTGGCAACATGAAGTGCGAGGGTTACAAGGGGTAACGCCCGGTGACTTTGCCACTGTCGCCCGACAGAATAAATTTTCTGATCAATCCCTCAACCCCAAAAGTTTATTGCAAGGCTTAGAGCGTGAAATCAAATTCAAACGATACGGGGCATTTAAAGGCATGGGTTTTATTGACGGAAAGCATTAGGAACATCGAAAATTTTATGGCAAGCTGATGCCCGAATTATGATTGAGTCACAGTATTTTTGCTGTGCGTCTTTAAATACAGTTTTAAATTTAGGGGATATTCGATGAAAAAGAGGCTACAAGGAATATTGCTGAGCATTGGTTTTTTGCTGTCAACAGCCATATCAGCCGTTGATACAGTCAGCACAGATACAACCATCGCACCCACAATCAATAATATTTCAACCGAGGTATTACAAACATCACTTAAGCAAAAGCCCAACCTCGTTTTAATTGACGTTCGCACACCGAAAGAAATTGAAACCATTAACGCTATGATTGCTGCCCCTCAAAATATCAATATTCCTCGGGGTTGGCTGGAATTTCGGATTGCAGAAGCTGTACCTGATAAAGATACGCCTATTGTTGTGTACTGTGGAAAAAACTTACGTAGCCCCTTGGCAGCAAAAACATTGACACAGATGGGGTATCGCAATGTCAAAAATTATGCTGATGGTTTTGAGTCGTGGCAAGCTAAACAGTTACCCATTAAACAAGTTGATTACGCGCCTGACTCCATGCTGTATCGTAAGCCTATTAAAGTAGCCGATGGAGTCTATTCTGCTATCGGCGCGACCGCTCCGCCCAGCTATGCAAACTCAGGACATAATAATAACCTATCTTTTATTGTGACTAAAAATGGCGTACTGGTGGTTAATGCTGGTGATAGCTATTTGCTTGCCAAAGCGTTTCATACCGAAATCAAAAAAATAACGAAGCAACCTGTTAAGTATGTCGTACTGGAAAATGCCCAAGGTCATGCCATGTTAGGGGCAAATTATTGGCGTGAACAAGGTGTGTCCATTATTGCCCATGTTGACGCCGTTAAAGAAATTAAAGCACATGGCGAGGAAAGCTTAGCCCGAATGCGAAAACGCAATAAAGACAAAGCAATGGATACCAAGGTGGTTATTCCGACCCAAACATTTACGAATAAACTCAGCATTACCTTAGGGCAGCAAACCATTGAAATACTCAATTTAGGTTCAGCACATAGTCCCGGTGATACGATGGTATGGTTGCCGAAAAAGAAATTAGTCATTACCGGTGATATGGCGTTTCATCAACGTTTATTACCTGTTTTTGAACATACAGATACCGCAGCATGGTTAGAAACATGGAAAAAATTTGCTGCTTTAAAGGCTGAAATCGTTATCCCTGGACACGGTGAACCGACCAATATGCAAGAAGTCACTCAATATACCCAAGGTTATTTAGTTTATATGCGGGCTGAAATTGCTAAAATTATTGAGCAGGGCGGTGATTTACAAGATGCCTATCAGATAGACCAATCGGCTTATGCACACCTAAATACGTTTAACGAATTGGCACAACACAATGCAGGACAAATTTTCCGAGCGATGGAATTTGAGTAAGCCTTAACTTATTTATATTCATATTTAGAATTTAAAGTACCTCAATATACGCTTTATTGTTCTATATTTAGTAATCAAATTATAATTATCCATTATAAAATAAAGAGCAAAATTTAATATGAAAAAACATTTAAGCCTTATCAGTTCTACCTTACTATTTTCACTCTCTTGTACTGCTTATGCGGGTGGCAGTTATTTTGATGGAAGCTATGTTAGCTTTAATGTCGGTGTTGCAGATATTAATGATAGCGATGCTGTTTCTCCTGTTCTAGCACCCGGTGCAGCTATTGTACTGAGTGCAGATAATGGTGCTGCACTTAGTTTAGCGGCGGGCTACAAGTTTGGCAATATGCGGCTGGAAGGAGAGTTTGCTTATCAAAAGAATGATTTAGATAGCATTAATATTGCAGGATCAAGTAATCAAATTACAGGAGATGCTGCTAGTTCAAGTCTCCTAATCAATGGTTACTACGACTTTAAGAATAAGAGTAAATTTACACCCTTCGTTACCGCAGGCGTGGGTATAGCCAATATCGATGTTAGTAATATTGATATAGTGGGTGTAGGACCTATGAGCAATGCAGCCGATGACTCAACTTTTGTTTATCAAGTCGGTGCAGGTGTTAGTTACCCTATTAGTAAAACCGTAGATTTTGATCTTAAATATCGTTATTTCGAAGCATCTGACCCTGATTTTCCAATCATGACAGCAGAATATGCAAGTCATAACTTTTACGTGGGTATTAGAAACTCTTTTTAAAACGGAATATGTGCAAGGTTCACCGCTCAACTAACTTCCAGAATATAACCACCCTGCCTTACCCCAGTTTCCATCCAATAGTGAAGAAAAGCCTGCAAAAGGGGGTAAACCTTCGGAGATTAATAAACTCGCAGAGATAGATTGTGAACCTTCTGTTTTCCATACACTATAAGCAGGGCAAAAATTATTTAATATATTGGCTAATAAGAGAGGGTAAACACGTACATCTTGATCAAGACGAGTAGCAGGAACACGCCATGCAGATTGATTATAATGTTGCAAAGAAGGCTGAATCATTGTGCCACTTTCATCCAAACTCAAATGTTGCAAACGTTGCTCAAAAACCGTTAATTGAAAGTCATCTGCCAAACAGGACATTAATAAACGTTCAGCATCTTCAAACCACTGTTTATGTTGGGTAAATAGTAATAATGGATTCGCAGAGGCTGAAGCTGTACGACAAAGTGTCAGCGGAAAATAGCGTCCAATACGATCAACGCTAGGGATCATCACGCCCATCCAAATTTGCTGTCCGCAGTTATGCGGTGATAATACATACCAATAGGGTGGTGCGGTTAAATAACTATCTAACCATGCACTACCCAGCTCTGTCTGACTACTTAATAGAGCAGTTTGTAGCCATGTATCCCAAGGTTCAATAAAACCTCTCGGTAATCCTTTGCTAATAAAATCACCATGGGTAGGTAACTTGCCATAGTAGCCTTGGAATATTTGTTTTCGGCGATGATTCATAATTTTGGACACTTAAAGTTGCGTAGATCACTGCGTATTATTTTAAAGGGATTGGGTTGGATTTTTGTATTGACCTTAAAAACAGCATCTCCCATCCGAATTTTCTGATTACTACTGATTAACTTAAATAACTCCCATGCTGAATTCCCCGGTGTAATTTCTAGATGAACCTTTTCTTTAGAAGCTTCTGGCTCTGGAGAAAGCTCTGGTTCTGGTTCGGTAGGCTCAAGCTGGATAGCCAGCAGTGGATCAAGGATAGCATTCTCATCACCCATTTCTGTATTATTAGGATTGTTTTCAGAGCTTACATTGGGATCAGTCTCAGGTGTTTCAGGCACTGCATTCGGGTCAGCCTCAAGGAAATCTGTTGAGATACCTTCTGCTGGCCACGAATATTTCTTTTGATCGCCAATATTGGCAAATGTATGTTGTACAGGGCCAATCGTGACATCAATGCTGTGAAAAGGCTCAGGTACGCTCAATAATTCTAAAGAAAAACTAATATTCAAATAGCCTAGGGAAAATAAGGCTTTACGAATATTATCGGCTTTAGAGAACTGTCTACGTATTGGATTCAGCATTTCCTCGGGGTATGAACTGTTTTTTTTTAGGTTTTGTTTAACAAAACCATCCAAAGTCCCGTTGGGGCTGAAAATCTCACTAAATGCAGCAATACCAATGGATTGAGAAGCCCCTTTTGCAAAAGGATAGACCCCTTTTATACTTGCCTGACAGAGCCTACTCACATTTTCATCAAGGTCTGCTTTGAGTTGTTTATTCATATTATGAATAATCGCTGCACTGACTTTCTGTTTAGCTTCCCCTGTCATTTTCAGTAAAATCTGCTTTAATGCCCCTGGCAAATGCAATGTCTCAGCTTGCAACTTATTAATGGCGGCTTCAATTTGATTTTCATCAATTTTTGCAAAAGCAGATTCACTATTAAAACCGATAAAAATATCATTAATCAAATCAATAATTTTTTTCAACTTTTCAGCATCTGCCCACTCATTAAATGGTTTGAAATGTTGATCCACACTCTTAGGTATCGGTTTTAAATTACCCTCTATCTTTGTTGGTTCTTTATCTGATGGTTCATCTTTTTTTGCACTAAAATTGGTTTCTGCTTTAATAGCAGTGAGTAACTTGACAATAAGGTTATTGCCGTCCGCTGTGAGGGGTTCTAATACTGTAATGGCTTGGGCTTTATTGCCTAATGGCTTAATACTGAGATCATCAATAAAATCTTGCCAATACTTAATATAATCTTTCTGATAACTTTTAAGGACATATTCCTCAACTTTCCCATCCGTCACATAAGAGGCTTTACCCAAGACCCAGCTATCCTTTTTTAGCTCACTGACTGCGGTAGCATAATGCTTCAGAAACACATCATAAAAACCTTGTTTAGTGAATAATCCAGGAATACCATCTGACCATGCTTTACCACTGATTCGACTAAAGCTTTGATTAATTTCCTTTAAACCTTCTTTTTGAATAACTTTAAAGTCATCAATATTTTTTGGGTGTAGATACGTATTTTTTAGGTTTTGATAAGCAAGGTTCGTGATATTAGAGTTTTCTAATTGGGTACGCGTTTGCTGAATTAAGGCTTCGTCCAATGCAAATTTATCACTACTACTATTTTGTAATAGGGCTAAAAAGTGTTGATTAAGTTGAGAATCTTCTGAATCTTCACGCTGATTTTTATTCCAATCGGCTTCTATCATTGGAATGCTAGCCCCTTGTTTTTCCTGCCCCCCTAAGAATAAATACACTTTTAATAGGGTAAATAATTGACCTGCATTATCTTGGTTATTGCGTAGTAGCTCCTCTAATAATTGTTTTGAATGCGGTTGCATGGTATTTCGTAGCAGTTGAATGTATTTAACATCCATTTTTTGTGCCAATGTTGAGCCTTGGTATAAACCCAAACGAGCCGTTAAAGGTACAGGTGGCTTAGTATCACTGTAACTATCGGTTAATTGTCTGACTTTATTTAATAAAGGTAATTGTGCGATTAAATCTGCTTCAGTCGAGCTATTGGCTAAGAGTGTTTTAACCTTTTCCACTTCAGCTTGGTAATGCTCAATCAGTTGCTTATTATTGTAATAGCTATTGAACCATAACATGATAATCGCAAGACTAATGACAATGGTGCTAACCCCCGCTACACTTTGTAACCATTGCATTTTCTTCTTTAGCTTGAGGTTAACGCCTGCTAAGCCTGATTCTGAAAAAATAACCTGACTTAAAAGTTGATTGATGAAGAAGCTTTTCCCTTTCATTGCAAAGCTACTAATATTCTGATGTCCAATACCAAACTGGTTCGCTAAAGACCCCATAATACGATCAATGGGTGAACCTTCCTGTATGGCACTGGTAAAATAGACACCCCTTAACAAGGCATTGGTTTGAAAGTTAGAGGACTTAAACGTGACATCTAAAAATTCACTCAATAAATCTTGTAGTGATGTAAATTGTTGTGGAAAAGAATACAGAGTTTGTCGGCGTTTGAGGTTGCGTTCACGTTCTAGTTTTTCTACTAATTGACGATGAATGCGTTGTTCCAATAATTTAAATTCAGCCTTGAATAAGGTCGTGTTAAAACCTGTATTATTTTCGCTGGTATTTTCATCCAATGGAAATGTCATGCCCCATACTTGTTCTCGTTCTTGCTTATTGAGATCATCGAAAAATTCATTAAAACCTGCGACCAAGTCGGTTTTAGTAAACATCATATAGATAGGAAAATTAATATTTAGCTGACTATGTAATTCTTCGATTCTCTGTCGAATACTTTTAGCATGTTGCAAGCGTTCTTCTTGAGTTTGTTGCAATATATCTAATAAGCTAACCGCAATAATGACCCCATTAATAGGTTGTTGTTTACGGTGTTTCTTGAGTAAATCCAGAAAACCTAACCATGCATTATGATCAACAGTGGCATTACTATCTTGTGTCGTGTAGCGACCTGCGGTATCCAATAAAATCGCATCATCCGTAAACCACCAATCACAATTACGCGTGCCTCCCACTCCTCTTAGCGCTTCTTTTCCAAATTGTTCTGATAGTGGAAAGTGTAAATCTGAATTACTTAATAACGTCGTTTTACCTGCCCCCGGTGGACCGATAATAATGTACCAAGGTAACTCATATAAAAATTGTTTTTGTTTATCTTTACCCACTTTAGTATTTTTTAAAGCAGATAAGGCATCCTCAAGTCGTTCGGATAAATGTCCAACTTCTTCTTTGACGTTGACTTCATCATCAGAAATTTCAGATTCTTTATTTGCACCAATGTTATCAATTAAAGCCTGATTTTTCTTTTTAGCACGAAGCGATTTCCAGCCGATCACTAATAACCACAATACAAATACAGTGGCAATGGCGATAATTCGATTGATCTGTGGTGCTAAAGGTTTTATCTCTCCAACCCCTAACTTATGACCTAAGAACCAAATCAGTGCTGATATTGCCAGAACACCCGCAAAAGAAGCCATTTTTCCTGATTTAAACAGTGTTAACGTTTCTAATATTCTATCCATCGTTTTATCCCCTATTATTATTTATTGTAGAATAATTTCAACGCGACGATTTTTCTGTCGAGCTTCTTTTGTGTTGGCCGTATCAATCGGTTCATAGTCCGCTTTTCCCTCTGACAAAATGCGTTGTTGATCAGCAATCGATGAATTTTTAGCAATCAGTAGTTTTGCAATGCTGTCAGCCCTTGCTTTAGAAAGTGCATCATTATCCGCAAAGCGAATGGGGTTTTTCATCGCAATATTATCGGTATGTCCAATAATATTAAGTTTGTGCTGTACAAATTGTTTAGAAACTAAAACATCCGAAATTTTTTCAATCAGTTTAATCCGCTTTTTAATCACTTGATCACTCCCTGAAGCAAATAGACCTTTGACTCCCCGTAATTCAATTAGACTTCGACCCTTTTTTTCACGTATATCAATGAACTGAGCGACAATTTCTGTTTTAAATAACTGCCGTAATGTCGCTAGCTCATCGGGCTTCGGAGCAACCTTGATTTGTGGAATAGATAAGCTGGATATTTCTTTTTTTAATGGACTAACGTTTACATTCAGTGCGTATAAGAAGCCTATAAATACAGCTAGCAGTAATACACTGGCAAGGGCGACAAAGACCCATAATGGAATGGTATTAATGACATTTTTCTTTTTTGTGACTACGCCTTGCCAGTGTGGTGATAATAATCGTTCACTACTACCGCGCTGTTTATGAATCAGTTGTATTAACCAATCCCGTATCTGGATTAGTTTTTCTTGCCCCCGATCAGCAATGCGATAACGTCCTTGGAAACCCAGCGCTAAGCAAATATACATCAGTTCTAAAAGATGCAGATGCTTAGAGGGATTTTGACCTAATTTTTTCAGTTTAAAAAAGAATTCTTCTCCACCCGAAACCTCTCCATGAAAAACACTTAATAAACTGCGTTCACCCCAACCACTTTGTCGTCCCCACGGCGTATTAAAAATAGCTTCATCAATGGTCGTACATAAACCGTAACTGGCATCGGCGAGTGTTTCTGCATCATAACCTGCTTTCTCAGCACTAATGCGGAAGGTCTTTATTTCTTGAGTGAGTTGTTGTGTTAGCTTTTGTGGTTCTGAGTGTGATTGGCTGTGATATAGCTGTGAAATTAAAGCCAGTAGTGCAGATGCCGCACTTTCTAATGGATTGACTTTACCTAAATTGGCAATACTCATCGTGCTGGTATCTACCGAGAAATTAGTCTCCGCAGGGCGTTTAATATCTTGATGACGACCACCGGGTACAGGGCGTATTACGGTACGATCATCTGCTGAGAAAAATGGATCATCTTGTTTATTCATTTTTATACTGTCCTTGGTATTATCCTCTTGCTCATATTCATTCAACCCTATGGTTTAAATAAGTGAGCATTAACTTTTAATTGCCCATAACTCAAGTTCTAAATCAGGTAAGTTCGTGCCTATATGGATCGCCAAGCCCCCTGATGTTTTGAGTGCTTGCCAATATTTATTCTGCGTATGTACTTCAAAATAGGTAAAACCTGCATGGTAAGGAATTTGTCTAGGTGCAACCGCTAGGGGACTGATTTTAACGCCAGGCAAATGTGCATTAACTAAATTACGAATCACTTCCACCGTGGCAATCGTAGTTTGTTTAGGGAATTTACTGCGTACTTTTTCACTAGAAATATTGGCTTTAGCTGCCAATACAAAGCCTGCTGAATCCAGTAATGATTTATCTTTAAAGAGACCGACCCAAATACCGAATTTATGTAATTTTAGCTCAATTGCAATCGCGCGTTGTTCCAATACTAAGCTTAAAGCCCGCCGAATTTCATCCATCACAGGCGTAAAAGAGGCATATAAATCGGTATGTTGATAGCTAGCCAGTTGAATCGGACGACGCTTCGTTTGGGTAAACGTAGCCAGCTCTCCTGCAAGTTCTACTGCTAATTTATACAGCTCTTCAGGGTGTAGCATTTTAAGCGTTCTAATATGTCTTAATAAACTCTCAAAACGATTGACTAATTGCAGCAGTAAAAAGTCGGAAATTTCCGCAATTCCGCCTGTATTCGCTTCAACTAAACGAGTTGCTAAAGCTTCACCTCGGTGTTTAAGTAAGCCTTGAATTTCTTTAATAAAAGACCTTAAGATTGAACTAGCATCACAATGTAAAACCGTAGGAATATAATGATTATCCAAGCGAATCTGGCTGTCTTTATGTCGTTCAACAATATACGTTAAAGGAATAGTAGAAAAAGCATTTTGTTTTTCTGTTTCAGGCAATAGAGAGATATTTAATATGCCTACTTGTAATTCAACTTGACTATCAATTTCTTCTGTATGTAAGTCTTTAGTATTCGTATCTTTAATTTTATAACGTGTTAGTGTTTTTTTATCCGACTCATAAGACATCTCATGTATTCCTGTTTGCATCAATGGTAATGCCAGTGAAATACGCGTGTTTTTCATTTCTTCAGGAATATCTAATGGTTCAGGTGCAGGAGTTGTATAGGGAATATCAAAGGGTGTTCCGTCAGGAAAAACACCTTGGCAATGTTCGATCGCCAATTTACCTAAGGCAAGCAAAGCTTTGTCAAAACTAATTTGCGTAATTCCCCAACTATACGGACGTAAACCACCACAACGGTATTCAATCCAATGTTGTAAAAATCGGTCTTGTTGTTGAAAGTGTTGTGGTCGAAGAAATAAACCCTCATGCCACACAACCCTATTTTTATCCATGTTATACCCTAATTAGTGTTTGATTTTTTTAGAATAGCAATTTGTTGTTCATACGCTTTAGTAAACTCTAAGCCAAATAAACGATTAAAATCGTCTTCAGCTTCTTCTTGTATCGTTTCATATAATGCTTCAAACAATCCCCAAAGTTTCGCTTGACGACGTAGCGGAATAATGGCACTAATTGGACTATCTTTTTCTAAACGTGCACTGAGTTTTTTTGGTTCAAAGCGGGCTAGCATATAATTTAACGTCCCCTGTATTCCAGAAATTACTGCCAATTGGTGCGCTCTAATATCGTCATAAGCTTCTAGTAAAGATTGTTGTGGAGCAAGATAGCTTTCTTTTTGATCGACTAATAAGCGTAATAAAGCATCTTCGACCGTAATTGAAAACTTTAAGGGGTTGTTTTCAATTGGACGGATTGTGGTGACATCCATACGCATTTCATTTTTAATACTGGTACGAGAGTGTAAAATATCCAATGTTCCCTGAATACTGCTACGAAAAAGTTCGCCAATTTGCTTAAAATCCATTGATTCAGCAATCTTGTTTTCAATATCCTTATCATCAAGATTTAAACCCTGTAGAAACTGTTTAATTGAATCTTGATCTGTCTTTACATCATGAGCCATTGGCTTTTCAGAAATATTTCGAGCTTGAAAATCTTCTTCTTGAACTGTCTCTACATCCCGAACCCTTGGTTTCTCAAAAATATTGTTTTCTTGAATTTTTTTCTGGACAGAGGGCTTTTGTACTTGTGCAGGTTTAGGAATTGCTATATTTGGGTTGGGACGATTGCTCGGTGGATTAGGCTTTTTCTCTTCAGCAATATTGGTTGCATCACTATCACTGGGTTTTTCAATAGCGGGGGTTTGAATTTCAGTTTTATCTAGGGCTTGAATAGGTTCAGCAGTAGGTGGTTTTTCACCTAAACCTGCAAATAAATTATTGAAATCTGATTCTGGTTCTGATTGGTCAGTATCTACATCGACTGCGAAGCTTTTGGCTATATCCTGATTAAACCAATTTTCATCCCATTGCTCCTCAGATTGTGTTGATTCTGACGCTTGATTTTTCGATGAATGCTCTTTTTTAGTACTATCTTGTTCAAAAAAATTGCCATTCCAGCTTTGATCTTTACTTTGCTCAGATGATTCTACCCGACTTTCTAATCTAGACGCAGGTTTAGGTATTCTTTCACGTGGGGTTGCAACAACGGGAGGCGTGAAATTATCATCAATAATATCGGCTACTGGTATGGATGAGGGCTTATCGCTAGCACTGACGCTGGCTGAAAGATAATCGTCTTGCCACATATCGCCAAACGGGTCATTTTCAATATTTTCAGATTTAGGCGTAATAGCATTGTCATTCGAAAATTCATCACTAATGTCTGAGAAAGGATCATCGCTCAGCGAGGCTTTATCGCTATATGAATGAGAATTTTGCTTAGAAAAAGGGTCATTATTACTATATGCATCAGTCTGTTGGTTAGCTAAAGGGTTATCTATGCCTGAAGGTGAATCTGAACGATATGAATCCGTCTGTTGGTCGGTGAAGGGATTATCTGTAATTGAATGTGATGAATCTGCGGAAACAGGAATGCTCACACTGATTTCATAAATGCCCATTCGCAAGACATCGCCATCATTCAAAGAGGTAGAACACCCCTTACCTAAGGCCTGATCAGAGTGATTAACAAACACCCCATTCGTACTGGTATCTGTCAGAATATACTGTGTGTCACGGTATTCAATCGTAGCATGTTGCCCTGATAGGTATTTTTGTTCATCGGGTAAAACCCATGAATTACCTTGTCCTCTCCCAATACTGCCACTCTCCTGTCTAAATTCATGCTGAATTGAATGACGAGGCGTATATTGATCCGTTGATAAAACATTCAAAACAAGTGTCATAGTAGTTTATCTATATTCAATAATAATTATGAAAAAATAGCGAAGGAATGTAACAGAACTTAACTATACTTATTGGATGATTTAAGTATAGATCAAGATAATTATTTTACATCTGGTACAGGAATTTTTCTTATGTTAAATATTGACAGCCTATTAGGTGAAATTAGTGATATTTCACCCTGTGGTGCAGACCTAGAATATGATTCTTTATTCACTGAAATGGAAAGGGCTAAAAGAGGTACAGAAACCCAACAAATGGGTAATGCTGTGAATGAGGGTGAACCGCCTGATTGGCGTTTGGTTAAAAAGAATGCCATTAGTTTATTAAAACAAAGTCACGATGTCCGTATTGCTACCACGCTTAGTATGGCAATGTTGCATATTCATGGTTTTGCAGGTATGGCAAAAGGTATGACTTTATTAACAGGTTTAATAGAGACTTACTGGGAATGTATTTACCCTGAACATGATCCTTATGATGACTACCCTATTGAGCGAGTTAATGCTTTAAGTGAGCTGTCTTATCCAACCTTTGTACTCGTGGTGAAAAAACAGCCCTTAGTTTTTGCAAAAGGTCTCGGTAGTTTTAGCTTTTATGATATTCAGTATGCTTTAGAACACAGTGGTGAGAAAGCAACTGAAGATCATCCTGATACAGCATTAATTAATGCAGCTTTTCAAGCCTGCGAACTTGATCTGTTAGAAGATACTCGCAAAGCCATTGCCGATATATTAGTTACTTTTGAACAAATCAGTCATTCATTACGAACCGCAATAGGGGCAGAATATGCACCTAACTTTTCTGCTATTACACAATTATTTAAAGAAATAGAACAGAAATTACAAAGTCATTTACCTGAACCAGAAGCCCTTACCGAAGTCGCGAGTGCATCAGAACCACTGGATGATGAAGCTAATCAAAATGTACAAAACGCAGTAATTAATTCCGCTCCCATTCCTGTTCAACGTCTAAGTAGTATAGAGAATAGAGAAGATGTTAATGATGCTTTGGATAAAATTTGTAAATACTATGAAAAATATGAACCAGGTAGCCCTGTTCCTTTATTTCTAAAACGCGCGCAACGCTTAGTGGATAAAAGCTTTGTGGAATTGATGGAAGATTTATCGCCGAATAGTATTAATGATTTAGTGCAACTATTTGGAATTAAAGATGAAAATCAATAAATCTGTGTATTAATTAATTATTTTTTTAATCCCTATTAATAATAAAAATTCTAATTCAGCGAGTAGCGACACTATGTTATGGAATCTTCGTAAAAAATATCAATATACATCCTTAGGTATCAGTGATAAAGGTCAAGTACGTGATCATAATGAAGATGCTTTCTTAGATAAAAATGAACAGGCAATCTGGGTAGTTGCCGATGGCGCAGGTGGACATGAGTCAGGCGAAGTTGCCAGTCATATGATCGTTGAGTCCCTATCTAAAATTGAAAAAAAATTAATTCTCAATCAAGCCGCAAAAGATATTAAACAACGCTTATCTTATGTAAACAGCCAGTTAATCCGATTAAGTGGCGGTGAAAGCTCGAATCAATTAATTGCGAGTACAGTATGTATTTTAGTAATTCGTAAAAATAAATGTGTCTGTCTTTGGTCAGGTGATAGCAGAATTTATTTATATCGTAATAAAAAATTGACCTTACTCACTCCTGATCATAATCGTGCTGATGAATTTATTGCAGCAGGATTTACGCCAGAAGAAGTTGAAAAACACCCGATTGCACAACAATTAACTCATGCTGTGGGGGTTGAAGAACCTTTATTTTTAGATCAGCAGTTCTGTGAGGTACAAGAAAATGACCTGTTTTTGCTGTGTAGTGATGGAATTTATAAAGAATTAACTGAAAGAGAAATTGAAGAATATTTACAAGAAGAAAAGGAGGTCAATGCTAGCGTTCGTGACCTCACCAATATCGCGATGAAACGAGGTGCGCGCGACAATATTACGGCACTGCTGGTTAACGTTAGTCGTTGTATGAATTAAAATAATATAAAATTTACCTCGATTTTTAGAGGTAAGTAATGAAAATCAAAAATTATAAGATAAAACAGGAAATTGGCAAAGGGGGTATGGCAACCGTTTACCTTGGAGAGCATATTAGTCTCAAACGTGATGCAGCTCTTAAAATTATGTCACCTGAACTTGCTGCTAATAAGCAATTTGAGCAAAGTTTTTTAAAAGAAGGCGAAATTGTTGCCAAGCTAGAACATCTTAATATTGTTGGAATTTATGATATTGGTAGAACGGAAGATGATGCAAGTTCTTTTATGGCAATGGAATATTTGCGCGGTGGTAGTCTTAAAGAAAAAATAGATAATAATGAATCCAATCATCAGGGCTTAGAATATCAACAATGTGAAGATATTTTGACACAAGTCGGAGCAGGTTTAGGGCATGCTCATCAACATGATTTTGTACATCGTGATATTAAACCCGCTAATATTTTATTTCGTCAAGATGGCACCGCCGTACTGACTGATTTTGGTATTGCGAAATTACAAGATAGTGTAGGAGATTTAACCCGTTTAGGTTATACCCTTGGCACATTGCAATATATGAGTCCTGAACAAGCCAGTACCACAGAATTAGATCAACGTTCTGATATATATAGTTTGGGCTTAGTGTTCTATGAAATGTTGACGGGGCATAAAGCTTATAACGCCGATACAACCGCTCAAGCCATCTATCAACATGTCAATGAGCCACCGCCCTACTTACCCAATCAATATGCTTATCTACAACCTGTTATTGACAAAGTACTGGCTAAAAATCCAGATGATCGTTTTTCTACTGTCGATGATTTTGTCACAGCGGTTAAAAACGTGGATAAAAATGCGTATTTAGCCGATGATAAAACAGTTATTTATAATGCCGCTACTCCCGTTAAAATGGCTAAACAGACAGTGAGTTCCAGTCAATCAGGTAAGTCATCATCTTCCTTAGTTAAACACCCCTTATTTATAAGCTCGATAATTGGAGTGATTGCCTTATCAGTATTTGCTTTTTTACTCTCTTCTGCTGAAGAAGATGATAGTAACCTAGCTAGCAATGCCACTAATTCTAATTTTATTTCAGAAAATTCAATTAAAATTGAAGCTAGCAAAGACATTGACACTAATTCAGAAGAAAACCTGAAAGAACAGGAACCTAAGGGTCAATTGGAAAATACAGAGATAGATGCAGAAAGTAATATAAAAATAGATACAGAAAATAGTATAGAAGTAGAGAAACCCTCTAAGCCTGATAAACCTGAAAAAGCAAAGTTTGGAATATTGAAGCTAAAAGCAATTTCTCAAAAAACGGGTAAACCTATTAAAGCTGATTTTATTGTTAAACGAATAGATAAAACAGCGTTTCAACAACAAAGTTCCAATACTTCGCTCAGCCATGCTGTACTCAATATTCTGATTTCACCCGCTGCAGCACAAAAAACATATTCCATGAAAAAAGGTACAAAGAAGTTGCGAGTGCTTGACGTTTATTCAGCCCAATTTAAACTGGCGGTGGGTCACTATAAAATAACGGTAAAAAATACATATTCAAGTGTTAGAAAAACAGTTTCCATACAATCTGATCAAGCATTATCAAAGGAAATAATACTTAAATCTAAGCCTGAACCCAAACTTGAACCAGTGGAAGAAGTCTCTTCTACACCACCTAATCAGCCCACTCCAGTGACTAGTGAAACTGAAAGCCCAGATCCAACGGATAATAATCCAAATACAGGTAATCCAACAAACAGCAACTCAGATAATACTGTTCCTAATACAGACAGTAACGTGGGCAATCCAACAGACAATAATTCAGATAATACTGCTCCTAATACAGACAGTAACGTGGGCAATCCAATAGACAATAACTCAGATAGTACTATTCCTAATACGGATAGTAACTCTGACAATAATATGCCATCAACAGGAGATAATTCAGTGGATGAAAATCCTGATAGTAATACCTCTACAGAAAATCAACCACTACCCATATTATTGGATAAATTAAAGATACCCAAAGAGATACAGGAAGTGATCAAGATTATAAAATAGATAGTATTGTTTAAGCTCCGAGCATACTCATTGCTTTTTCTAGGCTGCGTTTCATTCGATTAAATGATGCACCTAGGATAGCAATTTCATTTTTACCCTTATCATTAAATTCAGGTAAATCTTCTTCGCCTTTACTCATTCTATCGGCAACATCTGCCATTTTTATAATAGGTTTAACTACTAAAAAGTGTAATAAAACATTTAAGATAATGATAATAAAAACAAATATCGCTGCTAAGACACTCATAAATAGTACGAATGCTTCATTCGCATTTTGAATAGGAATTTCCATTGGTACAGTAATAATTTGTGCGCCAACAACCTCATTTAATTTCCAGCCGAAACCATTTGCTGTGCCGTATAGTTTAATCATTGATTCAGGTGCAGCATCAACAGTGCTATGACAATTTAAACAGGCTGGATTGGTTATTTTAATGGGGCTGGCAAAATAAAGTGATTCACCTGACAAACCTTGCCGTTTTCCAAATACCTGTTTCAATTCACTATCATTATTAAAACGTTGAATAATATCATGTTCCCAATCAATGGCACGGTTACGGGGGTTAGTTGGATTTAAGGTCGCTTCTTTATAAGTGTATTCAGGATATTTTTTTCGCAAACGATCAAACGTTTGTGTAGCGGCATAAGCAGGTACAGTTTGTGGTAAAAAATTACGCTTATTTTGTACTTTGAGTAAGGGGCGAACTTCCTTGACCGTATAAGCACGCATTGCAAGTGCAGATTCCATCATAATTTTAGCGCGATCGAGAATTTCTTTTTGAGCATTGTTTTGCAAAATGGTATAAGAACTTATTCCTGCAATTGCAAATCCAATCAACAATACCAAAATTATAATTAAATTAAATTTTAATGCGAGTTTCATTATTTCTCTCCTTCAGGAACATTTTTAACGGTGTTATCACTTTTCTTATTAGCGTCAGAATCAGAAGGCTTTGGCATATCCCCACTTTTTTTCTTATCTTCAGTGTTAGAAGAGTTTTCAGAGTCAGAAATTTTTACTTTATCCATTCTGCATGATTCAGGTAACGTCTCGTAGGCTTTAGTAAAACCCAATAAACTAAATTTTGCCTCTTGAACTCCTTTAGACGGCCATGTTGGCCAGAATCTTAGTTGTAGTTTGACATTCTGTCCTGCAATAAATTGCTGAGTAATCGTGGTAATATTCTTTTCGAATACAACATCAACCGCATTATCAACCTTATCAAGAGGAATGAAATCTTTATCATCTATCTTGATACCAATATCATTAAATCCCGCATCAATATCCGATTTTGTTTTTAATATCAATGATTTATCTGTAATTTCTAGCCAAATATGGGTTTTTCCTTGACCATCATCAATAGTAACTTTAGGACTTAATAAAAAACATTTAGACCGCGAAGCATCGTCTCCTTCTTCTAAGTTAGGTAAACGCCAGTTTTCTTGTTTTTCTACTTTATCCTCTGCTTCATTGGCGGAAACAGGAGTTAAAAATAATAAGTAAAATAGAAAAAGTAGTACGTAGGGTTTCTTATGAGATAGATTTTTTTTATTCATGCTTTCATCCTCTTGATAAAGTCTTTGCGATGTTCATCATTATCTAATTCATCAGCTAATTGGGTTATTAATGCTTCCTGAGAGTCAACGGTTTGAGCAATCTTATTGACTAATATTTTAGCAATTGGACCAAGATAATAAGAGAGACAATTGATTGCATGGCTTAAGCCATCTTGAGTAATTGCAGTCACAGAATGACTTTCCTTATTTTTTTCATGGAAAATACTAATATTTTCAGCTTCTTTTGGTGGAAAGCTGCCCCCAGACTGTTTAATAAATTGTTGACGTTGCTGTTCTGATGAAATATGTTTTGCGAGTGACTGAACTAACTGCATTGGATCACTGGTTTGTGCTTGCGCTTTTTTTATTAATATTTTTGCGATAGGTCCAATTGCTTGAGCTAAATTAATACTTAAGCGATCAGGTGAAACTGTCATATTTTCAATATTGATTGATTGCGCTTGCAGATTAATGCTGGGGGGAGAGTTATTCAGTATGAGTTTATTTGGTTTAAACAGTAAATTAGTTTGTTGAGAACTTGAAGTTTCTTTTTGAATAAAATTTAAAACTTCAGTAGTTGTTTGAGGACGTTTTTTAGGTTCAGAGTGAATCATCCACTCAATGAGTTGAATAAGGGATTTAGAATACTGTGTACCCAATTTCTTGAAGCTAGCAGTAGTTGGGTCTGCCCTTTTTTGATAGCTTGCACTAATACGCAATGTCGCAAAAGGAGGTGCAACCCCTGTCATACAATGATAAATGGTTGCACCGAGTCCATATATATCTGTCCAAGCACCTTGATTATCGCCATTATATTGTTCAAATGGAGCATAACCTGGGGTAATAACCGCAGTTAGCGCAGTATTTTGATTACTTGCTGTGGCTCTTGCAGAGCCAAAATCGATTAATACAGGGGTATGATCAGCTCTGAGTAAAATATTAGAAGGTTTAATATCACGATGTAGAATGTTTTGCTGATGCACATCATATAAACCCTGTAATAAGGGAGTCATAATGTGGTAAATGGCATCTTCAGGCAGTATTTTATCGTGTTTGAGTTTTTGAGATAAAGAGATACCTGCTTCAAAATCCATAATTAAGTAAGCAGTTGCATTTGCCTGTATATAATGGGAAATACGTACAATATTATCATTACGAAATTTTGCAAGAGTACGTGCCTCGTCTAAGAAACGCTGTAAACCATACTGGTAAAACTCTTGATCTTGCTTATTCTGTTGAGAAACCGTATTACAATGACTTTTTCGATAGGCAACATCAGTAGGGAAATATTCTTTAATGGCTACCGTTTGGTTTAATACATGATCATAAGCTTGATAAGTTATACCGAACCCACCAATACCTAAAACCTTTTGGATTTCATACGATTCAATTCGTGTACCTGAAGGTAATACCTGTGTGTGATTCATTCAAAGAATTATAGTACACCATTAATACTCTTCCCTCTTTATCTGTGTAAAATGTACTACCAAGACAAGAATATCTGAATCTTCTTCTATCAAATTTAAGCATGATAAAATACCTACTTTTACCAATATCTATTAAGTGACACTTATGTCCTATCTAATCATCATTTCAGCCTATCTTATTGGCTCTTTGTCCACAGCAATTATTGTCTGTCAATTAATGGGCTTGACTGATCCACGCACAGTCGGTTCTAAGAATCCTGGGGCGACCAATGTATTGCGAATTGGGGGTAAGAAAGCTGCTTTTTTTACTTTATTGGGTGATGTGTTAAAGGGCTTATTGCCTGTACTCATTGCCAAACAATTAGGACTGGATTATGAATGGCTAATTTTAGTGGGAATGGCAGCCTTTTTAGGACATTTATATCCACTTTATTATGGCTTTAAAGGCGGTAAGGGCGTTGCAACGGCCATCGGTGTGTATTTGGCTATCCATTTTGGCGCGGGTTTAGCCGTGGTTGCGACATGGTTATTAATTGCTAAGGGATTTAAGATTTCTTCTTTAGCTGCTTTGATTGCAGTAATCTTAGCACCTTTATACTTCTATGCTTTTACAGATTCTTTAAATTTAAGTTATGGCTTACTGGTTATGGCACTCTTTATTGTTTGGCGACATCGCTCTAATATTAAAAATATTATTGATGGTTCAGAAAGCAAAATTAAGGCGGATAAATAATGACTAAGAACAGTAAACCACGGGTGATCGTCGGTATGTCTGGAGGAGTAGATTCTTCTGTTGCTGCCCTATTATTACTGGAACAAGGCTATCAAGTTGAAGGCTTGTTTATGAAGAACTGGGAAGAGGATGATAATGAAGATTATTGTTCTGCGGCAGTCGATTTAGCGGATGCACAATCTGTAAGTGATCAACTTGGAATTAAGCTGCATACCGCTAATTTTTCCAGTGAATATTGGGATCGTGTCTTTGCCTATTTTCTAGCGGAGTATAAAGCAGGTCGAACTCCCAATCCTGATGTCATGTGCAATAAAGAAATTAAATTTAAAGCATTTCTCGATCATGCCCTGAATCTAGGTGCAGATAAAATTGCGACGGGACATTATGCCCGTATAGCAGTCGATCAAACTCAAGTTCAATTGCTGAAGGGGGTAGATAATAATAAAGATCAAAGCTATTTTTTACATCTGTTGAATCAATACCAACTGAGTCACAGTCTTTTTCCTGTCGGAGAAATTGAAAAGCCGCGTGTCCGTGAAATAGCTCAACAAGCAGGTTTTGAGACAGCCAATAAAAAAGACAGTACGGGAATTTGCTTTATTGGAGAGCGTAAATTTAAAGATTTTTTACAGCGTTTCCTACCTGCACAACCAGGTGAGATTATTAATCCCGAAGGTGAGGTTATTGGCGAACATCATGGTTTAATGTATTACACCTTAGGGCAGCGACAAGGCTTAGGTATTGGAGGGCTTAAATCAGCTTCAGAACAACCTTGGTTTGTGGTAAAAAAAGATTTACCCAATAACCAGTTAATTGCCGCACAAGGGCATCAACACCCCTTACTACTGAGTAAACAATTACGTGCCTCACAATTGCACTGGGTTACTGGTCACGCGCCTGCACAACAATTTCAATGTTATGCAAAAACTCGTTATCGTCAACCTGATCAAGTTTGTACAGTCACTTTAAAAAGTAATGATGATTGCAGCGTAGAGTTTGAACAACAGCAACGTGCAATTACCGCTGGACAATCTGTCGTATTTTACCAAGGTGATCAATGTTTGGGGGGTGCAATTATTGATGCTTAACGCAATTAATTGTTTAGTCTCTGCTTTCTTGTCTTGCTGCGGGTGTCGTACTTGTAGCAGTTTGAGCATCGCTTACATCACGAATATTTTTTTGTACAGTGATCACTGCAAAAAGGCATAAGGTAAATGCCATACCATAAAAGCCTTTTTCACTTAATGACATGGTGGCATTAATTAAGCCAATCACCAATAGTACAATAGACGTTGCTAAGGTACTCCAACTCATTGCCATAAAAATTTTGGTGACAGGAATGCCTTGTGCTTGGTCTCTAATGATTTTCTGTAGTGTCACTGCGGAGAACATCCCTAGTAAAAAAATAGCGAAATAAAAACCTTTCTCATTCAATTGAATATCGGCATTCCAAAGCCCAACGAGGTAACCTAGTATACCAATAGCTAAAGCTGCCCATGTTGAATTGATATAAGTAGGCGTTGGAGCATTAATTATCATTTGCTTAGAACGCATTAATTTTCCCCTTGATGAGTTAATGCAGCCAGTAAGCCATTGGGATCAATTAGATTTTTAATTTCACTATAGGGAATTAATATCTCTGTTGCACCCAGTGCATAAGGGGCAATATCATAAGCATTAAAGTAAAATAGCAGTCCTTTTTCTGTAATCAAAAAATTGTCATTGAGAGCAAAACCCCTTTCAAACCAATAGCCTGCTTTTTCTAAGTTAGCATTACGACTGAGTTCTTTGACTTGCCTAAATATTTTCTCACCCGTAACATTTAATTCAGCTTCATAGCCTGCCAATAAAATATCGGATAATGCCAATGACTGCATAATATCAAGATCAATATTTAAAAACGCTTGACTATACGCGCCATGTGCACCGCCTGTATAACTGGATTCATTAATAGAAAAACTAATAATTTGCGGGGTATTGAGTATGACCTCTACAACCTTTTCAAGATTCCAATTCGCAGGGTGTTCAAGTGTTTCTTTTTTATAGTCTTGTATAAACAAATACGCCATTTGTTCAATGCTTTGCGGTTGTACTTCATTATCACTCGACAGTATCAGTGCTTTGATTTTTTGATTCAGTTGTTTCTGCATCTCAGGTTCAGGTGCGCTTTGAATATCAGGGTACTGAAGTTTGATAGAGACACAACGTTGATTTTCTTCAGTAACTTGCGGATCGCCTAAGCAAGCACCATCTTGACGTGAAAAAGTGCTATTTTCATAGCGAATTTTTTCCTCTTGCTCTGAAAAACCTAAACCACTATCACAGGCAGTTAGACCAAGGATAGAGAAGATAAAAAGTATATAAATAATCGGGTTTAATCGTTTCACAGTCGCTTCTTCAATATATTTAAATCGTTAAGGGTCGATATTCCGAATATCAATCACATCGACAAGTGCTTCATAGGGAATAAAAAGTCGGGTCGTACTCACTACATAGGTCGCAATTTCATCGCGATTATAGTAGAACACAATCCCTTGCTTTAAGACTGAAAAATTTTTACTCAAACTGAACTGATTTCGTTCAAATTCAAACCCTGCTTGGGCTAAATCGGCTCTTTTTGAGAGCGTATGTAATTGCCTAAAATATTGTTCAGCAATCTTCTTTAATTTTTGTTTGCTCTGCCTTTTATTTTTCGTCTTACTCCCCTTTAGAATATCACTAAGTTTAAGTATTTTCCCTGTATTCAGATCAAGGCTCACTAATCGCTTATCAGTGAAGCTATGCGCGCCACCCGTGTAACTATCCTCATTATCTTGCAGACTTAAAATATTCTCATTGAGGAAGATCACTTCAATTTTTTTATTTTGTTCCCAATTACCTGAAGAGGCTTGATCATTCTGGATATAATCTGAATAGTCATCGATAAATTTTTGAGAAAAATTGGCGATACCTGTGATTTTTTGATCATTCGTACGGGTATAACAAATATGTTCTTCGCTGATATACTGATTAAGTTGTACTGCTGAACGTGTGCCGAGAGGTGAAACAAAGAAAGGATAGCTAATATGGATAGTCGCACATACATCACTATTATCTGACTGGCAGCTTGCTGATTTTTTTATATAGTTTTTAGTAATGTAGCTAACTTTTTTAATATTTTCATGTATTTCTTGTCCAACGATGTTATTGATCAATAACATACCACTGCTTAAACATGTCAATAATAATATCATCCTGAACATATTATTGGTCTCTTGTCGATACTTTCAACAAATTCTAGTCTAAAAAATTGAAAAAAAAGCCTTTTATTGCTGTTTTATGGGTGAATTGTTTAAATTTTGTTATTACCTGTATTAAAGAGCAGGCAGTTTGAGCTAAATAACAAGTTTCTATTGCTTTTTTTGTAAAAGAACTTAAATTAATAGCTTGCTTATTTTTATCAATATCGTTTGCTTATGTCTATCTGCAATTATTTAAAAAAATCATCTATTCCACTGCTAGTTCTATTTCTTTTAGTCTTTAGTTCCTATCTCAGTGCTGCTGCTACGATTAGCCTGAAAGTGGATCGTGATCCAATCGTTCTAAACGAACAGTTTACCCTCAATTTTTCTGCCGATGCAACCCCGAACGCTGATCCTGACTTTAGTCCCTTGAAACAAGATTTTGATATTTTACGACAAGGAAAAAGTAGCAGCGTACAAATTATCAATGGCAATATGAGTCAAAATATCACATGGAATTTACAGCTATTTCCCAAACGTATCGGTACGATTGATATTCCCGTGATTCATTTTGGTTCAGATCAAAGTGCAACAAAGCAGTTAACCGTTGTCGATCGTGCCACACTGTCAGCCTCATCCCAAGCAAGTGGTAACAATCAAGGAGCTGTTTCTACGCTAGAAGATATTATTGTTGAAGCAGAGGTCGAAACTAAAACGGCTTATGTACAGCAGCAAATTATTTATGTGCAACGTCTGTATTTCGCCCGAGAATTTTTTGATAATGCCACGCTCAGTACCCCTCAGCTAAAAACAGGTAAAATTGATTTAGAAAAGCTAGGTTCAGGACGTGAATATACGGAAACCAAGCAAGGGCGTGAATATAAAGTGATTGAACGTCGCTATGCAATCTTTCCGATTCAAAGTGGCACATTAGAAATTGCGCCGACCTTTTTTGAAGGACGTTTAATCGACCCCAATAGCCAACATAATAATTTTGGCTTCTTTAGTCGTCCAACAGGACAAGTGGTGCGTCGTTTTTCACCCGCCATTAAAATTAATGTCCAAGCGCAAGCAACACAATATAAAGGTAAAGATTGGTTACCCGCCAGTCAGTTAACGCTACATGCTAATTGGTCATCACCTCCGACTCAAGCAAAGACAGGTGAACCCTTAACACTTACCTTAAGTATTATTGCAGATGGCTTACGAGCGGAACAGTTACCTCAGCTACAGCTAAATATGCCTGAGGGTTTAAAAACCTATAATGATCAGCCTGTCTTAAATAATGAGAGTAATAGCAATGGGATTGTGGGAACACGCCAAGAAAAGATCGTGGTCGTGGCAACAAAATCAGGTAGCTTTACGATTCCCGCGATTCAATTAGAGTGGTGGGACAACCGTAAAAATCAGACTCAAACAGCCAGTATTCCCGCAATTACCCTAACAGCAACAGGAGTAGCGAGCAGTGCGAATATCACAATTCCACCCCCTAGCCCTATTCCTACCAATGCTGCCGCAGCAAGTATTAATCAGGCAACTCAAACAGGGGTAAGTACGGCTGAAATAAATAAAAATACTCCAACACGTACAGCGACTGCCAATCAATCTAGTGGTCAATATCAAGATGATTTCTGGTTTTATTTCTCATTATTCTTATTACTTATCTTACTTTTTGTGATTTATTTACTCTGGCAGCAACTGAGTGAAAATAGCAGTATCAAAAAGAAAAAAGTCGGTATGACTAAAAAACCCTCTTTGGAACAACAATTAAATCAAATAGAGAAAGCCAGTGAGACGAAAAATTATAAAGCTTTACGCGTTGCTATCTGTCGTTGGGGACGACAAGTATTACAACAGAACAATATGAATTTACAGCATTTAGCTAATCAAGTGGATGATCCTATTTTACAAAAAGAATTACAGTCCTTGAGCCAAGTATTGTATGCACCTCAAAGTATTGATTGGAATGCTCAAGCACTGTGTCAAGCGATTCGTCGTTATCAACCTGAAAAAACAAGTATAAACCGTGATTCAAGAATTGCTTCCTTGTACCCGAGTTGAACGGTAAACTGTGCAATATTCAAAATAATTTTGCAAGGAGAGGCGCTATGAAACCTGTAAAGGTCGGTCTTTTAGGACTGGGTACCGTTGGTGGTGGAACAGCTGTTGTACTACAAAGAAATGCTGAAGAAATTGCTCGTCGAGTGGGACGTAGTATTATTGTCGATCATATTGCTACTTTAGATTTAGGTCGTGTGGATGAACTTGGTTTAAATCCTAGTATACGAGCAACCCAGCAAGCCAGTGATGTGGTGAATGATCCTGAAATTGATATTGTCATTGAGCTGATTGGTGGTTACTCCCCTGCCAAAGAATTAGTTTTAGAAGCGATTGAAAATGGTAAGCATGTTGTGACGGCAAATAAGGCCTTAATCGCTATGCACGGCACAGAAATTTTTGCCAAAGCCCAAGAAAAAGGTGTGATTGTGGCATTTGAAGCAGCCGTTGCAGGTGGAATTCCTATCATTAAGGCGATGCGTGAAGGCTTAGCAGGTAATCAAATTGAATGGTTAGCTGGCATTATCAATGGTACAGGCAACTTTATCCTGACAGAAATGCGCGATAAAGGCCGGGCTTTTGATGATGTCTTAGCAGAAGCTCAAGCATTGGGTTATGCCGAAGCTGATCCCACTTTTGATGTAGAAGGTATTGATGCAGCGCATAAGTTGAGTATTTTATCCTCATTAGCGTATGGTATTCCGCTCCAGTTTGAAAAAACCTATACAGAAGGGATTAGTAAAATTACCGCTGAAGATGTTGAAAATGCGTCTGAATTAGGCTATCGCATTAAACACCTTGGTATTGCACGCCGTACTGATCGTGGTATTGAACAACGTGTTCACCCAACTATGATCCCTGAAAAGCAATTAATTGCGAATGTTGATGGGGTAATGAATGCAGTCTTAGTGCAAGGCGATGCTGTTGGTCCCACACTCTATTATGGTGCAGGGGCTGGTGATGAACCAACGGCTTCAGCAGTTGTTGCAGATATTGTTGATGTTGCCCGCGCTTTAACCTCTGAGCCAGATAACCGTGTCCCACATTTAGCTTTCCAATCTGAAGCCATTGCCGATATTGCTATCTTAGATATTAGTGAAATTGAAACAGCTTTTTACTTGCGGATTTGTGTACAAGATCAATCAGGTGTATTAGCGGATATGACCAAAATACTGGCTGATAATGGTATTAATATCGAGGCGATTACTCAGAAAGATGTTAATCAGAATCAAGTCAATATTATTATTTTGACGCATGTTGTCCGTGAAGGGAATATGAATCAAGCCATTACCAGTTTAGAGCAACTCGAAGCCGTCACAGGGGAAGTTAGCCGTATTCGGGTTGAATCACTGAGTTAACGGGTATTACTATGAATTTTATCGAAACACGTGGCAATGATGGCAAGATGCCCAAAGAAGTCACTTTCTCTGAAGCCATATTAAGCCCAATGTCCTCGTTTGGGGGTATTTACTCGCCCATCTCATTACCTGACTTAGGAGAAACTTTTTTAGAAAAGCATATTCACTCCAGTTACAAAGTAATGGCTGCTGATGTGCTAAATGAATTTGGAATTGATATTGATGCAGCCGTGATTGATGAGGCTTTAAGTCTTTATGATCACTTTGATGATCCTGAGAATCCAGCCCCTCTATGTAAAGTCCGTGATGATCTATATGTTAGTGAGCTTTACCACGGTCCTACGCGTGCTTTTAAAGATATGGCATTACAACCGTTTGGAGTGGTGTTATCGTCCTTGGCACAACAGCGTAATGAAAACTATCTTATCTTAGCCGCAACCAGTGGTGATACAGGGCCAGCGGCACTGGATACATTTAGAAACCGTGCCAATATACAAGTTGCGTGCTTATATCCTGATGGTGGTACATCGGATGTACAGCGTCTACAAATGGTCACAGAAGATGCGGATAATCTAAAGGTTATTGGTATTCACGGTAATTTTGATGATGCACAGAGTGCTTTAAAATTGCTATTAAGTTCTGAAAGCTTTAAAGCGCAATTACAGCAAAATAATATCCATTTATCGGCTGCTAATTCAGTTAATTTTGGGCGGATTATCTTTCAATTAATCTATCATATTCACAGCTATTTAGAATTAGTGCGTCAAGATGCAATTAATTTAGGTGATAAGGTTTATTTAGATATTCCAAGTGGCAATTTCGGTAATGCGCTGGGTGCATATTATGCTGCTAAAATGTGTATTCCTGTTGAAAAAATCATGATTGCCTCGAATGCAAATAATGTCTTAACACAATGGATTAATACAGGTTGTTATGATCTGCGTGATTCAGCCGTCATTCCTACAACTTCACCTGCAATGGATATTTTAAAATCCTCCAATGTAGAACGAATCTTATTTGATTTATTGGGTGCAGAACGTACCAAAGTACTTATGTTGCAGTTAGATTCACAGCAATATTATCAATTAGAGCCACAAGAACTTGAACAACTGCAAAGTATTTTTGTGGCTGATTACTGTGATGATGTGCAAGGACAAGCCTATATTCAACGCTATTTTGAAGCAGGTTATCTAATGGATCCGCATACCGCCACCTGTCTCAAAACATATGAAACCTGTAAAACTAAGCCGCTAAAAACCATCGTTTATTCAACAGCGGAATGGACTAAGTTTTCACCTACCATTGCCGCCGCATTGACAGGCAATAGTAGCAAGGATGATCAAGAGGCTCTAAGCACCATTGCTAAAAAAGCCAATATTGAAATTCCAATACAAATCAGTGCTTTATTTGACAAATCGATTACTCAAAAGACATTAATTAATCAACAAGATATTGAAAAAGAAATTCTCGATTTTTTATAAAATATCAATACAATCATTCGGTTGAGAATGACAACCTTAGTAGGTAGCTTGATCAGACTTACTAAGGTTTTCTTTTACAATAGGTCATGGAAAAACTATTAGGTTATGTACTACTTATTATTGGATGACCTATATCTCTATATCTCTATATCTAAAGAGTAATAAGCTAATCAACCAGCCTAAAAACGCCATACTGGCTGCAATAATAAAGGTATCGGTTTTACCAACGCTTTCCCATAAATAGCCGCTGCTATAACCACCAATAACACCTCCGAGACCAAAGCTTAAACCTGCATATAAGGCTTGCCCTCGTCCTTGTAAACTATCAGGAAAATACTGGTGTACGATTTGAATCGCTGAAGCATGAAAAAGTCCATAGCTAATCGCATGAAGTAATTGGGAAAAAATCAGGACGGCAGTATTATCAACCCCATAAGCCAGTAATAACCACCGAATCGCAGTAATTAAAACCGAAAATGAAAATAAGAAATAGGCGTGAAAGCGTTGCATTAAAGGTTGAATTAGTAAAAATAAAGCGACTTCGGCTATAACACCTAATGCCCACATTGCTCCTGTAAAATCAGGACTATAATGATGCTCATAGAGATATAAACTAAAGAAGGTGTAATACGCACCATGACTGGCTTGTTGTAGTACACAGGCAAGCAATAGGGCAATAATAATCGGTTGCTTTAATACGCTTCGCAAAGAGGCTTTAGGCATAGATGCGTGATGTGAGGATGATGTTTTATCTTTGACTAAGTAGGTTGAAGCACTGATGCTAATTAATAGCAATAATATAATGATCGTAAACCATTCAAAGCCGAGCCATACCAATAGTAAAGGGGTTCCTATTACTGTGACAATAAAACCAATAGAACCCCATAGACGAATTGAGCTATAACGATCTGTATTATCGTGTAAATAATTCAGTGTAATAGCTTCAAATTGCGGTAAGGAAGCATTCCAGAAGAAGCCGAATAAAAACATTATCATAGCGATCCAGATAAAACTGGATTCAACAAAGATACCTGCAAAACAAATAATGGTTAATAAACTTACCCAGCGAATCGTTTCTAAACGTCGTCCATAATGATCAACCAGCCAACCGACGATCAATGGAGAAATAATCTTGCTGCTCATAAAGATTGCCATTAACTCGCCAATTTGCAGTGCAGAAAAACCAATTTCACGTTCTAAATACACAGGCCATAAAGGCACGAATGCTCCTAAGGTTGCAAAGTAAAAAAAATAGAAGTTGGATAGGCGAACGATGGGAATGGATTTAATGGGATTCACACGATATTTTGTCTGCTATTTGTACAAATATTGCCATTTTTGCGCCTTCTATCTCTTTTGAGTGGGTAAATTTTGCTGAAATTATCACACAAAAATAGGATTTGTGTTTCATAGTCACGTAGTATTAAACAACAATTTTAGAAAGCTATAGTGCTTATGATTTCATCTGAAATAGATAAGCAAATAAGTGGAATTTTTGGTTATTACTTAATATTTTAAGGAGTTAATATGTCTGTAAAAAATGCATTTTATGCACAGTCAGGTGGTGTTACTGCCGTTATCAATACTTCAGCCTGTGGTGTGATTGAAACTGCCCGTAAGTACCCTGATAAAATCGGTACGGTTTATGCAGGTCAAAACGGTATTATCGGTGCGCTATTAGAAAACTTGATTGATACCAGCAAAGAATCTGATGCAGATATTGCAGGTTTACGTCACACCCCTTCGGGTGCATTCGGTTCTTGTCGTTACAAGATGAAAAGCCTTGAAGATAATAAAGCGGAATATGAGCGTTTAATTGAAGTGTTCAAAGCACACAATATTGGCTATTTCTTCTACAATGGTGGCGGTGATTCAGCGGATACTTGTTTAAAAGTTTCTCAGTTATCTGAAAAAATGAATTTCCCAATTCAGGCGATTCACGTCCCTAAAACGGTTGATAACGATTTACCGATTACGGATAACTGTCCTGGTTTTGGTTCTGTTGCTAAGTATATTGCGGTTTCAACGCGTGAAGCGAGTTTTGATGTTGCATCAATGGCAGCCACTTCGACTAAGATTTTTGTACTTGAAGTCATGGGTCGTCATGCAGGCTGGATCGCAGCCGCAGGCGCACTGGCAGCGGATGAAGATAACGATATTCCAGTGGTTATCTTATTCCCTGAAATTAAATTTGATCAAGAAAAATTCTTAGCCTTAGTTGACTCAAAAGTTAAATCACATGGCTATTGCACTATCGTCGTATCAGAAGGCACGGCATGGCCTGATGGTCGTTTCCTTGCAGAACAGGGTACCCGTGATGACTTCGGTCATGCACAACTCGGTGGTGCAGCCCCTGTGGTTGCTAACCTAATCAAAGATGCGTTAGGTTATAAATTCCATTGGGCAGTGGCTGATTATCTACAGCGTGCAGCACGTCACTTATCTTCAAAGTCAGATGTTGAGCAAGCTTATGCACTGGGTGAAGCGGCTGTTGAGATGGCAATGGAAGGTAAAAACTCAGTAATGCCTGCGGTTATCCGTACTTCCAACAACCCTTATCAGTGGGAAATTGGTTCAGGTAATTTAGTTGATATTGCTAACGTTGAAAAAATGATGCCGATGGAATACATCAGTGAAGATGGTTTCGGTATTACGGATGCTTGTCGTGAGTACTTACTACCGTTGATTGAAGGTGAAGATTATCCTCCTTACAAGAACGGTATGCCTGACTATGTCACCATGAAAAAGGTCTTGGCAGAAAAGAAACTTCCAACATTTGAAATGAAATAGGAAAGTTCATTCTATTCTCAGTGCTGAAAAAGTTGCTGTTAACCTGTAATTAATCTTAATTAAATTAATAGCAATTTCTGCAAAAAAGCCCTCTGACCAGAGGGCTTTTTTGTGTCTTAACTGTTTGATAATCAGTGATTAAAGGTTATTTTATTTTTTAGTGATAAATTTAACTTATGAGTATCCATAAAAAACTTTCATCAGGTTGTGTCAAACTTTATCGGATGACTGGCGTTCTATAGCTACATGTTCAGAAAGTATTAAGGTTTTTAGTGATGTTTAAATGGTTAATAGAAATTCCCCAAGTCCGTGAGTTATGGGAACTGCACCAATGGAAAAAACGTGCGACATTCGTGAAGCATCAGATAGAAATAAATAATGAAAAAATTGATAAACAACAAGCATCGAACCCAATTTAATCAGTCATACATAAAGCATAATATTTTGCTGAATTCGATAAAAGATATTTAGTCTTCTCGTTCTTCAATCCAATTCATTTGGATCGCTTCTAGAATTTTTTCATTGGAACGTTCAGGGTTATCATTGAAATTTTCAAGCGCACAGACCCAACGGTGTAAGTCAGTAAAACGAATTGTTCTAGGATCAACGTCGGCATGACTTTCATCGAGTTCAATGGCAATATCGAGTACATCTGTCCATTTTAATTCAAACATTAGTGTTGCGCCTCCGAAACCATATTGATGGTGTATTTAGGAATTTCAATGACTAAATCTTCATCCGCAACTAGAGCTTGACAGCTTAAGCGAGAATCGGGATCTACTCCCCATGCTTTATCTAAATAGTCTTCTTCTAAGTCGGTCGCTTCTTCTAAAGACTCAAAGCCTTCACGCACATAAACGTGACAAGTCGTACAGGCACACGATTTCTCACAAGCATGTTCAATATGAATATGCATTTTTAATGCAGCATCACACAATGATGTGCCTTTTTCTGCCTCAAACACTGCACCGTCGGGACACATTTCTTCATGGGGTAAAATAATAATCTGTGGCATTTTATTGTCTCATTTAAATTCGCTAATACGATGTCCTGCCATTGCAGACTGGACGTTGCTATTCATACGTCGAGCAACATAAAATTCTGCTGCTTTTTCCATACTTTTCATGGCTAGTTCAATACGATCTGCATCATCAAGCTTGCAGCTATCGGCAAGTTTTTCTCTGGCTTGTAAAATAGTCTCTATTTCAGTGGCATCAAGAAGTTGTTCAGCATCGGTTTTCAAAGCAGAATCTAGCGCGGCTAGAGTTCGCTCAGCCTCCATACGCATTTCACGTAATTGGCGGGCTTGTTTATCTGCTTGAGCATTAGTCATTGAATCCCGTAACATGGTTTCAATTTCTGTATCACTTAAACCATAGGAAGGTTTAACTTCAATACTGGATTTAACGCCTGTTGCCATCTCTTGTGCAGAAACATTTAATAAACCATCAGCATCCACTTGGAACATAATTTGAATACGTGCCGCGCCTGCAACCATAGGAGGAATGCCGCGTAGGGTAAATTTAGCTAAAGAGCGGCAATCTTCTACCGTGTCACGCTCACCTTGCAGTACATGCACGGTCATGGCAGTTTGACCATCTTTAAAGGTGGTAAAGTCCTGAGCGCGGCTAATCGGGATAGTTGTATTTCGACTAATAATCGTTTCGACTAAACCCCCCATTGTTTCTAAACCTAAAGATAATGGGGTTACGTCTAAGAGCAACATTTCATTATCTGGCTTATTGCCTGCTAATATATCGGCTTGTATCGCCGCGCCGACTGCCACTACACGGTCAGGATCAATATCAACTAAGGGTGGTTTAGCAAAGAATGCACCGACTCGTTCTCGTACATAAGGAACACGAGTTGACCCACCCACCATAACTACATTGGCGATTTCATCTTTATCTAAGTTAGCATCACGTAAAGCGCGTCTACAAGCTAATAAAGTGCGTTTGACCCAAGGTTCGATCAGAAGATTAAATTTTTCACGGGTAATGGTTTCTTTCCAGTGACCACAGGAAGTTTCCACACCGTCATGTACTGTTAAAGCTTCTTTAACCCGTCGAGCTTCCATTAGAGCAAGGCTAACAATTGCTTGTGTGCTGGTTTGTCCTGATTCTTTAATCATATATTCAGCTAGAACATGATCAAAATCATCCCCGCCGAGGGCTGAATCACCGCCTGTTGCCATGACTTCAAACACCCCTTGATTGAGGCGTAAGATGGAAATATCAAATGTTCCACCGCCTAAATCATAAACGGCAATAATGCCTTGAGCATCTTTATCAAGACCGTAAGCAATTGCAGCAGCAGTAGGTTCATTCAGTAAGCGTAATACCTCTAAATTTGCCAACGTAGCCGCATCACGGGTTGCTTGTCGCTGAGCATCATCAAAATAAGCAGGGACAGTAATCACAACCCCATTTAACTCGCCGCCGAGACTTTGCTCCGCGCGGGTCTTTAAAGATTTTAAGATTTCAGCTGATACTTCAATCGCAGAAACATCACCACCCTCGGTACGAATGCGCGGTACGCTGGCATTACTATCAACAAAGTTAAAGGGTAAATGTCCTGCTAAGGTTTTTGCATCCGAGGCAGCTCGCCCGATGAGGCGTTTAGCTGAAGCAATGGTATTTAACGCATCTTCTGCCATACGAACTTGAGCAGGATAGCCAACCAATGGACTGTATTGCTGACTGTAATGCACCACAGAGGGTAATAAATGCCGACCTTCATGGTCTGCCAGTGTTTCTGCTTTCCCACTACGAACAGTCGCAACTAATGAATTAGTCGTACCAAGATCAATACCGACCGCTAAACGATGCTGATGTGCAACCGTTGACATTCCAGGTTCTGAGATTTGCAGCAGTGCCATAAACTTACCTTAAAAATTTTTCATGCGATTGAAATAACCGCCAGATAGAGAAACACAAAATAGGGGGGAAGTCATAATTAGAAGAACTCATCTTCTAATTTTTCTTCTAGTCGTTGAATTTCAGAAAAAACTCGTTCCATAAAACGCATTTTTAATACTAATTGTTTCGCTTCAAGTAATTGCTGCTCTAAATAATGCTGTTGAAAAGCATCTTCAAGGGCTAGCCTTTGCTGTTTTACATCCGCTTTAATCTCATCCAATGCATCTAAAGGATCATCTGCATCCGTGACATCTTCAATAGACTCGCGTAACTCCATTTGCTGCATTAGAAATAGGGGGTCTTGCGAAGTTTCTATTTCATCATTAAATGAAACATCGGCTAATTCCAGTAAATAACGCGCGCGTAAACGGGGACGACTGAGCGTCGTCTGAGCCGTATTGATAAACGAAGTATTTTGCATGGAAATACGCCGTTCTTCATCGCTACCACTGGCAAAACGATCAGGATGCCACTGATGTTGCAATTGTAAAAAGGCAGCAGATAAAGCCGCCTTATCTATATCAAATTGAACAGTCAGTGCAAATAGATCGAAATAATTTTGTTTTAGATCAAGACTCATACCGTGAAACTTTCACCACAGCCACAACTGCCTTTTTCATTAGGATTAACGAATTTAAAGCCTTCGTTTAAACCCTCTTTGCTGAAATCCATTTCAGTACCATCAAGATAGACCAAACTTTTAGGGTCAATGATAATTTTAACCCCTTTTTCTTCAAAGACTTTATCCATCTCATCTAAATCATCAACAAACTCCATAACATAGGCCATACCTGAACAACCTGAAGTTTTGACACCTAAACGTAAGCCAATCCCTTTGCCTCGATTTTGAAGAAAAGTACCGACTCGTTCTGCTGCTGCATCTGTTAAGGTAATTGCCATATTATTTGCCTCGTATTGACTTTATCTATCCTTTGATTTTCAGACTAGTTCTTACTCTGATAGTCCTTAATTGCTGCTTTAATCGCATCTTCTGCTAAAACTGAGCAATGAATTTTTACAGGGGGTAATTCTAGCTCGTCTGCAATCTCAGAGTTTTTAATCTGACTGGCTTCATCCAAACTTTTACCTTGTACCCATTCTGTTAATAAGCTTGAGGATGCGATTGCAGAACCACAACCATAAGTTTTAAACTTGGCATCTTCAATAATGCCTTGCTCATTAACTTGAATCTGTAATTTCATCACATCACCACAAGCGGGTGCGCCAACCATACCAGTACCCACATTAGCCGCTTTTGTATCTAATTTTCCAACGTTGCGTGGGTTTTCATAGTGGTCAATAACCTTTTCACCATATGCCATACTAAAATTCCTTTAAATTAATTCAATTGATGTTTGCTAAATACGAGCTAATTTAATGTGCA
This sequence comes from Thiotrichaceae bacterium, assembly GCA_015486375.1. Classification (GTDB taxonomy): domain Bacteria; phylum Pseudomonadota; class Gammaproteobacteria; order Thiotrichales; family Thiotrichaceae; genus S015-18. Next base: position 43,807 of record WFRR01000038.1, read on the forward strand.
GCCCATTGTACTG
>WFRR01000039.1 GCA_015486375.1 Thiotrichaceae bacterium
CCAATATCCTCTGCATCTGCACCCATTTCTAATGCTAATACTGCTTCAGCAATCAGTTCACCTGCATTCGTGCCAACAATGGAACAACCAATAATGCGTCCTGTTTCTTTATCAAATAAGGTTTTAGTTATGCCTTCATTGCGTCCGATGGATAACGAACGTCCACTCGCTGCCCAAGGAAAAACGCCTTTTTCATAAGCAATACCTTCATCCTTACAGTCTTGCTCGGTTTTACCCATCCATGCGATTTCTGGATCGGTGTAAGCCACGGAAGGAATCGTGCGTGCATCAAAGAAAGATGGCTGTCCTGCAATGACTTCGGCAGCAACTTTGGCTTCATGAGTAGCCTTATGCGCTAACATCGGTTGTCCAACAATATCGCCAATGGCAAAGATATGTTCTACATTGGTACGCATTTGTTTATCAACCTCGATAAAGCCCCAATCATTCACCGCAACGCCTGCTTTGTCTGCATCAATCAGTTTGCCATTGGGACTGCGTCCAATCGAAACTAAGACACGATCAAACGTGGCTTGTTCAGGGGCTTTTTTGCCTTCAAAACTACATTCTAAACCTGCATCTGTTGGGGTAATTGCGGTGACTTTGGTATTTAAATAAATTTTGTCATATTTGCGTTGGATGCGACGTTGCAAGGGACGGATAATATCCTTATCTACACCAGGAATTAGGCTCGGTGATAATTCCACCACGGTAATATTTGCACCCAGTGCATCATAAACCGTTGCCATTTCTAGCCCGATAATACCGCCGCCGACAATTAAGAGTTTTTCAGGGACTTCTTCTAGCTCTAGTGCGTCAGTTGAATCCATTACGCGGGGATCATCCCAAGGTATAAAGGGTAATTTAGTTACCCGAGAACCTGCGGCAATAATACAATTTTCAAAACCGACCACGGTTTTATCACCATTATCCGCTTCAACTTCAATAGTGTTGGCAGAAGTAAACTTTCCATAGCCCTGTAAAATTTCAACTTTACGCTGCTTGGCTAATTGTCCTAAACCACCTGTTAGGCGTTTAATGATATTTTCTTTATTACGGCGCACCTTATCAATATTAATATCAGGTTTGCCAAAGCTTACTCCCTGTTTTGCAGACTCTTCAGCTTCATTAATAATTTGTGCAGTGTGTAATAAAGCTTTGGAAGGAATACAACCAACATTTAAACAAACTCCACCAATATTGGCATAGCGTTCGATTAAAATAACTTTTAAACCTAAGTCAGCCGCACGGAAGGCAGCGGTATAACCTCCCGGTCCTGAACCCAAAATAACCACAGGGGTTTGTTTATCAACCTCACCAGTAAAACTCTGGGCTTGATTGTTCGCTGTATTATTTGGGTTGCTATCGGTATCGGCTGTATGACTACTCGTTGTCGTTTCCTTACTTTCTGCGGTATTTCCTGCGCTACTGGGTTCTAATAACAATAATAAAGAACCTGTTGCAACACTATCGCCTAAAACAATTTTTATTTCTTTGACAATGCCTGCATCAGAAGAGGGTATTTCCATCGAGGCTTTATCAGATTCGACCGTAATTAAGGAATCTTCAGCTTGAATTTGATCACCTTCGGCAACCAAAATTTCAATCACCTCGACATCGCTGAAATCACCTAAATCAGGGACGTTAACTTCAATTAATTGACTCATAATGCTTTTTCCTTACAGCATTAAACGACGAATATCGCTTAACATCTTACTTAAATGACTGGTGAACCTTGCTCCGTCTGCTCCATCAACCACACGATGATCATAGGATAAACATAGTGGTAACATTAAACGAGGTTCAAACTCTGTACCGTTCCAAACGGGTTGCATTTTAGATCGTGATACGCCCAAAATAGCTACTTCAGGTGCATTCACGATCGGAGTAAATTTTGTCCCGCCAATGCCGCCTAAACTTGAAATAGTGAAACAGCCGCCTTGCATATCGCTGGGTTTAAGCTTTTTATCCCGTGCCTTGAGAGCAAAACTCCGAATTTCTTCAGAGATAATGGTTAATGACTTTTGATCGACATTCCGAATAACAGGAACAACTAAACCATTAGGCGTATCTACAGCGACACCAATATGATAGTAGTTTTTCTGGATTAAGTTTTCGCCCGTATGATCTAAAGAGCTATTGAAACGAGGATGGGCTTTAAGTGAAGCCACGACTGCTTTCATAATAAAGGCGAGTGGCGTGATTTTAATCCCTTCACGTTGCATTTCCACGCCCATCTGTTTGCGAAAGGCTTCCATTTCGGTAATATCGGCTTCATCAAATTGAGTCACATGCGGAACAGTTAGCCAATTGCGATGTAAAAATTCCCCTGTTAGCTTATTAATTTTACTGAGCTTAATGGTTTCAATTTCGCCCCATTGACTAAAATCAATTTTCGGCATTGCTGCAATACCCAGCGATGAGCCTTGTGTTCTCGCACTATTATTTGATGATGTTTGAGTTTGCATTGTTGTTTTAACAAAAGCCTGTACATCATCTTTTAGAATACGTTGCTTACGTCCAGAACCTGCAATTGCACCTAAATCAACGCCTAATTCACGCGCAAAACGCCTCACAGAAGGACTTGCATAAGCTTTACTAAAACTTACTTCATCAATGACCGCAGTAGGTGATGCTTTTGCTGGCGGTGTTGCTACGATTGGAGTAGCTTGCGGTTGTGGTGTCGCTTGAGAACTCGATGCATCGGCATCTGTGACCCCTTCAGCCGTATTGCTGGTCGTACTTTCTATACTTTGAGGCGCACTGGTTTCAGCCGATACTTCTATCGCTTCAACCACCACAATCGCAGAACCTTCAGAAATCATATCGCCAAGGCTTAATTTAATTTCTGTGATCACACCGGCTTTATCCGCAGGTATTTCCATTGAGGCTTTATCTGACTCCACCGTAATAAGTGAATCTTCAGCGGCAATTTGATCACCGACACTGACTAAAATTTCAATGACTTCAACCGTATCAAAATCACCAATATCGGGAACTAAAATATCTTTTAATGGCATGTCAATTCTCCTAATTATGCGTAAATTGGGTTGATTTTTTCACTGTCTAAATCATATTTTTTAATCGCATCCGCGACTTTGATTGCTGCAAGACTCCCTTCATCGCTTAACGATTTTAAGGCAGCGACCACAATATGATAACGATTTACTTCAAAGTGTTTACGTAGTTGTGCGCGAGTATCACTACGCCCAAAGCCATCCGTACCTAAAGTGGTATAAGCCATAGGTACCCACGGAGTCACTTGTGATGAATACGATTTAATATAATCGGTTGCAGCAATCGCTGGACCTCTTCGACCGGTGAGTGCTTCAGTAATATAAGGTACTTTCGCATCGTCTAAAGGATGTAAACGATTCCAACGCTCAATTTCTTGTGCATCACGCATTAACTCATTGAAACTGGTACAACTCCATACATCTGCATCCACATTCCATTCTTCCGCTAACATTTCAGCCGCTGCAATGACTTCACGGAAAATCGTACCTGAACCAAGTAGTTGTACTTTCTTCTTTTTATTACCGCCACCACTGAATAGATACATACCTTTGATAATGCCTGCTTCACAGTTCTCAGGCATAGCAGGATGTTGGTAATTTTCATTCATTGCCGTGATGTAGTAATACAGATTTTCTTGATTAACATACATACGCTGTAAGCCATCATGAATCAAAACGGCCATTTCATAGCTAAAGGTTGGATCATAGCTAACACAGTTTGGAATCAAAGCGGCTTGTACCATGCCATGTCCATCCTGATGTTGTAGTCCTTCACCCGCTAAGGTGGTACGACCTGCTGTTCCTCCCAATAAGAAACCTCGGGTGCGAGCATCGCCTGCTGCCCAAGCCAAATCACCAATACGTTGAAAACCAAACATAGAGTAGTAAATATAGAAAGGCACCATATTAACGTTATGGGTGCTATATGCTGTACCTGCGGCAATCCATGAAGAAAACGCACCCGCTTCATTAATGCCCTCTTCCAAGATTTGTCCCGATTTGTCCTCTTTATAGAACATCACTTGGTCTTTATCTTGCGGGGTATAAAGTTGACCGACAGAAGAATAAATACCTAATTGACGGAACATCCCTTCCATACCAAAAGTACGCGCTTCATCAGGCACAATTGGGACAATATGCTTGCCCATTTTCTTGTCCCGCACCAAGATATTTAATAAACGCACAAAAGCCATCGTGGTGGACATTTCACGTTTGCCACTACCTTTTAAGATTGGATCAAATACAGATAAAGGCGGAATTTCTAAAGGGGCAGCCGTGGTATTACGTGACGGAATAAAACCGCCTAATGCTGCACGGCGTTGTAAAATATACTGACGTTCTTCACTATTTTCTTCAGGTAAATAGTAACTGGCTGCTGCTGCATCTTCATCACTGAGTGGAATATTAAAACGGTCTTTAAAGGTGACCATTTCATCTTGAGTCAGCTTTTTCTGTTGGTGAGTACGGTTTTGACCTTCACCTGCTGAGCCCATGCCATAACCTTTAACGGTATGCGCTAAAATAACCGTCGGTTGACCTTTGTGTTTAGTCGCGGCATCGTAAGCGGCATAGACTTTATGCGGATCATGTCCACCTCGATTTAAACGCCAGATGTCATCATCGGACATTTTTTCAACCATTGCTTTCAATTCAGGGTCTTTGCCAAAGAAGTGTTCCCGTACATATGCACCATCATTGGCTTTGTAATTTTGGAATTCACCATCGACCACTTCTAACATACGAGCTTTGAGTTTACCGTCTTTATCTTTGGCTAATAGGGCATCCCAATATGATCCCCAGATAACCTTAATAACATTCCAACCTGCACCACGGAAAATCGCTTCTAGTTCTTGAATAATTTTACCATTACCGCGCACAGGACCATCAAGACGCTGTAAATTACAGTTAACTACCCAAGTTAAATTATCCAAACTTTCTCGTCCAGCAAGGGTAATTGCGCCTAAAGTTTCGGGTTCATCAATTTCACCGTCACCAACAAATGCCCATACTCGACGTTGTTTCGTATCTGCCATTTTTCGATCATGCAGATACTTCATAAAACGGGCTTGGTAAATGGCTTTTAGTGGACCTAAGCCCATTGAAACCGTAGGGAACTGCCAATATTCAGGCATTAACCACGGATGAGGATAGGAAGATAACCCCCCACCATCCACTTCCTGACGAAACTTATCTAAGTCGTCTGCGGATAAACGCCCTTCCATAAAAGAGCGAGCATAAATTCCAGGGGAAATATGTCCTTGGAAGAAAATTAAATCGCCACCGTGTTCGTGTGAAGGCGCATGCCAAAAGTGATTGAAACCCACATCATATAAGGTCGCGGAAGACGCAAATGAGGCAATATGCCCGCCTAACTCCGAACTTTTACGATTAGCGCGCACCACCATTGCAGCCGCATTCCAGCGAATAAAAGAGCGTAGACGGGCTTCAACCGCTTGATCACCTGGAATACTAGGTTCTAAATGCGGAGGAATAGTATTAATATAAGCGGTATTAGCAGAATAAGGTAAATTAGCCCCACTGTGTCGTGCAGTTTGAATTAATTTTTCCAGCAAAAAATGGGCGCGTTCTACCCCATCTGCTTCAATAACGCTTTCTAAAGACTCTGCCCATTCCTGCGTTTCTTGAGTGTCAATATCATTGTTTAATTTTTCTTGTATCACGGGGTAATTTACCTCAGAAAGACCGATGCTGTACCTTAGCTAGTATTTATACAGAGTTCAATAAATTTTGATTGTTGGAAAAATGTTTATTGTTTTATCAATAACTTGTAAGTAAAAGCTTTTATTCATCTACGAATAAATTAAGGTATTTTGAATGAATATTTGGTTAAATTTCAATATGATTAAGGGATTGGCGAATTAAATAATTCATATAGCCGAGATATTTTTGTAAAATTTTCAACCAAACTGATTTTTTTGCCATTGAACTCAAAAATATCAAAATGGATATAAGTTGCGCTGTTGCTTTGATCTTTCATAATGACAATGACTTCTTCTGTGCCATCATTATTTAGATCACTGAGTTTAAGGTCTAATAACTGTCCATCAAGAGGGCGTAAAATACTAATCGGTTTGTGTTTTATATGAGTGTCTAAAGTGATCTTCAAAACATAAGCATAGGCAGTTTTTGCCCCTTTTTTGCTGCGAGGCTCAACCGTAATAGAGTCAATTTTATTACTATTAACAGGCAATATAGACACGGTTTGATGAGTTGTTTCCGCTGCACCCGCAAAACTCAGCGTTAAAAATACGCTGCTAACATATAACACAATAAATGTAAGTAATTGTTTTTTCACAGAGATAGTTACTATATTAGAAAATAATTAAATATTAACATTTAATGAATGTAGAATCATTAGCCCTATTATAATATCTATTATATTTATTTATATCTCTTTTGGATAGATATAAATAGATGTTCTACCTATTCTTAGCTACCCGAATCTTGCAAATGTTACGGGTATATTAATATATTATTAAGTATTAATATATTAGTGTGTTCATCAATATTAAATAAAGTTATTTTATAGCTACTATCAAGGTTGATGATTTATGTATAATCGACAAAAAAATACTAAGAATTTGATTAATATAGTTTTTTATATTCTTATATTCGCATTTCCTAGTGCCTATGCCAATGTTAATGAAGTCAGTATGGATGGTCCAGATACCCCTGATATGTCAACACTCAAAGTTAAACATGCCGTACAAAAGAAGCATGGTGGCGAAGTCACTTCTATTGAAAAAAAAGCGACCACGAAAAACCCCAATTGCCATGTTGTTAAAATTAAGACAGCAACAGGCGGATTAAAATATATTCGTTATGCTTGCAACTAATGTGACTTAATTTCGGTCAAAGACTATCTTAGCTGACAAGAAAGCTGATACCTCTTTGTTAGCTGAGGTAAAATAAACGATCTCATTGGAGATATATTATCAGGGAAATTGTTACTTTATGTTTATCCACTTATTGAATAGAACAGAAAAAGAAATATTGATCGATTTATTAATGCGTCTTGCGAATATTGATAATACATTTGACCGCAACGAAATGGATTATGTTTTGGCAATTCACCTCAAACACGAGGTCGATATGAAAACAGATCCTAATCGTAGCGTGCAACAACTATGTTCGAGTATTAAGAAAGATGCTAGTCGAGTGATTATTCTGCAAGAAATGTTACGTCTTGCGCGTATTGATGGCGAATTTGCAGAGCCAGAAAGAGTACTGATTGATGAAGTAGCTAAATATTTCAAAATTACCGCAGAAAAATTTATTGAAATTGATCGTTGGGTTAAAAGTGGTTTGACATGGTCTGCTAATGGTACACAAATCATCACCAGCTTAAATACTGTTAAACTCAGACGTTTTTAATCAGTTGTCACATGACTATGCAGTGCAATTTACCTCATAAAGAAGGTGTGAGTCCTAGCTATCTTAATTTACCTAAAGGCTCATGGGAGACGATTCTCGATTTTTTAATTGAGCGTTTTCCTCATATTGATGCTTCAGTTTGGCACTATCGCCTCTCATCAGGAGGGGTGCTAATGCAGTCTGGGCAAAGCTATCGTCCTGATACCCCTTATAAGGGTGGACAGCGTTTATACTATTATCGTCAATTGGATAATGAAGCGGTTGTGCCTTTTAAGGAAAAAATTCTTTATCAAGATGAGTATTTGATCGCAGTTGATAAGCCGCATTTTTTATCAGTCGTACCTGCAGGAAAATATCTACAACAAACTCTCTTAGTACGTTTAAAACGGGCTTTACAATTAGATACGATTAGCCCCATGCACCGTATTGATCGAGAGACAGCAGGGGTTGTGTTATTTTCTAAACAAGTAGAAATCCGTGGCATGTATCAAAAAATGTTTCAAAATCATCAAATGCACAAAACCTATGAAGCGATTGCACCGACTTTACACGGGCTACAATATCCCCATGTACATCGCAGTCGTATCGTAAAATCTACCCCCTTTTTCTGTATGCAGGAAGTATCAGGAGAAGCTAATAGTGAAACGAAAATTGAATTAATGGAAACACAAGGAAAGTTAAGTCGTTACTGTTTAAAGCCTATGACAGGTAAACAACATCAACTACGCGTGCATTTATCTGCTTTAGGACAAGGTATTTTAAATGATCCTTTTTATCCTGAAGTTTTGCCTGAGAAGCCACAGGGAAATTTTGATAACCCTTTACAGTTATTAGCTAAATCGATTGCTTTTACTGATCCGATTACGCATAAGGAACATTATTTTGAAAGCCAACATCAGCTTAAATTTCCTTGTTCTACACAATGACGCGATTGCGTTTAATTTGAATTTGTTCAGCCAGTATATCGAGCTGATAATGAGTAATATTATCTTCTTTAATCGTTTTAAGTAAGAAAGGCTCGGCGAACTTACCTAAGCGACCTTTTATTCTTCTACGAATTTTACCTTTATTATCGGCTAACCATTTTTTTTGTCGTCTATAACGATTCAATTTATCTTGTAGTGTTTCTTGCTGTTTTTTATAGGGGTCTAGTTGTAAAAGTAACTCTTCTAAATTCTCAAATTTCTTACCAAACTTAGGGATAAAGTATTCATATAACTTCAAAAAATCACAAATAAACTCAGAAGATGATTGACTATCATGAATGGGTAAAGAAGTTTCACCTTTTAAAATTTGTAAACAAAACCAATAATATAAAGCAAACTGTAAATCCGTTAATACCACAGCGATCCCATTAAACTCAATTTGACGCTCATTACGGTATAAAACAACGTTAGAACGTTGACTAAATAGTTCGATCTTATTAATGCTATCTTGAGATGTTGTACTGATGGGATATTCATAACCTTTTCGAAGGTCAATTGTCATTATTTTTACCTTATGGGACGATAAGATGGCACGATATTTTTTTGAAAAATTATAAAAATCAATCATGAATGATAGCAAAAAGAAACAATCCAACCAAAATCATTTTCCTTGTTCACAGTGTGGGGCAGACTTGGAATATGCACCTGATTCAGGTGAATTACACTGTAGTTACTGTGGATACTTAAACCCAATTCCGACTTCTAATCAGCCTATTGTCGAGCATGATTTTATTAAATCCTTGCAAAAGCTAAAGGAGAGAAAACAGAATCCGAGTCAACTTCAACAAATCAATATAGTGCATTGTCCTTCTTGTGCAGCACGATTTGAATTACACAATAATGAACATGCAGGTAATTGCCCCTTTTGTGATACTGCGGTCGTGATGGATATTCAAGATGTGCAAGTGTTTCATCCAGAATCCTTATTACCCTTTCAATTTACCGAAAAGCAAGCGACTGAAGCCTTTAAAAAATGGATTAATAGCCGCTGGTTTGCCCCTTCAGCTTTAAAAGATAAAGCCAAACGCGATGAAAAGTTACTGGGAATTTATTTACCCTATTGGACTTATGACAGTGAAACTCGTAGCGATTACACAGGCGAACGTGGCACGATTTATTATGTACAAGAAGATTACACTGTGACCATTGAGGGGAAAACAGAACAACGTACTCGTTCCGTTGCAAAAATTCGTTGGCGATGGGTTTCAGGTAGAGTCCGCTTATCTTTTGATGATGTATTGATTGGTGCAAGCTACACTTTACCTAGAGCTATACTTGATCCTTTACAGCCATGGGATTTAGACAATCTTAAACCCTATTCGGAAGCCTATTTAAGTGGCTTTCGGAGTGAAATTTATCAAGTTGAACTGGATGAAGGCTTTCAACGTGCGAAACAAATTATGAATAATCGTATTCGTCGTGCAGTTAAACAAGATATTGGTGGCGATCAACAACGTATTGCACAGATCAATACACAACATTCTGATACGCGCTTTAAACATATTCTATTGCCCATTTGGTCAGCTGCTTTTAAGTATAAAAATAAAACTTATCGTTTTGTGGTCAATGGACGTAATGGCAAAGTACAAGGTGAACGTCCCTATAGTGTTATAAAAATTATTGCCGCCAGTATTTTAGGCTTAAGCTTACTGGGAGCAGCAATCTATATTGCAGAAGTGACGGGCGTACTGGAGCAAGTTTTAAAAAATGCTCCCAGTGATATTCACTATCCTTACCGATAATTTCAATAGGTTAATCAGCCATTTTTAAAGTCATAAACCTATCTTAATGCGAATTTCGACGCGATAAACGTCGCATAACAGCAGCACGATCACGATCTAGGTTCATTTCATGATGGGTATCACTGACTTTTTTATTAATACTGCCTGCTTCAGAGCGAATTGCATGAGCGCGGGCAATATTATCACCTTCCTCTTGTCCAATGACTTGGCTAAGATTATTCATTTTTTGTTGAATACGTCGATCATAGGCTTGCTTTTCACATTCTATCGTTTCAAGGTTAGCTCTAACTTGTTGTTTTAAAGTAGGATCTCCTTCAACAACTAAGTCACTCAGTACGGGGATGTGGACATTTCTTTCAAAGGCTGGCTGGCTCATAATAAATGGATTTTTAGAGTTGATAATAATTTAAAGTATAGCCCTGTTTTCGATAGTCCACATAGCGTTTGCGTCCTGCCTGCAAGATTTCTACTTCTTGGTCTAATACCTCAGCAACGTGTTTAAAATCTGATAGAAAATCGGGTACATGAAGCGATAAATTAATTAAAAAATCGGCATTAGGGGGAGAATTATCCCCATAACCGAGTAAAACAGGCAGTGTTTCTTGACCAGCGTAGATTGAATGGGGAATAAAACTAATATCTTTAAATGTCCACAATAAATCATCCATATATTCACAATCACGCAAACTATCGAGATAGATATAACAACTTAATTGTTGCTCTAAGGCTTTTTCAACCAGTTTGCAAGCAAATAACAGCCGAGAACGCAATTGGCTGCTTTTACCCACATAAAAATTAATTTTCACTTTAAGTAAGTGACTACGATTGAGCGCGATTAATCAGAATTTGACTTAAGAGGGGTACAGGACGACCTGTTGCACCTTTCGCTGCCCCACTTTTCCATGCTGTCCCTGCAATATCTAAATGTGCCCATTTTTTACCTTCAACAAAACGTGAGAGGAAACAAGCCGCAGTAATCGTACCCGCAGAGCGATCATTACCAATATTTGGAATATCTGCAAAATTACTTTTTAGTTGATCCTGATAATCTTCGGTCATGGGTAAACGCCATGCCTCATCTGCCGAATCTTTGCCTGCTTGTAAGATTTCATCCGCCAAAGCATTATCATTACTCATTAAACCACTGATATGATGTCCCAGTGCCACAATACATGCCCCTGTGAGTGTGGCAATATCGACAATGGCATCAGGTTGGTATTTATCTACATACGTCAGTGCATCACATAAGACCAAACGCCCTTCTGCATCGGTATTTAAAATTTCAATGGTTTGCCCTGACATACTGGTAACAATATCACCAGGTTTACAGGCTTTGCTACTGGGCATATTTTCAGCCGCTGCAATCACAGCAACCACATTAATGGCTAAATTCATTTCTGCACAGGCTTGTATAGTGCCTAATACACTGGCAGCCCCACCCATGTCATATTTCATTTCATCCATTGCAGCACCAGGTTTTAAGGAAATTCCCCCCGTATCAAAAGTAATGCCTTTACCGACCAATGCAAAAGGTGCAGCGTTTGCATCTGTACCTTGGTATTGCATTACAATCATTTTGCCTGCTTGTTCACTGCCTTGACTGACAGATAAGAAAGAACCCATACCCAATGTTTGCATATCGGATTCTTCTAATACCTCTAAACTTAATGAGTCATATTGTTGGCATAATTTATCTGCACTGCTGGCTAAGTAACTTGGCGTACAGATATTACCCGGTGCATTAGCAAGGTCTTTAGCAAGCTGCATTCCCTTAGCAATCGCTTGCCCGTATTGCAGTGCAGTTTGTTCTGGTGTTGATACAGAATGTGTAAATGCAAAACTAAAGTCCGTTAATGCAATTTTATTCTCAGCTCGACTTTTATATTGATTACATTGATAGGTTGCAGCCGCTTGCTGAATAACAGATTGTTGTAATGCTGTCGGTATGTCTTGAACTTCATCTAATAAATACGAGCTAGCTGAGGCACAGTTAGAGGCGGTATTTAAGGCTTTTGCCGCCGCGAGTGTGGCTTTTTCAATTGCCTTAGCAGAGAAATTAGCTTTTTCTCCACAGCCCACTAGGATAATACGTTTAGCCGCAATATGAGGCAGACTGTATAAAGTCGCTGTTTCAGCCAGCTTGCCAGTGAAATCACCTAAAGCCAAAAAGTCACTAATCGTATTATTTGCGCTAATATCAATATCTTTAGCCGCGATTGAATATTGCTGATCTTGATAAATAGCGATAATGAGACAGTCACTATTGATTTGAGAAGCTCTAATATTATTATTGATTGTATATTTCATTTTCTTTCTATTTTCCTGTGTTATTCCTAAGCTAATAAACGCTGCAAAATACCATAATACATTTTTTCTAATTGATCTAAATCATCGACTGAGACACATTCATCCACTTGATGAATCGTTGCATTAATTGGACCAAGTTCGAGGACTTGAGCCCCTGTGGGCGCAATAAAACGTCCATCAGATGTTCCTCCAGCAGTGGATAGCCCTGTTTTCAGACCTGCAACCGCTTCAATTGCCTCAACAGCCGCCGAAACTAAATCACCTTCAGCGGTTAAAAAAGGTTGACCTGATAAATTCCATTTTATTTGATAGTTTAGTTCATATTTATCTAACATGGCTTCCACGCGTGCTTGGATAAGTTGATCTGTTAGCTCAGTTGAAAAACGGAAGTTACAAATAATATCCAAAGTACCAGGAATAACATTAGTTGTTCCTGTCCCTGCCTTAATATTAGAAATCTGAAAAGAGGTTGGCGGGAAAAATTCATTGCCCTGATCCCATTCTTCTTTGGTAATTTCGGCTAAAAAAGGGGCAGCACTATGCAGGGGATTTTCAGCGAGATGAGGATAGGCAACATGCCCTTGTTTACCGATAATGGTTAACTCACACCCTAAAGAACCTCGACGACCATTTTTAATCACATCACCGACTTTATCTGTGCTGGAGGGTTCACCCACTAAACACCAATCAATATTTTCACCACGAGCCTGTAACGTTTCGATTACTTTGACCGTACCATTAACTGCGGGGCCTTCTTCATCACTGGTGATTAGAAAAGCAATCGAACCTTTATGGTTGGGATAATTCTTAACAAAGCGTTCACAGGCGACTGTCATGGCAGCAATACTGCCTTTCATATCAGCTGTGCCGCGCCCATAGAGTAAACCCTCTTTAATCGTTGGTTCAAAAGGGGGAAACGTCCATTGCTCCTTGGGACCCGTTGGTACAACATCTGTATGTCCTGCAAAACAAAAGACGGGTGGCTGATGCCCTTTGCGTAGCCATAAGTTATCAACATCATCAAAAGGCATATTTTCAGCTACAAACCCCACAGGTTCTAAACGCTGTGCTAATAGCACTTGGCAGTCTTTATCATCAGGCGTAATAGAGGCACGAGCAATGAGGGCTTGGGTAAGCTTAAGAGTTTCTGACATAACAGTGGCGAATACAGTAAATCGCGCAGTATAGCGTACTGAATGGATTTAGATCAGGCTTAGGAGGATAAGTGCTGTGACAACAATTGTTACAAGTAATGAGCAATAAATTCAATCAATCAGCTATTTTTGATCTATAGTTTAGGCAAAATAAGCAATAGATTATTTAATTTTCTCTCTCAAACTGCTCACTTTAGGACATAGTCATGCCCATTACAAAACCCTTAAGTATTCACCTTGTGAATCTAATTGGCTGTATTCTGCTAATTTTCAGTACCAATAGTTTTTCTGAAGATAGCGTAGAAAAATCCAATAAAACTAATGATGATGAAAAGTTAATTGTAAATATTACTGAAGATTTACCTTTCTTAGATGTTAGTCATAATGGCAATACCATACGTATCCAAAGAGTCCAAGATATTCATTATAAGTTAACCAATAGTTTTGCCAAAACATCCCGTCAATGTCCCCCTTTTTGTTTACATCCAATTAAGCTTAAATTACCTGGAAATATAAAAACGGTGGGTGAATTAGAAGTCCTTGAATTTTTAAAAGAAAAAGTGCCAAATAATAAGGGTTTACTTATCGATGCAAGATTGACTGATTGGTATAAAAAAGGCACGATACCCAGCGCTACGAGTGTTCCTTTCACCTTATTTACAGGGGGAGTAGATGATGATAGTGCCGCTAATTTACTCACCCTATTAGGGGTTAAAGAAAATGAAGAAGATGATGATGAACGTTTATTTCACAATGCAATTGATTTAATGTTCTTTGGTAATGGTGCATGGTCTGGACAAGCACCCAAGGCAATACAGCATTTACTACAAATGGGCTATCCTGCTAAAAAGATCACTTGGTACCGTGGTGGAATGCAAACATGGTTATTATTTGGTTTAACCACAGTGAAACCTTAAGGAGAAGCTAAAAATGAAAACAATAACATCAAGACTGAGTTTAATTACCGTACTGCTAATAACATTAATCAGCCATCTCAATAGCGTCCATGCAGAGGAACCGAAGCAAAAATCAGTCGCTGATAAAATTAAATCATTTACACAAAAGCACTATGATGAAGAAGAAGCGATGATTAAACAAAAATCTGATAAATTTATCCAAGATTTGAAGGAAAAATATCCACAATTTACCCAAGAGCATTTAGAGTCAATGGCGCATACTTTTGAAGAAAGTCTATTAGATAGACTCACTACTTACTACTCGGATAAAAAAAATATAGACTCATCAAATAAGGAAAATAAAGATGTAGTGACAGAAGCAAATAAGGAAAAGAAAGAAACCTTACAAGGTAAAGTTAAAAAGTTGGTTAACGATAATGCAGAAGAGAAAAAAAGGTTTGCTTCTCAGGTAGTTATCGATGAAGCAAAAATAACGACAATATCTTTGATTGTTAAGGATGGTGATACTTTGAGTGATATTGCCGAACGTACTTATGGTGATTCCACTATGTATTTAGCCATTTACGAGGAAAATAAAGATCAATTGAGTTCCCCTAATGCTGTGCCAATAGGGATTACCTTGAGAGTACCTAAAATTGACCATTCCATGAAAAAGAAATTTAAGGAATTACAGAAGCGGGCAGAAAGCAAAGAAACGAAACAGCCTAAGCTATCTCAGCAGTTCACTGCAAAATCGATTGATCCTAAACACGCAACGCCCCAAGAATTAAATAAGTTAATTTCAGAAGCAGTGTCTGCAGCCCAGTAGTTTTACTGTATTTTTGAATGTTTTATACTTAACAAGCACATTCGGGGTGCTGATTTTATAATTAGTTTGATGTTGAAACAACTACATCACCAGTAGTACAAAAAATAAGAAATTGGGCAAAAAAAAGCCCAACCAAGACGGTCGGGCTAAAAGTATCACACACTTAGGAAGGGCTATCCCAAGTTGTGAAATTGGAGTTCCTTCCAGAACTCCAGGGGCTCACAAAAACACACTTTATTTAAGTGCGTTTCTAATGGCTACGTAAAAAGCCATTAACATCTGTTTGTCCAAAACCACGTCCCTGTATCGGGTCCGTATAAGAACGAAAAGGATTACTTTCTAGTGCATATGCACCTGTGTTAATCATATTTTGCTTAAATAAATAACTAGCATTCTGCTCTTTATTACGGCTAAATCCTTCTATCATCGGTACTGCTATATTTTGTGCAATATAAGCCTTACTGTAGTTAGACTGATAGTAAGGATTATCATTGACACTGGCACATCCTGTTGTTAAAACCAGTGATGCAATACAAAGTGATGCAATACAAAGCGTACAACTTAATTTCAATTTCATGCTGATACCTTCTTTTTTAGTATTAGTATTGAGGTCTGCTGCATTGATAGGAATGTTCTCACGTAAAATTCAGCACGCTAAGCATAAGCCGATAAACGGTACTTATGATTTGCATTAATATTAATTAATAGGCAGTTTTCACAAAGGAAGGCGATAATGCATAAAATTGGCAGAAAAAATAATACAAAAATCATTATTCTCCTACTTGCACTGAGTTTGCTACTACTTTATAGCTATCATTTAAGTTCTCGACCCATATTGCAGTTAACAGGTGCAACGATGGGAACACGCTATCATATTAGTATTGTTCAAAATGAGACTAAACTGGATAAAAAAGCCCTTCACCGTGCCATCAAGCAGCGTTTAGAACAGATCAATCAAAGCCTGTCTACCTATCGAGAAAACGCTGAAATCAGTCGTTTTAATCGTTCTCGTACTACCCATTGGTTTCCTATTTCCGATGATTTTTTTCAGGTGATGACAAAAGCAATCACGGCTTATCAAGAAACACAAGGCGCATTTGATCCGAGTATTTATCCCTTAGTGGATTTATGGGGCTTTGCCAAACAAATTAAATTTAAACCGCCTTCTGAGCAACAAATACAAATAGCCTTGAGTCATACAGGGTTTCAGCATATGAAATTACGATCAAGCCCTCCAGCAATAGCTAAACAAAAAATATCCTTAGCACTGGATTTATCGGCTATTGCGAAAGGTTATGCCGTCGATGTTATTTCCGAACTTTTATTGAATAAAGGTCTATCTAACCATTTGGTTGAAATTGGTGGAGAGATTCAAGCACAGGGTACAAATTCACAGCAATCCACATGGAAGATCGCTATTGAACACCCTGCCTCTGTACAAACACACGCGCAAGTGAATGCGGTGATTAAAAGTATTCACTTAAATAATCAGGCACTAGCGACTTCAGGTAATTACCGTAATTTTTATGAATATCAGGGAAAGCAGTATGCTCATACACTCGATCCTAAAACGGGCTATCCTGTACAAACACCTGTAGTTTCTATTACCGTCTTACATCCTTCCAGTTTATGGGCAGATGCAATAGCGACAGCAATGCTGGTCATGGGAAAAGAAAAAGCGTTAAGATTCGCGGATCAAAAAAAATTAGCGATATTTATGGTGACCTATACTGACAAAGATCACTATCAAACATTGACTAATCATTATTTTGATGCACTGACTAAACACCCATAAAGCGTTGTTGTACCCACTGAGAAAGCTCTGCTAAAAGCTTTTGATCACGTTCACTTGTTCGACTTTGAGCTAAGGTCATTAATGTTTGCTGAAATTGTTCTAAAGTAAGATTACAGTCAAATTTACCATCAATAAGGCGAGCTTGACAGAATTCCTGCCAGCGTAAACGACCTGCTTCAGAGAGTAGTTCAGGGTAATTCCTAGCTTGATAGCGAGGTAGCAAGCTTTGGAGTCGAGGATCATTAAAATAACTCCCCTTCCATGTGACTAATTGGGCCGGCGTTAATTTTAATAATTGCCGACAACGCTGACGGTCTTCATTACTAATAAAATCTGAATATAAAGCAACATCAACATCAGGATCTTTCGTGTTATAGCTCCGTTTATAAACAGAGATTAATTTAGCTTGTAAGCTAGAATCAGACATTAATAATTGATAATTCTGATTGATTTGTTGCCAATCAATACCCCATTTCTTCGCTTGCACTTCATTAAGCGTCTTAGGTGGTGCTAAAGCAGGTGACTTATTAATATGCACCCCCTTTAAGGCAATACGCTCTTCACCTTGGGGCAAACTGACGCTGGGGGTATAGAGTTTTTCTACAATGCTATCTGCATCTAATGAGAGTAATGTTTTCGGTGAAAAACGTAAGTTATAACAGATAATCTCATTCTTATTATTAGGATGTCTTAATAAAGGTACGATCGGTGCAATACATCCCTTTTCGACGGAAAACATCCCTGAAATATGCAAAACAGGCTGTGGACTTTCTAAAGATAAAAAGCGTTCAGCATACGACTTCTGACGCAATTTAAAATAGAAATCAAATAAACGCGGCTGTTTTTCTTTGACTAATTTCGCTAATGCAATGGTAGCACGGACATCGACTAAAGCATCATGTGCGCCACTATGCTCAATGCCATTGGCAGCCGTTAAGTGTTCTAGTTTAAAACTTGCTAAGCCATCATCGCGTAATGGCCAGTTAATGCCTTCAGGACGTAAGGCGTGTGTCATACGCATTAAATCAATAATATCCCAACGACTATTATTGTTTTGCCAACTATGAGCATAAGGATCAATAAAGTTACGATAAAATCCAAAACGCGTCACTTCATCATCAAAACGGATGCTGTTGTAACCGACTCCACAGGTATTTTCTCGGGCAAACTCTGCTTGAATTGTGCCAAAAAAGCTGGCTTCATTGATCCCTTCTTGTTCAGCCTTTTGTGGGGTAATACCCGTCACTAATACCGCTTCTGGATGAGGTAAAAAATCCAAGCCAGGATAGCAGTACAACATAATAGGTTCACCGATAGGCTCTAAATTAGCATCGGTACGAATGGCTGCAAATTGAGAAGGACGATCGACCCTAGGATTGATACCCCATGTTTCATAGTCATGCCAGAGAAAAGTAAGATTAGACATCTGCATAAATCGTGTTACCCATAATTGGTGATACTGAGTTTAAGAGGGTAGTTTAATTTCTTTGTGTTGTCCCATTGTCATGATCGCATCATAGCAGCCAGCCAGATCAACATAAATAATACAAAGAAACTGTAGAATTTATGTTGATCTATATTTGAAAAATGTTACTTAAGAATATTTCTTGCCAGTAGTTCAACAGATGCCCAATAGTGACCTTGTTTACCTGAAGGTCGAATATCTAAGATTTTAACCTGATCACCAGAAGCCAATGTATTCATTACTTTTGATAGTCGTGACGGTTTTTTAGCCCGCATATACACTGAATAATCTAATTTGTAATCTTTTCCTTTGCTCGGTAATTTCTTATCAATACTTAGAATTTTTTCAGCCCAACTATTATTGATGTACTGACCAATATAAATCCATCCTACCTTTTTGTTAGCACTGACTTGTAATGGGGAGTTACTTGAGCCTTGTTTAGCTAGTTGAGTGGTAGGAGCGTTGTTATGTCGACTATTATTATTCGAGGCTTCAGATAAGAGAGTCTTTCTATATTGTGACACTTGTTGCTGAATCTTATTCTGACTTTCATTAATCGCTGTTTGTAAATTTTGTGTTAGTTTCGTATTAATATTGCTATCTTGCGTTTGCGTATTGCTAGCCACTTTAATGGTATTTTGTATGCTATCACTATTAGTCTCAGTCTGGGAAAGTGCAATATTATCTATTTCAACTTGTTTAGCAATGGCGTGAATAATGGCATTTTCCATTTCCAGGCTCTCTTTTTCCTGACTTAGTGCATCTTGTACCGCTTGATTAAGTGCTAAAGTCAGTGTTTCTTCATTTTTAAGTTTTAGTCGAATATGCTCTCTTTCAGAGGCAATGCGCTGATCTTCTTCTTCAAGAGCAAGCTGCACCAGATTATTCAGTTTTAATATAAATGTATCTTGGGAAGCATAGCTGACACAAGGGATTAAAGCGGACAATAGCAAGCAGCTTGAAAAAGCAACTTTATTGATGGAAAATTTCATTATGTATATCCAAGGATTGAGAGAGATTTAGGGCTTGATCACCGTCAATGAGTCACTAATGACGCGTTTGTTAGCAATACTGATGCATGAATATAATGAACTTTCCCTTAACGCTTACTTACTATACTTATAACTGTTATTAGTTTATTCAATTAATATCAGGTAGGGCTTTAGCCATAAATTTCACATTTTTGTTAATCACAATTAATACTAACCCTATTTAGCTTTTAACTGTTTAATTTTTATTCGCATTGTACATAAAGAGATCAATAAGTAAACTATGAATTCTACTTAATTTTTCAAGCACGGACAGTTAAGCGGTATTTTCAAGTGGTTGTATATCAAAAAGACCGTATCTTATTCCAGAAAATTTAAAAAAGATTTAGTCTTAAATTGCCATTGTAGCGTTTGATTTTTATGATTAATTTGAACATCCACTTTGACACGATATATTGTTCCCCAATGTAATTTTTGTAGTGGAAACCATGCAAATTCTCGTTGTTTTAGCTTTTTATTAGGATCATTTTTCTTACTTAATGCGCGTATATTGTTGACTAAATACCACTGTTTAGTCTTGATATCCTGATATTCTAATTGGAATTTAATAACCTTAACTTGTTGTACTTTATACGGATTAAACTGTAATGAAATAGGGTATCCACTTTCTTCTAGATCAGGTAAAGGGTCGGGAATTTCTCGATAAAATGCCACATCAACTTGCTGCATATTATTTGCAGGCCAAGGTAAATACATTGCTTGTTGCTGATAACGCTGCTCATCCAATTGCTGCATAGCTTCAACACTGATCTTGTGTTTAGCAGTATTACAGCTTTGATAATAACGACCACTTTGCGTATATTGACCGGCTTTAGGCACAGCATCACAACGCGTCTTTAACCAATAAGCAGGTACTTTTTGAGGAGTATCACAAATTTCATAATAACGACCATTACCCCGATATTTTGCACCTGTAGGTGGGTTACGACATAGATTTTCTAACCAACTCGCTTTGATTTTTAGTGAGTTACCGCATAATTTATAATAAGAACCTGCGCCTTTTAATAGTGCCGATTGTGGCGGTGATTGACACATTTTTTTCATATAGGCAGCATTGAGCAATACCCCATTGTTACAACGATGTTTAAAGGGGGCTGCAAATATATCTTGCTTACGAATAGAGCTACAAAGCTGATTCCAGTAATTTTCGGTGACTTTTTTACCGAGGCAATCGTAAGCCTTTCCCGATAACGTTTGTTGGGAAGGGTGACGACAAATTTGAGATAAATCACTACGCCCCATATTGTAAACATACACTTTTTTACTAATTCCTACGCCCATTTCATCAATTAAAAAATTAAGAAATCCAAAACGGTGATAAATGCCCGACATCAGTAACTCAGTAGAAGATAGTTCGTCTAGATTGCCTAAACTAATATTTTCCGAAACGCTATGATGGGGATAGTTTTCTACTTGCGTTCGTTCTCGTACTGTTTTACCTGTAAATCCTGCATTGCCACGTATTTCACCATGAGCATCCTGCATACTTTTAATATTTTCTTGTTCAATATGAGAAAGATAGTCTGCATGGTTTTTTGCAGAACGATTCAATGCTTGAGACGAAGATAAAGTATTTAAACCCACTGCCTGACGATATTGATTCACCTGCTCAAGTGCATCAGCCATTAGCATTGATGAATCGAGGGCTAAATATAAAACCCCAAGTGGCATTGCAATGAGTTTATTAGAGATATATTTCATAAAAATTTCCAACTTAATCAAAACTATATGACAAAATATTGCAAACATTGTTCAGCTACTTTAGCACTACTTCATCCCATTTCTGCGATGTAATCACTGATATTATAAAATATTGTGAATGATGATTGTTCAAAAATAATCGCTTTGTCTTGGTACAGCACTGAGTAGACGCTGTGTATAAGTATGTTGAGGATTACCACAAACTTCTGCCGTTTTACCCCGTTCCACAATTTTACCCTGATGCATGACCAACGTTTGGTCACTTAAATATTCCACTACGGCAATATTATGGGTAATAAAGATAAGCGCAAGTGCTTGTTGTTGTCGAATTTCTAGTAATAATTGCAAAATTTCTGCTTGGACAGAGACATCCAAAGCACTGGTAATTTCATCACAGACAATAAAGTCAGGATTAAGTATTAAAGCCCGGGCTAAACCAATCCGTTGACGTTGTCCCCCTGAGAATTCATGAGGGTAGCGCCATAGGTACTCCCGTTTTAAATGGACTTTTTCCAGCACCTGTGCGGCTATTTCGACTCGCTCTTCATCCGATAAACCAATACCATGAACTTTCATCGGCTCGGTTAATGTTGTAACAATATGCAAACGGGGATTGAGCGATGACTGTGGATCTTGAAAAGCGATTTGCATTTTAGGACGTAAGGGTTTTAATTGGCGTTGTGACAAACCCACTAATTCCTTACCCCGCATTTTTATACTGCCTGATGTCACTGTTTCCAGTTGTACTATGCTACGTCCCAAGGTGGTTTTACCACAGCCTGATTCGCCCACCAATGCCACAATTTCACCTTTAGATAAAGTGAAATCAACATTATCAACAGCTCGCACATAATCAACAGTACGTTGTAAAAGACCTTTTTTAATCGGAAACCAAACTTTTAATTTTTTAACCTCGATTAAAGGTAATTTCAGTGACATATCCGATAACATTTCCATCGGACGGGCTTGAGAGGGAACACGAGGTAAGTTTTCGGGTAAGGACGCTAAGAGTTTTTTTGAGTAGGCATGTTGCGGATCACGTAGCACTTGCTGCATTGCACCGACTTCAACCAGTTTTCCCTGTTGCATGACCCCAACTTGATCAGCCATTTGTGCAACGACACCAAAATCATGAGTAATAAATAAAATGCTCATGCCAATACGGGTTTGCAAATCGCGCATCAGTTTTAATATTTCAGCCTGAATCGTGACATCCAATGCAGTGGTTGGCTCATCGGCAATTAAAAGATCAGGTTCACACGCTAACGCCATAGCAATCATAACCCGTTGCCGTTGTCCACCCGAAAGGTGATGCGGATATTGATTAAAGCGTTGTTCCAACTGTGGCATTTTTACTTGTTGCAATACTTCCATAGCACGGTGTTGTGCGGCTTCATCTGACATATCAGGATGATGCAATTGCAATGTTTCCACGATTTGCTCACCAATCGTAAAAACAGGATTAAGCGAACTCATGGGTTCTTGAAAAATCATCGCAATACGTGCGCCACGAATTTGACAAAGCTGCTGTTCTTCTAACTTTAAAATATCCACCACAGCATTTTTTGGGTCAGAATTGCCTTGGGTGATGTTGTATTCAAAGTTTAGCCTACCACTGATTTTATCCACGACATATTGTGGTAAGAGTTGAATCAATGATAAAGCAGTAATGGATTTGCCACTGCCTGATTCACCGACAAGACAGAAAGTTTTACCTTTTTCTAGACGAAAACTAATATTATCGACTGCGTGAATTAGTTCATTTTCAGATCGCAAGGTGACACAGAGATTTTGTATATCTAATAAGCACATTTTAAGAGACCCCTGCTTTTTGTGATAACTGTGGATCAATCGCATCACGTAAAGCTTCACCGAGTAGATTGTAAGCAAATACAGTCATAAAGATTGCCCCTCCAGGAAAAACAGCCATCCACCAATGAAAAGATGAAGATTGCACCGCTTGATTTAGCATCTGTCCCCATGAAGGTGCATCCACTAAACCTAAACCTAAAAAGCTTAGTGTGGCTTCGGCTAAAATGGCAGAAGCAACCCCGAAACTTGCAGCAACTAATAAGGGTGCAATCCCATTGGGCAACATATGTCTAAATAGAATAGACCTAAGTGGTAAGCCACTTGCAATCGCGGCTTGAATATAGTCTTGTTTTCGCAATTTAAGGAATTCAGCCCGAATATAACGGGCATAGCCTGACCATGAAGTAATCCCAATAATCACCATCATCATATACATACTGCGGCCAAAAAAAGCGACAAAGGTAAGCAGTAAAAATAGCGTTGGCACAGCTTCAAAGATTTCAACCAAACGCATGCCAATCATATCAATAATGCCTGAAAAGTAGCCCATTAAACCGCCAATAATGACTCCGATAAACATCGCAATACCCGTGGCAATAAAACCAATGCCAAGTGCAATACGTGAAGCATGAATCATACGGCTCATCACATCCGCCCCATTTTCTTCTGTCCCCATCCAATGCAAACGATTTGCCTGAACTTTTTCTAGTTCGCTGCCAGTTTGATGTATTGGTTGAGCAAAAGGAGCTTCTAACCCCGTATCGCCATAATCACGCAGATAATCTCGGGGTGAATACGGTATAGGCGGCATAATCTGCCAATCTGCGCTCTGTAGTGAAGCATTACGATAATTATCATAAATAATTACCGCAGGAGGAGAAACAAAGCGATTCGCTAATAAACTACTAATCACGATGACCAGTAATAAGATGCCTAACTTTAGAGGATGACTTAAGCTTAATTTCCATAATAAAAGTCCCGTAAAAAATACGCTTAAAACAATTACGTCTTCAACCGTTAGTAAACTTAAAATAGGAAAGTGTAAACCTGTTTCAGCGTGATAACTTAATAATGGGGCGGTATTGGCAATAAAGGGCGCAAAGGTAGCGATGATAAGGAGTAAAAATATCCATGCAATACCCATTTTTGCACTGATACGACGAAAGGCTTTGGAAAGAATTCGTTGTCCAAAAGATTGTTGACTCATATTATTTTTATTCATAACTCACTCGTGGATCAACTAAAGTGTAAAGAAAATCGGCTAGGAGATAACCAATCAAGGTTAAAAAACCACTTACATAGGTAATTGATAATACTAATTCACGATCTCGACTTTTTACCGCTTCAATCGCAAGTTGTCCCATGCCTTCAATACTAAATATTTGTTCAACAATCAGTGAACCTGCCATTAAAGCCGGTAATAAACCTGCGGAAGCCGTAATGAGGGGTAATAAGCTATTCCGAAAAACGTGATGCCATAATACTTCTTTTTCAGCCACCCCTTTAGCCCGTGCCGTACGGGCGTAATCAGAGTTTAAATTTTCTAGTACAGCCGTTCGGGTTAGTTTAGCTAATGCCGCAAAACCACCATACGATAAACATAAAATTGGTAAGGTCAAATGCCAAAAATTATCGAATAAATAACCGCGTACAAAACCTGCCTCCAAACTATTCATGGCGAGTAATAAACCAATTCCTGCACCGATAAAGCCTAAACCTGCAATACGAAATAATTTAAAATCTGTCCATGCTAAAACAGCTAAAGTCGAGCCTAATAAAGATGGCCAAAAGATCCAATTTAACGTGAGTGATAAAGGATGAGAATTTGCCATCCATAAACCCAATGCAACGCCCAATAGTGCAAAGAATGCAATGCGTATTTGAAAGTGCTTGAGGCGACTTAGGCTGATGGTCAATATTGCTCCTAGAGAGCTATAAATAAAAACTTTGGCAATATCCCATATTGAAACCCAATGCGGTAAAAAAGGCATATTTTTAGCAGAATAACTGCTCAGTCCTGCGGTGGGAAACCATTGCCAATGTTGAATATTGGCAAAAAATCCGATCAGTAATACCCCTGCTAACATGGTCGGTACAGACCATAGCCCTAACATAATGACACTGGAGCTGACATCAAAACGTCCATCTCGATCAGTTGCGGCTTTCATACCAATCGTAATGGCCAGAATATATATCAGGGGAATACTGAGGACATTCAGTAATAAAGTAATGGGAATCCGTTCCGATAAAATATCTGCCACAGGACGACCATAATAAAGGCTTTCACCTAAATCAGAGCCTTTACTAAAAGAGAAATCGCCGAAATTATTCTTGTCATCCAGTTTAAAACCCACTGGAGAAATATTATTAAGCCAACGTAAATACTGCATATAGGCAGGTTGATCAAGACCATAGCGTTTATTGTAATAGTCCATTAATGCCTGTTTTTCTTGGGGTTTCATATCTGCTCCCCCGACTAAACTTTGTGCCGTAATCCCTCCAGGGGCGGCAGCCATAATGGTAAATACAACAATCGTAATCCCTAACAAGGTGGGAATCATTAAAAGTAAACGTCGAATAATATAATTTAACAAGGCGTAGTCTCTTATTCTTAATATTGAATATTGAGACTAATAGTAGCAGTAAATTTGTCTTAGTGACTTCTTCCAACAGATTTAAGGCATTATCAAATTTTATCGTGGAAAATATTTATGGAAGCTCTAACAGATTTAAATGCTATTTTACACTCCAAACGTGCCAATATTTATTACATTGAAAAATGCCGAGTCATGCAAAAAGATGGTCGGGTGGTTTATCTTTCAGAGGCTAAATATGAAAAACAGTACTGGAATATTCCTATCGCAAATACGACTGTTATTTTGTTGGGAATGGGAACATCCATTACACAAGCCGCCGTTCGTAGCCTAGCTTCGGCAGGGGTACTTATTGGTTTTAGTGGTAGTGGTGGAACACCATTAATTGCAGCTAATGAGGTGGAGTGGTTATCTCCTCAGAGTGAATATCGTCCCACAGAATATATTCAGGGCTGGATGCAGTTCTGGTTTGATGAAAATAAACGTCTAAAAATAGCCAAACGCCTGCAACAATGTCGGATTGAATATTTAAAAACCGTTTGGGGTAAAGATCGTGATTTACATAACTATAGCTTTTATAGTGATGATGCTGATATAGAAAATGCACTTAATCAATTTCTTTCTCGTATTAAAAATAGTCCCAATATTAATAACTTATTATTAGTAGAAGCACAACTAACAAAATCTTTATATAAGATTTCAGCTAATCGTACCCAAATTAGTAATTTTCGACGTGATGCTAATTGTGGTGATGCAGCCAATGACTTTCTAAATCATGGTAATTATTTAGCCTATGGACTGGCGGCAACAACGCTTTGGGTACTTGGCATTCCTCATGGCTTTGCCGTAATGCATGGAAAAACAAGACGAGGGGCATTAGTTTTTGATATTGCTGATTTAATTAAAGATAGCTTAATTTTACCGTGGGCATTTATTTGTGCTGATAAAGGAATGTCTGAACAAACATTTAGGCAGCAGTGCTTACAAAATTTTACTAAACATAAAGCCCTTGATTTTATGTTCAACACGGTAAAACAGATGGCAAAAGAGGGGAAATCGCTATGATTGTTACCTTTATTTCACAATGTAAAAAAAAGTCCCTTAATAAAACACGGCGAGTATTGGATAGCTTTGCTAATCGTATTGGTAGTCGAACATGGCAAACCATTATGACTAATGAAGGTTTGCATGCAGTCAAAAAACTATTACGAAAAACAGCCTCTAAAAATACCGCAGTTTCTTGTCATTGGATTCGCAGTCGTACCCGTATAGAACTCGTTTGGATTGTCGGTAATCGAAATCAATTTAATAGTGAAGGTTGCGTACCTGTCAATACAACCCGACAAAACATTATAAATACTCATTGGGAAAATAACTGGAACTACCTCCCATTGATTAAATCCTTATCTGCATTATCTGCACTCTTTCATGATTGGGGAAAGGCTTCTGAGTTTTTTCAGAGTAAATTAAAAAGTAAAAAAATTCTAGCTGATCCCTTACGGCATGAATGGATTTCAGTGCTATTTTTACAGGTTTTTGTCAATGGAGAAAATGATCAACAGTGGTTATCTCGCTTGAGTAAGGGAGAGATTGATAGAGAACAGATTAATCTCAATATTGACAACAAAAGTGACCAGCCTTTAAAGAATCTACCGAATGCTGCTAGTTTAGTGGCTTGGCTCATTGTGACTCATCATCGTTTACCTTTACCGATAAAGGAAGAAGCAAGAAGATATAAAACAATCCCTGTTGATGCTTTTCAAACGCTTTTAGGGGTGATCGATTCAGAGTGGGGCTATGAAAACAAAAAAGCAAAACAGGAACTTAAACGCTGCTTTGACTATCCCGTATTACCGAGTGAATCCCGTCCTTGGCTAAAGCAAATTAAGAAATGGTCGAATAGATTATATGATAACTTATCTTTATTAAATCAGTCGCTTAATGATGGTAGTTGGAGAGTCGTTCTGCATCATGCACGCTTAAGTTTAATGTTAGCCGATCATCATTATTCTTCGCTTGATAGAGATATGAACTGGCAAAGCCCGTTAAAATTTTATGCCAATACTGATCGAAAAACTGGAAAACTAAAACAGCAGCTAGATGAACATCTTGTTGGGGTTATGAAAAAATCTTTAAAAATCGCCCATTTATTACCTATGTTTGAAGGCAGTTCGACTGAATTATTTCCCCGAGCTTATGATGTTAAAGCCCTAAAACGCAAAAGCACTAACACAGATTTTCGGTGGCAAGATACTGCTGTTAGTCAAATCATAAAATGGCGGAATCAAGGTGATCTAAAACAATCACAGGATCATTTTGGCTTTTTTGCAATTAATATGGCAAGCACGGGAAAAGGAAAAACGTTTGCTAATGCTAAAATCATGCGTTCCTTGTCATCAG
Source organism: Thiotrichaceae bacterium (assembly GCA_015486375.1). GTDB lineage: Bacteria > Pseudomonadota > Gammaproteobacteria > Thiotrichales > Thiotrichaceae > S015-18. The sequence goes on from WFRR01000039.1 coordinate 28,143, forward strand.
ATAAGAATAGTTTACGATATATTTTAGCATTAGGATTAAGAACCTTAACGCTACAAACAGGCGATGAATATCGAGATCGTATTGGTTTGGATGAAACCGAACTTGCTGTATTAATTGGTTCTAAGGCTGTACTAGACTTACACAACCGCAATAAAACTCAAGGGAAATATCCATTAGATGCTAAAGATAATGAGGACTTTGGTTCAGAGTCACTAGAGAATTTACTAGACAATGAAATTGATTACGAATCAAACTTACCCGAGGATATTTTAGCCACGATTTTTAATACTCCACAGGGAAAGAAGAATCGTAAATTTCTGTATGCACCTGTTCTAACTTGTACGATTGACCACCTAATCGCAGCCACAGAAACAAAACGGGGAGGACGTTATATCTTACCTTGTCTGCGTTTGATGTCATCTGATCTTGTCATTGATGAAATTGATAATTTCGAGGGCAGTGATTTAGTTGCCATTGGTCGTTTAATTCATTTAGCCGGTATGCTAGGGCGGAAAGTAATGATTTCATCTGCCACAATTTCCCCTGATTTAGCAGAAGGCTATTTCAATGCCTATCAGTCTGGTTGGTCACTATTTGCCAATAGTAGAAATATGAGTCAGGCACTGACTTGTATTTGGGTAGATGAATTTGTGACTCATATTGATGATATTAATACTAATCTGGAAGAAAATAGACGCATTCGTTTTAAAGAAAGACACCAAGCCTTTATTCACAAACGAGTAGGAAATTTAGCTAAGCTAAAAGCTAAACGCAAAGCAAAATTACTTAACTGTCAAAATTTATTAAAATTACCTGAAAGTGATATAGAAAATCAGTATTATCAAACAATTAAAACTGAAATTATTTCTCAGCATGAGCAGCATTATTCCGTTGAGCAGCAATCAAAGAAACAAGTTTCATTTGGAGTTGTTCGGGTTGCCAATATTAAACCCTGTATTCATCTAACCGAATATTTAGCTGAAAGTTATTGGTCTGATGAGATTGAAATAAAGGTGATGGCTTATCACAGTCAACAAGCTTTACTGATGCGAAGTTATCAAGAAAATCATCTAGATTCAGTATTAAAGCGCGACAATAATCACACTCAAGCTATTTTTGAAAATGCCGTGATTAGAAACCATCTTGAGCAATGCCAACATAAAAATCTGATTTTTATTTTAGTGACAACCCCTGTTGAAGAGGTCGGCCGTGATCATGATTTTGATTGGGCTATTATTGAACCCTCTTCATTTCGATCTATTATTCAGCTATCAGGTCGTGTATTAAGACATCGTGATATATATCCTCAATATGCCAATATTGCTTTACTCCAATATAATTTAAAATCATTGACTCAAAAAAATAATAAGGCGACTTATTGTCAGCCGGGTTATGAAACTCAGGAAAATTTGCTGGATTCCCATGATCTTAATCAATTAGTTAATTTTTCAAAGCTAATAAAGCGAATCGATGCACAACCCCGTATTCAACGAAAGTCACGGCTAAATCCTCAAAAAAGGTTAAGTGATTTAGAACATTACTCTATTCAACAACTGCTTACAGACTATGAAAATCAAGGTGCTGTCAATTTACAAGGATATTTATCAGGCTGTTGGTGGATGACTGCTTTACCACAATGCTTTAATGCTTTTCGAGAAGGAAGCAAACAGCACCCCATTTACCTGATGCCTGAACTTGCAGATGAAACCTATAGCTATGTGGAAAAAGTGTATGAAAAAGGAAAAATGCTAATGCCGCCACCACAAACACTTTATAAAATACATAAAAAAACACTGTCAAAACAACAGCAAAGCCGATTATGGCTACCGCGAGACTATTTGAAATTATTAAAAGAAATCGCCGTATTTAAAGGAATGGATATACAATATGCCGCATTATTGTATGGTGAATTAATATTGCCTAGCTATGGAAAAGATGCAATCAGTGTTGAATTTACTTACAATGAACAACTGGGTTTGACTAAATATTAATCAATGTACTTAATTATTAGTGATTTTAACCAATGAAAATACGTATAAAAATATTAACTTTTAAATCAATTACTTACAGGTGGGTAATTTTTGATTCCTAAAATACTCAAAATAAAGGTAGTTGCTTGTTATCTCTAAATATTCCTTGTTATAATTGCTATTCACTGCCGAGTAGGCAGCTTAGAAAAATTCTCCTGCTACTTTTGCGGCTACTGTTAATATTCACTGCCGAGTAGGCAGCTTAGAAAACAAAGAGAAGGGAAACTCCCTGTCACATGGATATTCACTGCCGAGTAGGCAGCTTAGAAATTCTGAGAAATTACACCTCAATAAAAAATCAGATTCACTGCCGAGTAGGCAGCTTAGAAATTGCTGGTTAACCCTTTCTGTTATCGCATCAAATTCACTGCCGAGTAGGCAGCTTAGAAAGATCTTCGTCTTAGAATGTGCTTCTTTCAGTGATTCACTGCCGAGTAGGCAGCTTAGAAATGCAAGCGCAATCGATGCCGCATATTGTTTGAATTCACTGCCGAGTAGGCAGCTTAGAAAACGCGAAAGTGTAGGTTGCCCCAATTTGCCTTATTCACTGCCGAGTAGGCAGCTTAGAAAGTACTGGATGATCATCCCGCAATGTATTTAGGATTCACTGCCGAGTAGGCAGCTTAGAAATGCATAAGTGTTATTAGTACGCAACACCCGCCATTCACTGCCGAGTAGGCAGCTTAGAAATCATGATTCGGTAACTCTTTCACTTTATGCACATTCACTGCCGAGTAGGCAGCTTAGAAAACTACGCATGTCTTATAATCCATGTTCGATACATTCACTGCCGAGTAGGCAGCTTAGAAAACAAACAAGCATTCCTAAGTTTGCTGTAAAACATTCACTGCCGAGTAGGCAGCTTAGAAATGATTGGTATGCAGCATCCATTTCTTTTAATGATTCACTGCCGAGTAGGCAGCTTAGAAAATTCGATCAGGAGCGGTAAACAACCACTCCATATTCACTGCCGAGTAGGCAGCTTAGGAAATCAGTAAAATTGATCAACAGATGAAAACAGCATTCACTGCCGAGTAGGCAGCTTAGAAATGATTATTCAATGTGTAATAGCCGCAAATGCAATTCACTGCCGAGTAGGCAGCTTAGAAAAACAGAGATTGATGATGACGATTGTGAAGTTTATTCACTGCCGAGTAGGCAGCTTAGAAAATTCCTGTGCAAAAGTAAGGAGTAATATCTTTATTCACTGCCGAGTAGGCAGCTTAGAAATGTGGTGGATTTGGATGATCTGCTATTGCTTGTATTCACTGCCGAGTAGGCAGCTTAGAAATCACTAACGGCGTAAGCAATCAAGGTAAAGCCATTCACTGCCGAGTAGGCAGCTTAGAAATGTCAATAAATGCACGATTATCCACGGCACTCATTCACTGCCGAGTAGGCAGCTTAGAAATCATTATTTTCATCTGGAACACAAGTGCATTCATTCACTGCCGAGTAGGCAGCTTAGAAATGTACTTTTTGTCCACATATTATTGGAATACCATTCACTGCCGAGTAGGCAGCTTAGAAAAATACCAAGCTTTTGCACCTGTAATCGCTAGTATTCACTGCCGAGTAGGCAGCTTAGAAAAAAGCATTAATGATGCCTATCACGCTACGATCATTCACTGCCAAGTAGGCAGCTTAGAAAACCGACAATGAATTTTTTCATAGGAGGCTATGTAACGGATTAATGCAATAAAGAGAGTTTTCAGATTATTTAAGCGAAATATTAGAACAGACTTCTTTGCTATAGACCTGACCCAATAGATAGACACGACTTAGGTTTTTATACCTATTTAGATATAACCCAAAATAGGTTTTTATGTCTACTTTGATATAACCCAGTTTAGGTTTTTCTAACCAGAATGGATATAAAAACCCAGTTTGGGGCATACACAACAGACAAACGAC
>WFRR01000040.1 GCA_015486375.1 Thiotrichaceae bacterium
AGATAATAAATTGTTTAGATCAAGGTCTGTATGTGACTGATTCCCAGAAATCGGATCTGTTTTCTGGGGATTGTTTCCGTTTTTCGGAAGAAAGGGCGTAAAAAAGGGCGGCTTTTTACCGGCTTTCGCCTCCTCGGGGTGTTTTTCTTCAAAGGCTTTCTGATGGGCATCGAGGTACTTTTGTCCAATGCTATAGTCCCATTCAAATTTATCGTGGGGAATACGGAAAAAGATATGGGTTTCCATGACTTCATGGATGGCAAGACGAACACGGTCTAAGCGGACTCCGCTAATGCGGGCAATACGTTTATCTGTGAGGGGGTCGGTGGGTTTACCAAAACCGATGGTTTGATGTAATAAGGTGTTGATGACTTTTTGTGCGTTTTTGCCCAGATCAGCGTCAATCGCATCTTTAATTAAATCGCGGAATACGCTCATTGGGAATACTCCTTGTGATAGGGAGTCTGTGGGATCAATTTTTGCAAGCAGTTGAGCTTGACTTTTTTACGATAGCACAAGGCTATGATAAACTTTTTTACAGTCATAACGTCCTCATTTAAGAGTCATAACGTCCTCTTTTAAGCAGGGCGTTGGGTTAGCTTTGCTTAAGAGGGTTTGGACCAATTAAGTAAAGTGAAATGTCGTGGCGCTTAAATTGCAAGGAAGCCAATTTAGGCGTTGCGGGATATTATTGCATAGACGGGCGTAATAGAGCTAGTCATTTTTTTGTAATGAATCTAAGCATCTATTAATCTTCTTTTATTATGCAGCCTGAAATTGTGAACGACTGAGTTCACGCGCCGTTTGCACCATACATTGATAGTCAGGTAATGGCGGGCTATTGAGGTAACTGGCAACTAACTCTACATCTTTAACGGATAAATCGGCAATTTGTTGATATTTCAAAATCCCCAAGCTATTCAATTGTTGCTCAATCTTTGGGTTAATACCTTCAATTTTTTTAAGATCATCACGAAAATAATCACTGGAATGCATAGGATATTTAGCGGTAGTAGTATGCGATCTATGCTCAGTATTTTTGTGAATTTCAGCGCGTAACTGTTTATTTTCACGCTGACTTTTTCTTAATTCTTCACAGATTTTGAGGTACTGGGTATGACCGCTGCTATTGAAATGGCGAGTGTATTTTTCAATTTGTTGCTGGGCGTGTTGATACTGGGTTTTTAATTGGCAGAGTTGGCTATTGGCATATTGGAGCTTATATTTCTGCTGTTGTTGTTTATGCTGACATTGCCATGCTATTCGTGTGCCTTTAAACCACCAGCCCAAGCATATTCCACTGAGCGTTGCGGTTAATAGAAATCCTATCATTTGTAAAGCCAAGTAGTACATTTTATCCCTCTGCTAAATGTTATTCCTTTAGCACAGTTATTTCTATTCTTTGATTCTGTGCTGTATCGTGACTAACAGGTCTGAGTGACCCATATCCATTGGTACGTAAACGAGATTTTTTAATTTCTTGTGTTAATAAATATTTTTTGACGAGTAATGCTTGTTTTAAACTGATATCAGTATTGATATCTTCATCATCTGATTGACTGTTATGACCTGCAATTTCAATATCAATATCTGGATTCTGTTTTAATATAGCAATAATTTCATTCAGTTTTTCAGTATTTTGAACTTCGGTGTGTTCTGTATTCCAGCGTAAGGTTGATAGATCTATTTTTTCAATAGCATGTCGCTTAGAAGGTTGATATAAATTACCCACAAACTTAGGAATACGTAATGTATTACGTATACTGGCAACATCGCCGAATTCTTCACTAAAGGGAAGTAATGTCATACGCATAGCCGCTTCGCTATCGACTTCTCCACCAACGGTCAAAATTCCCTTATTGAGGGTTAATTCTGCCCCACCATGTACATAAGCAAATTTTTCTAATACATGTAAATATTTATCAACCCAAGGCGGTCTAGGTTTGTTTTCTACAACAGATAATAAATTTACAATTTTGTGACCAATGACCTCTGTAGTACTGCTTATTAAATCGGTCTTGGTTTTTTCTGATTCCACTTCACCGACTAATATCCAACGTCCTGCATCATGTCTTAGCGTAAAACGTCCTTTCAATACTTCAGGCTTTTGCAGTTCCTGCGTACTGGATGCTTGAGTCGGTTTAGCTTCACTTGCCTTAATGGTTAAATTGGCTTGAATGCTTCTGACTCCATCGACTTCTGACAGAATATCCAGTAACTTTTGTTTATTTTTTTCAGAGCTTACTGTTCCTTCTACAACAGCATCTTGTCCCTCGAAATGAGCTGAACCTTGCAGTAAACCGCTCACCTGAATCAGGCGATTAGCGCGTTGAGTTAGATCGGCTTCAATCACATCTTTTTTTAAGAAAACAGTCAATGTTGACAGACTCAACACCAAAAATATAATTAACACAATTAATAATAAAGTCGATGCCTGTTTTTGTTGAGCTATAGCTGTCATTATTTTCTCCGTAGATTTATTTGCCAGCAGTGTAAAGAATATAGACTATTAGACTGAATTTTAAACCACTCTATCTCGGTCTATTTTAAAGCTTATAATACTTATTTTTCATTTATTACTGCTGATAATCCCGCCTTTCAGCTTGGATTAAATGGATCAAATATTCTCTAAAGAACGCCATACACGATAAATAAAATTTAGCGGCACAACTATCAGTGTAAGGACGATCGGGGCGATAATCGTGACTTACGTGCTGAGTGATAAAAAATTGAGTAATAAATGCTTTTAATAGGCTTATGAATATAAATTCAGTCAATGAACCCCCGCTTAATAAACTAAAAAAACAACTTTTGTTACTTTCCCTTTGTCATAAATATTTTATATCTCGTCTATTAGTTTTTGTGTGATCAATGAATGAACATTATTATAAATACTTGTTCAGTCTGTAGTTATTACTCGCTGAGATAGAATATAGCGTAATAATAAAAGGGGTACTTTATGAGCCACACGGTTATTGTTGTCAGTACAACAGAAGAATTACAAACCGCCATTATGACCGCGCATAATAATACAGTGATACAAATAAAAGCAGGTCGCTATGACTCGGTTAATATTGATGCAAAAGATGGTCTTACTTTGCAAGCATTTGATAGTAATAACAAACCAAGTATTGAGCGAATTAATATTTTTAACTCTCTTAATATTGATATTAAAAGTTTAGTCTTAGGGGCAGAAAATTTTGATATTAAAACGAATGCAGCCATGGGGATTAACGCATCGTATTCGGATCACTTATCTTTTACTGATCTTGAGGTTAAAAATGCTCGTGATGCGATTGGCATCCGTCATGCGAATCATGTGGTGATTGAAAATAATACTATTCATGATATTGAACGGGATGGTATGAGCCTTTTTAATGTGCACGATGTACTCGTTAAAGATAATATGCTGAGTGCATTTCATCCTAATTACGAAAATGTTCTCTATGAAGATTGGTATTTTGACAGTAAAGGGGTCGCTTATTTACCTGATAAAGTGACTCAAGCCGATCATGCTGATTTTATTCAATTAACGCATGGTTGTTCCGCTACGATTACAGGTAATATACTGGATGCAACAGGCGGTGCATGGACACAATCAATCTTTATTGTTGGTGATCGATCCCATAATCATGATTCGATTACAGTGACTAATAATATTATTAAAAATGGGCATCAAATTGGTATTCGTGTCATGAATCAAGATGCGATTACTGAAAGTGATAATACGATTACTCAAATAGAGACAGCTGGAATCAGGGGAACGCAAAGCGAACATCAACCTAGAATTAGGATTGATGAATACCCTGAATTATATAAAACTTGGATCGTTGCTGATGGAAAAAGGGTTTTATTGGATAGTGCTATCAGTAAAATTATTATTCCGCCCAACTCGGAAGAAAATGTAGTGAATATTCCATTAGAGGGTATAGAAGGCACAACCCATGTTAACTATTTTCTTTTACAGGTGCCGACTGCCCTGAGCTTTGATGTATCCATTGAGTATGAAACCCGTGATGGAACAGCGATTGCAGGGCAAGATTATATTACAACTTTAGGTTCAGCCACATTATTTGCAGGTGAAACCCATATTGCGATTGCCGTAGATATTATTGGTGATAATGCTGTAGAAGGAGATGAAATATTTTCTTTAGTCGCAACAACCGCATCAGGGCAAGAAATCATCGCAACCCATACAATTATTGACGATGATGCACAATTAAACAGTCTTGTCACACAGGCTCGTTTATCGGGTATAAACGAGGCTGAAGTACTGACAGAAATTTTTTAAATAATACTGATTTAAG
>WFRR01000041.1 GCA_015486375.1 Thiotrichaceae bacterium
CAAAAGTCATTAGAAAAAGAGTTGCAAGCTTTAAAAGGTAAACTCGCTTCACAAGCAGGTTCAAATTTAGAATCACAGGCTGTTGAGATTGCAGGTATTAAAGTTTTATCGGCTAAATTGGACGGGGTAGAGGTTAAAGCGTTACGCGACACGGTCGATCAGTTAAAAAATAAGCTCGGTGCAGCGGTTGTAGTACTCGCGGTGGTCAATGGCAAGAAAATCAGTTTGGTCGCAGGCATTAGTAAAGCGGAAACGCGTCAAATGAAAGCGGGTGAATTAGTGAATTATGTGGCACAACAAGTCGCAGGTAAGGGCGGTGGTCGTCCTGATATGGCAATGGCAGGAGGCAGTGATGTCGCTGCATTAGAAGCTGCATTAGCCTCCGTTTCAGCTTGGGTTGAGAAAAAGGTCTTATAAAATGGCATTGATTGTTCAAAAATACGGTGGTACATCGGTTGCAAATGTAGCGCGCATTCAAGCGGTTGCTAAACGAGTTAAACGTTACCGAGATCAAGGCGATGATGTGATTGTCGTGGTTTCTGCCATGTCAGGTGAAACCAATCGTTTAACCGATCTTATTACACAGATTGATGAAAATGGTTCATGCCGTGAGAAAGATGTTGTTTTAGCAACAGGCGAGCAAGTCACTATGGCTTTATTAAGTATGGCTTTAGTCAAGCAAGATTGTCCTGCTATTTCCTATACAGGAACACAAGTCAAAATATTAACCAATAATGCCTATTCTAAAGCCCGTATTGTCGATATTGATGCCCATAATATTCAATCTGCTTTACAGAATAATCAGGTCGTTATTGTGGCAGGTTTTCAAGGGGTCGATAAGGGCGGTAATATCACCACTTTAGGACGTGGTGGCTCAGACACAACGGCGGTTGCGCTTGCAGTCGCCTTAAAAGCTGATGAATGTCAGATCTATACAGACGTTGACGGCGTATATACAACAGATCCTCGTGTGGTTGCTGAAGCTTCACATATTCCGAGTTTAGCTTTGGAAGAAATGTTAGAAATGGCGAGCCAAGGCTCTAAGGTTTTACAAATTCGTGCGGTTGAATTTGCGTATAAATACAATATGCCCATCCGTGTGCTGTCAAGTTTCGATGACGCTGATAATGCAAAGAGTACTTTAGTGACTCGTGAGGAAGATGTAATGGAAAAAGTAATGGTGCGAGGGGTCGCATTTAGCCGTGATGAAGCACAGCTTACAATTGTGGGTATTCCTGATATACCAGGAATTGCAGTCAAGATATTAAGTCCCATTTCAGATGCGAATATTGAAGTAGATATGATCGTGCAAAATATCGGTTCAGATGGGACAACCGATTTTACTTTTACGGTGCATCGCAATGATTACCCACAAGCAACGCAAATATTAGAGCAGGTTTGTAAAAATTTATCTGCACGTGAATGCTCAGGCAATACGACCATTGCTAAAGTCTCGATTGTAGGTGTTGGTATGCGTTCTCATGCAGGGGTTGCGACGCAGATGTTTAAGGCACTGGCGGATCAAGATATTAATATTCATATGATTTCTACCTCTGAAATTAAAATATCAATTGTGATTGATGAAGTACATTTAGAGCTAGCAACCCGTACTTTACATGACGAATTTGAAATGAGTAAAGGGCTTAGTGAGGTATAATATTTATTAATATTTGACTCTTTATCAAAAAATAACGCAAATTCAGGCAGGTATTTGAGATAATCTTCGTATAATATTGGTTTTTCTGCGACAATACGGTCTTTTACGTTGGTAAAAAACCACAGTGTGTGAAAAAGTTAAGTTTAAGTTAAGCAGTGCTATGTAATTGTTCAAGTCTTGATTTATCTAGGCAAATTTTTAACTTTTTTATAAGATAATCGAAGTGGATAAGCTGCAAATGTTTGCAGTAAATTACGAAATAATAGGGAGATTTTCGGATATGTTAATTCTAACAAGAAGAGTTGGAGAAACTCTAATGATAGGTGATGAGGTGAGTGTAACAGTGCTAGGTGTTAAAGGTAATCAAGTACGTATTGGGATCAATGCCCCCCGAGATGTTGCCGTCCATCGTGAAGAGATATATGAAAGAATTCAAACAGAATCCAATGATCCCAATAAAACTGAAGAAAGTGTTAATTAGGACTTTACCTTCGGACTATTCCTAGGTATTCTTACCGCCTCGTTATTTACGGAGAAGTGGCCGAGCGGCTGAAGGCGCTCCCCTGCTAAGGGAGTATGGGCTTTATCTCCCATCGAGGGTTCGAATCCCTCCTTCTCCGCCATTCGAGTAAAACTCAAATTTTACTTGACCTAAGGTAACGAATTCTGGACAATACACGTCCATTACGCGCTGGTAGCTCAGTTGGATAGAGTATCTGGCTACGAACCAGAGGGTCGGGGGTTCGAATCCTCCCCAGCGCGCCATTATTCTTAAGGAAACCAGCATTTTAGCTGGTTTTTTTATGTTTGCTAATCCAAGTTACTTCCAACCTTATCTTGAATTCCCCGCTGTAAAATTACCAAAAAACAAAAAAGTTTTATTCATGCCTTATTTTGATCTAAGCTGTAGTCGATGGTTTCTTCTTCTAAGGTTTCGTATATGCAAAATTCAGATAAAAAAGTCGTCCAAGCATTGCCGTTGGATGATCAACTATTGGGAGTATTTAATAAGCTTCTACCGTTAATTGATAATGTATCTGATGGTTTACGTTTTATTGCTCTACTAGGTTTAGGTATTACTACGTGGTTATTTATTTGGATGTTTTTTATCTTAGATTGGTCGGTTATTGCGACTGCAATTATCACCTTATTAGTCTTTATTCCCAGCTTCGTACTCTTACGGTTTTGGTGGACATTAGTTGATCTTAAAGACTTACCCAATATTGCAGAAGAAATCTTAGAGGACGTTAACGCAGAAGTTAAGTCCACTTGGCAGGATATTCGCTCGGGCAAAAAACAAACCTTGAGTTTTATTGGACAGGCAAAGAATTTATGGGAAATGAAGTCTCTTCTAGGTCAACTGGATGAAGTATTTAGCCAATATTTAAATATTGGACTCTTGGTTAATCCTTTTAGCCTCTTAGTCGCCATATTATCCGTGCTTGCGGTGTTCGTCTTATCCGTATTTAGTTTTGTAACCCTTTTAACAGTGATAATTTAAGCTTTAAACAGTCACAGCAACATCCGTTTCATCATGCTCAAAATTAAGTATTAAGTGATTATCCTTTTCCATAATACGTACCAAGCCACCATTACTTAATTTGCCAAACAGTATCTCGTTTGCTAAAGGCTTTTTGATATATTCTTGAATAACACGTTCCATCGGCCGTGCGCCCATGAGTGGATCATAACCTTTCTGTGCCAACCATTTACGGGCAGAATTATCCACCACCAAAGAGACCTTTTTAGGTTCTAGTTTAGCTTCTAATTTAATTAAGAATTTATCTACAATTGAGGTGATCACTTGTTTACCGAGCGGATTAAAGTGAATAATAGCATCAAGACGATTACGAAATTCAGGGCTAAAGACTTTCTTAACCGCTTCCATACCATCGGTAGAATGATCTTGATGGTTAAAACCAATTGAACTGCGACTAAGCTGCTCCGCTCCCGCATTACTGGTCATAATAATAATCACGTTACGAAAATCAATTTTTCGTCCGTTGCTATCGGTCAATGTGCCATGATCCATGACTTGTAACAATAAATTAAATACATCAGGATGAGCTTTTTCAATTTCATCTAAAAGTAACACGGCATGAGGATGTTTATTCACTGCATCGGTTAACAAACCACCTTCATCAAAGCCGATATAGCCAGGAGGCGCGCCAATTAAGCGTGATACGGTATGACGCTCCATATATTCAGACATATCAAAACGCAGTAACTCAATGCCTAAACGGTTAGATAATTGTTTACTAACCTCTGTTTTACCCACACCTGTTGGGCCTGCAAACAAGAAAGAACCAATGGGTTTATCATCATCACCTAGACCTGAGCGTGCCATTTTAATAGCAGTACTAAGTTGTTCAATCGCCACATCCTGACCAAATACCACCAGCTTAAGATCACGCTCTAAACGCTTCAAAATACTCATATCAGAATTAGAGACGGTTTTAGGCGGGATACGGGCGAGTTTAGAAACAATACTCTCAATATCTTTAACATTGATGGTTTTTTTACGACTCGCCGCAGGTTGTAAGCGACGATTTGCACCTGCTTCGTCAATAACATCAATGGCTTTATCAGGCAAAAAGCGATCATTGATATAACGTGCAGATAACTCAGCTGCAACTTTCAGGGCAGGCTTGGTATAACGGACATCATGATGCGCTTCAAAACGTGATTTTAAACCTTGCAAAATTTTAATGGTTTCTTCAACACTTGGCTCATTAATATCAATTTTCTGGAAACGACGCGCTAAAGCACGATCTTTTTCAAAGATACTATTATATTCTTGAAATGTGGTTGAACCAATACATTTAAGATCCCCAGAGGAAAGTACAGGCTTAATCAAGTTAGAGGCATCCATTGTTCCTCCTGATGTTGCGCCTGCACCGATAATTGTATGAATTTCATCAATAAATAATACAGCATGATCTTCAGTTTTAAGCTGATTAATAACCGCTTTTAAGCGTTTTTCAAAATCACCTCGGTACTTTGTACCTGCGAGTAACGCGCCTAAATCTAATGAATAAATAATGGCATCATTAAGAATTTCGGGGACTTCTTTATCAACAATTCGCTTAGCTAAGCCTTCAGCAATCGCGGTTTTACCTACACCTGCTTCACCCACTAATAACGGATTATTTTTGCGACGACGACACAAGACTTGCACTGTGCGTTCAACTTCAGAATCACGCCCAATTAATGGATCAATACGCTCTTGAACCGCTTCTTCATTGAGGTTGACGGCATATTTATCCAGCGGTTGTGTCGCACTTTCTTCTTTAGCCTGCTCATCGTATTGCTGCTCATCATTATTTTGATCATCATCAAAATCTAAAAGAAAGTCTTCAGAATGATCTTCACCATCTTTGCGAATACCGTGGGCAATATAATTAACAATATCCAGTCGTTTAACACTTTGACGTTTTAAGAAATAGACCGCATGAGAGTCTTGTTCACCGTAAATAGCAACCAATATAGCATCACCATTGACTTCACCTTGACTGGATGCTTGCGCGCTGTATACCGCGCGTTGGATAACACGCTGGAAGCCCAATGTGGGTTGTATTTCGCGACCATCGCCTTTAGGAATAGTGGGTGTACTTTCTTCGATAAATTCTTCTAATTCGTATTGTAATAGGGGAATATCGACTCCCCCTGCTCGTAGTGCATCAGCGGCACTAGGATTTTCAGTTAGCGTGAGTAATAGATGTTCAACTGTCACAAATTCGTGGTGGTGTTCACGCGCATTTTTAAACATCTGGCTAATGGAATATTCAACTTCAGCACTTAGCATTTATTTTAGGCCTCTTCCATTGTACATAATAAGGGTTGTTCACTCTCTGTGGAGAATTGGTTGACTTGGTTCACTTTTGTTTCTGCAACATCTTTGCTATATACACCACAAACACCTTTGCCCTTGGTGTGTACATTAAGCATAATGCGAGTTGCCCTTTCTTCATCCATATTAAAAAATACTTTTAAAACTTGGACAACGAACTCCATTGGAGTGAAATCATCGTTAAGAATTATAACCTTATATCGTGATGGTTCTTTGACCTCTGGGCGGGATTCCTCTACCGCCACACCAGATTGGTCATTCTCTTGTGTTTTTTGTGCCATTGTTAAGCCCTAATATTAGCCCGTATCATCTAATTGATACACAAATTAAGCATAGCGATGATGAATTTAGGGTAAAGATTTACCTGATTGAGGCAAATGTTTTGATCAAACTTATATTAATCGAGCATTGTAATGTAGTTGTATGCAATTAATCCAATACTTAACCTCTTATTTTTAAATTTTTATCGTGCAGGTACAAATAATTCTCATGCGTACTTTTTACTCTATCTTATTGAAGTGCCTATTTATTTATCTAATAAATACCTGATTCTGTCCAAATAATAATCTTTAAAAAAACAATCCATTAATATTTGTTACAAACATAGATATATCGCACTATTTATGTGATTATTAGTCTAATATTCAGCATAGGTTAAGTTTTTTCGATTGAAAAAGTTTGATTTTTTGAGCTGCTAGAAAAAACAGCTACACTAAGATGAAAATATAAGCAAATAAATAAAATTGTTGGACATTATACAATTTACTATTAAGCTTGTATTAATTAAATGAAATACCTCGGTGATAATAACCTGATGGGATATTGTATTACATCTTTACTTATACAATATTAGTGCAAACTTAGGTTAAATATATCATTGAATAATATAAAATATTTTTAATGTTATAGAGATATGAATCCCGTTTTTCTAATCTCTATTTAGGAGACGACATGATTTTTAATAAATTATGCAAAACACTCATTGCTTTAACCTTTTTTGCCAGTTTTGCTTTCCCTCTAACGACAGCCTTCGCGCGTGCCGACCTAGAAAATCCACGTTTAGCCGTGAATAAAAGCAAGATTTACTCCATTTCAATTAAACCTGATAGCCCCACAGGTAAAAGTAATTATATTTTAAAGATATTTGGAGATGAGCGGGCTAATCAACAAATTGCCAGTGCAATTCGTCCCTTGAGTGGCAAAATTATTGATGTGGATATTTATGATGTCGATAAAGATGGTCAAGAAGAACTAGTAATTAAAATGCTTGAGACAGTTTCTACTAACAGCCGAGTCCGTTTGGATATATTTGAACTTGAAGAGAAAAAATTAGGTTGGCTTGAGGACTTTGCACCGATTGCTAGTTTGGTCAATTTATTTAGTCGCTTACATATCAACCCCTAAATTAATCGTGCTTTATCTATGTCAATACAGCAACTGCGCCAGCGCATGAAAAAACAACGAAAGCAGTTGTCTGTTTCGCAACAACAGCACCTTTCTGAAAAGATGGTTATGCTTTTATCATCAAGCTCCTTTTATCAAGCAGCTAGAAATATTGCGCTTTATTTGCCGATTAATGGTGAAGCTGATCCCTGTCAATTATTTCATCACAATCGTGATATAAGTAAAAAGTTTTACCTACCTGTCCTTTCAAGTTGTGCTGAGCAGCCACTGGATTTTATACAGTGGCATGAAAAAACTCAGTTTAAAACTAATATTTATGGTATCTCTGAGCCTATTTATCAGGCTGAAGAAAGTATATTAGTAACACAATTAGATTTAGTGATTATGCCCTTACTCGCTTTCGATCCAAAAGGTAATCGTTTGGGTATGGGGGGGGGTTACTATGACCGAAGTTTTTCTTTTAAACGTCAAACTCAGCATCGACATTCACCTTTATTAGTGGCTTATGCCTATGGATTTCAAATGCAAACCCAGTTAGTCACTCAAGCATGGGACATTCCTGTCGATGCGTATGTCACCGAAAATCAATTTCATAGCATGTAAATTAGTATATTAGAATATTTGAATATAGATTGGATTTATGTATAATAGCGGATATACAGTTAGTCAATATATGACTACTCACTAATCTGCTAGGAAATAAACATAATGAAGAAATTACTGATTGCATTGCTATTAGCCAGTGCCTCAACGACTGCAAGTGCTAACTTTGACTTTTTCGGTGGTAACAGCGGTGGCGAATGGAAAATGGGACCTAATGGACCTTACTGGGAAGAAGGCAGTGACTGGCCTGAATGGACACCTATGTATTGGATGGAAGAGTTCATGGATAATATGGACAGTGATAATGGCAGTGGTAATTTTTCAAGTATGATGCCATTCGGTGGTAATAATAATAACTATAACCCAATGCCTTATGGTGCTTATCCTCAACAAATGCCAATGCCTTATGGTGCGCAAATGATGCCAGCAATGCCTGTCGCTCCTGCAATGCGTCCTCCCGTTGTACCTCAAGCGGTCGCGCCTGTTGCACCCGCTCCAGCAAAATAAAGAAAAATTATTAAGTGATTCTTAATGATTTTTCTTTATCAGCAAAGTTGGCTAGCCTTAATTAAGCTAACCGACTTTGTTATCACATTACACCCCATTGAATTTTCTATTCAATCATCAGCATTAACAGAAACATTGACCTCAACACAAGACTTAATTGTATTGTGAATCGTACACATATGTGCAACTCGGGTTGCTGCCTTCTTGCGGGAAGCAGGTAATTCAGGCCAAATAATTTTCATATCAATTTTACTAATCACAGTGGGATCAAATCCAAACTCCCAGTTTAGTTGTGTGCTAATGGCATCAGGATCAATATCCAAACGCATTGCATAGTTGCTAAGTACTGCATAGGTGCATTTTCCCAGAGAAGTGACAAACATTGCAATTGCACCGTAGTAAAGTGCCTCACTTTCCAAGCTTAACTCAAAGTCATCTTCTTCAAAATCTGAAAGATACTGTTCTGTCTCAGCGGCTAAATGAACCTTCATTTTATTTCTATCTCCAATATTTGACTAAATTGAATGAGTACATTAATTTCTAAACTAACGCCCAAAAAAATAGGAGAACAATCAATGCTCTCCTATTTTTTAACGATAAATCATCGACTTTATATCTAAAATATATAATTTATTTTAGACGTTTTAAGCCCATCATTTTTAAAATAGATTTTTCGTAGAACGGCTCTGATGAACCCTTTTTCATTTTACGAATAAAGTATTTTTCAAAGGCAATTTTAGCTAAATGTACCCATTTACCTTCTTTAAACCATGATACATTACGGGGAGGAATTTGTGGAATAGCGACGAAAGCTGCGCCTGTATCACCCATATCCGCTAAACACATGGTACTCCATGTCCCTGTTGCAGTGCGGCTTTTGCCTTCAATATCGGAATGAATATTGTGTACAGCAGCCGTGACCATTGTTTCAATCATATAGCCTGTTTTAGGTGCGCCCGTAGGAACAGGTGTGGCTTCAACAGGAGGAATCGCAATACAGACCCCCGCAGAATAAATATTCTTATAGGTAGGATTACATTGATGCTCATCCACAATAACGAAACCACGCGGATTACATAAATTAGGCACATCAACGACGGTATCAACCCCAAAGAAGGAAGGTAGCATCATGGCAATATCAAAATCGATTTCATGCTCTTTATAAACTTCACCTTTGTCATTTAACTCATCAACAAAAAACTTACCTGCTTCTGCCTTCTTGGTTTTAGCATTAGTAATCCAAGGAATATGACGTTGGCGCATAGCTGATTCAAGTAGACCCTTAGAATCACCCACACCGCCTAAACCAAGATGACCGATATAAGGTTCTGAGGTAATAAATTGTAATTCAAATTTATCTCGAATTTTCTTTTTGCGTAGATCCGTATCAACGATCATGGCAAATTCATAGGCTGGACCAAAACAGCTTGCAAAGGGGGCAGCACCAACGGCAATTTTACCACTGCCCTTGGCAAGTAGTTTGTCATAATCTGCTTTGAATTTTTCAGCATGATCAACCGAACAGACTGAATGGGTATGATGATCAGGACCTGTTCCTTCCACTTCATCAAAGTGTAATTTGGGCCCCGTGACAATCACTAAATAGTCATAAGTGACCGTATCACCATTTGCGAGGGCTAATTTATTGTTTTCTGCATCAATTTTATCGCAACGACTAGCAATAAAATTAATATTCTTTTTGGCAAGATACTTTTCTATCGGAAAAGTAATAGAACTGCGATCTCTCCAACCCACTGCGACCCAAGGGTTTGAGGGAACAAATTGAAAATAATCACGTTCGTTAATAACGGTGATATCATGACCTTTTCCCAATTCAGCTCTTAATTCATATGCACAAGGCATTCCGCCTGTGCCTGCACCTAATACGACGACATGAGCCATCCAAATACTCCTTTTATTTAAAATTTATGATTTTAACCATTAATATAAGTATGACAAATTGAATTTAAGCAAATCTTATATTAAATATGTGTAATTTTTATACATAAAAAAATAATTCAGCACACTTAAGTAGACTAATACACCATAAAATAACCATTGGGTCAATCAGGTTTACATCTCATTACTATTTACTTGTCTATTAATAAAATTTGTTCTACTAGCTATATTTTTTTATTAAAACAATAAGATACTGGTTTTTTAAATAAATGATATGATTGAAATTAAGGCAAATAGGCAGTGCAAATAAGCTAAATTGATTAAATCAATTAAAAAAATATTAAGTTCTATTTATTTTCAGAGACTTTGCTATTCTCTTTTTTGTTAGTACTAACAATAAGAAGATCAATACAATGACAACTTATGCAATTGGCGATTTACAAGGCTGTTATGATTCCCTTATGCAGCTCCTCGATAAATTACAATTTACTCCAGAGAAAGATACCCTTTGGTTGGTTGGTGATCTCGTTTGCCGTGGTTCTCAATCGTTGGAAACGCTACGATTCTTACGTTCAATGGAAAGTAGTGTGGTATGCGTGCTGGGTAATCATGATATTAGCTTATTGGCGAGCCACTATGGTTTATTTCCTGCACATTCGAGTTTACGTAAAGTGATGCAAGCATCTGATCGAGATGAATTAATGCATTGGTTACGACACAAAGCTTTACTACATGTCGATAAAGAACTGGGGCACTGTATGGTGCATGCAGGTATTTCTCCACATTGGAGGCTGAATAAAGCGATTGAATATGCCCATGAAATTGAAACAATTTTACAAGGTGATGAGCGACAATTAGCGAATTGGTTTACTCATATGTATAAGAACCGCCCGCGTCATTGGTCAAGATACCTTAAAGGTTATGAGCGACAACGCTATATTTTGAATAGTTTTACCCGTATGCGCTATTGTAATCAATATGGAAAACTCAATTTCAAACAAAAATTATCTCCCCATCTTGTACAAGAACGTAAACCACATTTAATGCCGTGGTTTAACGTACCTAAACGCAAAGAAATCGACTTAAAAATCATTTTTGGACACTGGTCAACCTTGGGTTATTATAATAATGACAATGTGACAGCATTGGATACAGGTTGTGTTTGGAGTGGTCAATTAACCGCTTATCGTCTTGATCAACATAGACAGCAACGGTTATCAATTCAATGTAACTAAAAGTTAACTAATTTGGGAATTGTTTAAAATTATGTCAGGAATCATGGAAGCTACTGCAACGGATACGCTTAAAGTGAACATTGCAGGAACAGATTATGAAGTGATCGTTACTAATCCGTTACCCTCATTATCACTTTCTGAGCTTGAAAAGGCGTTAGAAACGAATCGTGGTCATATTGATCAGGCCTTTAAAGAAATCAAAATAACGTATAAACAAGACCTTATTGAACGCTTAATGCCAAAACAACTTAACTACTTTTCTCCTACACAACTAGCCGTTATGGCGCAGTTTAATATTCGAACTTTGATTCCAATGATTAATCTTCGCGGAGGACATGCCACTTTTGCAAAGCCCGAAACCTTTCCGCCTGAAAAACGAGTTAATGCCATGCACGCTTTGGCAAAGAAACAGGTACTCATGGAGAACGTAGTTGGTATTCCCTTACCGCCTGAGTTATTCACAGGAATTATTATTATTAGTATACTCATTATCTTTATGTTTTTAATCTTGTAGTCATCGTCTTATGCCAACAAATTATCAATGTCCTGCCCTGTTTATCTCCGCGATTGCATCAGGACAAGGGAAAACCACACTCACCGCAGGTTTAGCCCGTTACTACTCTCAACAAGGAAAACAGGTACGTGTCTTTAAAACGGGGCCTGATTATCTTGACCCACTGATCTTAGAAGCAGCTTCTGGGCATCCTGTCGAGCAACTCGATTTATGGATGATGGGAAAGACAGAATGTCAGCAGTTACTCGCTAATGCCGCTCAGCAGGCTGATATTATTTTAGTCGAGGGCGTGATGGGTATGTTTGATGGTAATCCGAGTGGAGCTGACTTAGCAGAAGCATTTAACTTACCCATTGCCGCCGTGATTGATGCCCACGCAATGGCACAAACCTTTGGGGCGATTGTTAGTGGCTTAGCTTATTACAATCCAAAACTGATCTTTGCAGGTGCGATTGCTAATGTTACAGGCAGTCAGCGGCATCGTGATTTAATTCGTAACAGTATGCCGAATGAGATTCGACTATTAGCCTGTTTACCCAAACATACCGATTTTAGCTTACCTCACCGACACCTTGGTTTAGTCCGTCCTCATGAAATTATTGATATTGAAGCTCGCTTAGACTCTATTGCTGAGTTCATTGCTGAATCTGATCTCAAGAATTATTGCATTCCTGAAGTCACATTTAAATCGACTGATAACGTGCAAATAATGCCGCGATTAACAGGGTTGCGTATTGCTATTGCGCGTGATGAGGCATTTAGCTTTATTTATGCAGGTAATTTACGTTTACTGACGGCACTGGGTGCAGAGCTTGAATATTTTTCACCACTGTATGATCAGCAGTTGCCTGAATGTGATGCGATTTGGCTAGCAGGTGGTTACCCCGAACTGCATATGCAAACTTTACAGAATAATCAGCCGATAAAAGCAGCGATTAAACAGCATTTTAATGCTAATAAAATGATTCTGGCAGAATGTGGTGGTATGTTATATGTACAGGAAACATTGACCGATTTACACGGAAATACAGGTGAAATGCTTGGTTTAATTGCAGGTGATGGCATTATGCGAGACAAAGGGGGTTGTCAAGGTATGCAATCTGCACCACTCCCTGAAGGAGAAATTCGAGGGCATGCACATCACCACTCTCGCAGTGAAAATACTTTAGAACCGATCGCTTATGGAAAACGTAGTAGTCAACATCCAGCGCTGGGTGAAAAAATTATTCGTCAACAAAAATTAACTGCTTCTTATTTACACCTTTATTTTCCCTCTAACCCTGATGCTACAGTCAAGTTATTTCAAGGGAAATATTGAATAAGTCTTATGGGATATTTAACTACTGGGAAGTTTTTTGACTCCCTGTTTCAACAAATCAATGGTTGTATCAAACATTGATTGTTCCTCTGTATTCAGTTGTAAACAAACGATCTCTTCGACTCCTTTGTCACTCAAGATACAAGGAACACCCATTGCTAGGTTTTCTTGTCCGTATTCGCCTTCCAAAATAGCAACTGTAGGCAAAATTTGATGACGATCTAATACAATAGCTTCGACCATTTCTGCAATCGCAGCAGCAGGTGCATCGTAGGCACTGCTATTTTGCTTCAGTGCCAAAATTTCTGCCCCACCAAAACGTGAGCGTTCCACAATAGACGCAATAATTTCTTTACTGAGAAAGTTTTTGATGGGAATGCCTGCAATGGTGGTGAAACGTATCATTGGCACCATTGCATCGCCATGCCCGCCTAATACCATTGCATTAATATTTCTAACGGATAGACCTGTTTCTAAGGCAACGAAAGCTGCCATACGCGCTGAATCTAAGACACCTGCTTGTCCAAAAATACGAGAGCGATCCCAACCCGTACGTTTCCATATATGGTAAGTTAAAATATCAACAGGGTTAGAAACGATCAAGATCATACAGTCAGGCGCGTATTGCAAAATATTATCTACAATACCGTTAATAATTTTTACATTTGTTTCTAAAACATCTGAACGTGACATCCCCGGTCTACGTGGGATACCTGCGGTAATAATAATTAAATTTGAATCTTGTAAGTCTTCTGCTTTGGTTGAACCGACGACACGGGTATCAAAACAAAATAATGGCGCAGTCTCTTGAATATCCAGTGCGCTACCCTTGGCGACACCTTCATTAATATCCATTAGCACAATTTCTCTAGCAAGGTTACGGCTTGCTATAACTTGAGCTGTGGCCTCACCGACCCGACCTGCTCCAATAATGCTTATTTTCTTCATGCTAACTCCATTAGTAATTTTTATTTCATTATTGATTATCAATGTTTAGCATAAATAGGGAAAAAAACACGCAATTCTTTATTAAATGGACAATTTAAAATTTAAGGCATACTGGAGACATGGCTTAATTTTCCATTAATATCAGCACCAGAAGCAATTTTTAAACGGATATAATGGATATCACCTGTAATTTTGGCATTGCTAGCAATTTCTAAATTATTTTCTGCAAAAATATTACCGATTACCTGTCCGAGTATAACAATATTGGGTACTCTAATTTCACCATCAACCTGACTATCTGCCTGTAAGTACAAACTTGCATTAGAGTCACTCGGAGCAAGAATATTGCCTGTCACTTTACCACTAAGATGAAGGTCTCCTGAAAAAGACAAATCACCGAGCATTTGTACATCAGAATTAATAAAAGAACTGTTGGGTCGTTTACTCATAGAGATTTACTCGTTGGGGTTAAAATTAACCTTTGCTATTTTGTTGCAATACGACAATCATATCGTCTCGCATTTGTACATCTTCCATTAATGCTTGAATTTGCGCGCTGGCATCTTCGAGTTCCAATAATAATTCTTCTTTATCACCCGCTTCTAGCTGATGATTAAGCTTATCCAAGTCATCGTTACACTGCTTTAATTCTCGTCTGAGCTGGGCACTTTTGGAATTACAGAGTTCAAGGCGGCGTTTGCTTTCTATTAATTCTCCACTGTAATCAGATGATTCAACTCGCCCGCGTCCCCAAAACCACCAGCCCGCGGCTACGCCCATTAGTATTGCAAGTAATAAAAATAATGCAATTTGTGCAATTAAATATATCATCTCTTACCTTAAATGAAATTTTGTTTTTTTATGTTAAAATAATCTTAACATGAGAGGGACAAATGAATAAAGTGACTTGCCTTCAATCGTTGATTTCCTAGAAATATATCAGATAAATTCATCGATAATACAAAGACTAGACTAAAATTTCAGATTGGTATGAAAAATTGTTCCTAATTTATTGTTGCTTAAAGCCAACATTTGGGTATCCTCTCATCAAGAAAATAAAGAGAAATTATTTTTATGTCGCTTAAGATCAAAAAAACTTCTGTCAAAAAGCATTTTTTTGCCTATAACTCTACATAGGATTTTATCTCTCTGGTCACTCTTTATTGAACGCCAAAGAAACCGATGATTGTTAATCATTATATAAACCCTAAAAAAAGCAGTATTTATGAGTGATAATGAACACTTAAGCTACACTTTTTTTGATCTAACACTTACCACCTCAGTATAGGTTAACTCTATGATAGGAAATATTTTTTCTGACAAAGAATTAGAGACATTGCCCACACAAGCGGTATCTTTTCTACTCGATTCACAAAAGCAGCTTAGAATTAGTACAGTCTGTGATGATACCGTAAAATCATGGCGTTACTACTCTCATCATATTGGTCGTTTTCCTCTTGATCTACGCGCTCATGCCCAACGGCTTTTTTTAATTATCGATAATGATATGAGTAAGCTTCTAGCAGGGGCAATGCAAGATTTATTTATTGCCTTAGAAGATCATGGCTTCTCTTTTAAAAATAATATGTTAGAGCATAGCAAGCAACAATTGATTGATGAAGATATACAGCATTTCGAAGCGTGGTTAAGTACGAATACCAGAAGTAGTTTTAAACCGATGCAAGGTTCCGTTTTAGATAAGGGACTTCCTGGAAAAGTAGAAAAATTAGTTATATTTGAGCAAACCCAAGAAGAACAACCACATTATGATAATGTTATTGAAGAAGCGAATGCTTACTTAGAATATGGTCAAGTGGAAGAAGCTCAATCGTTACTTGAAGAAACCTTACAAGAAAATGGCTATGATAAAAATATTGCCTTGGAACTCCTTAATATTTATCAGTACACTCGTGATCGTGTCTCTTTTGAAACAATGACACAACAATTCATTAACGCTGGTACAGAATTACCTGAAGAATGGAGACAAGTACAGAATGAATCTCAACAATGGTAAACAGCGTTCATCGATTAAAGGAACATTCAGATAAATGGAATACGAGGGTTAATACATGCTGGGAATAATGCGAAAGAAGGTACTCAAGGTCAACCTACTGGATATCAGCCCACATAATAAAGCAATTCTAGAATTTTTCTTTGCGGGTGCGGGTAGCAAATTATTTAAGGTTTCCAGTCAACGTGATGCAGATGCTTTTATTGTTGATTTTGATCATCCTAATGCTCGCCAGCAATGGGAAGAAATCAATGCAACACTCAATAAACCAACCATGGTTTTGGCATTTTATGAAACCGATGAAAGTAATACAGTTTGGTTATCGAAACCACTAACAACAAAAGCACTCAGCGATGCCGCTAAAAAAATACAGGGGCTGTTAAAAAATCCAGAACCTCGTGCTAAACCTAAACCTGTTGTACCACCTATCACCACAACCGCTATACCTGCAAAAACTGAGCCTCAGACGCGAGTCTTTGCAAAGCGTGCACCAGTCGGTAGTAACAGTGCAGCATTTAGAAAAAAAACTTCAGAAACCAATACATTCAGTCAGACTCAAGTACGACCTAAAATTAACACTGATCAAGCGAATATAAGCCAAGCAAGCAAAACAGCAAGCTTGGTTTCAAGTCAGCAATCACACAGTAATGTAAATAAAGCAACTCACGTAGAAACTAATAAGCCTTCTGCTTCTCCTGCTAAAGAAAAAACACCTGAAGCAAAAAAAATCCTGCCCAGTGTGAGTAATGAAGAAAAACAAAAGCGTTGGAAGAAATTATGTGGGCAACTCGAAAATATAAAAAACCCAAATGCTTGGAAAAAAGAAGTTGTATTTTATACGCCTGAAAATTATCTCATTACCAGTTTACAAGATGCTTTAAGACTGACGACTCAGTCGCAACAAATGGTGAAAATAAAGTATCAATCTGCAAAATTTTATTTTATTCCCGATGTTACTCAAGCTTATAGCAGTATTGCCATTGATTCAGAAGAATTTGAATCTTTATGTAAGTCTCCTGTTAAAAAGACCGATGTAGTCATTCATATTATGAATGTTAAAGAAGTTGAACTCGCTCATAGTACATTAGCCGCTGAACCCAAAAGTATTTTTGATTTAGAAAACTTTATGTGGACAGCGATGCTATTAACATCCTCTGGGAAATTACATCGAAATGTTGATATACGTCGAAGGGTTATGTTAAAGCAGTGGCCTAATTTAAGTCGTGTTGAAACATTTCCGCATGTTTTCAGAATAGCTGCATTATGGAAAACTGATGGGTTTAATATGCTTGAAATAGCACATAACTTACAGATTCCACAACGATATGTTTTTTCTTTTTATAATGCCTGCTGTATTTTAGGTTTAATAGAACATGATCCAGCTAAGTTAAAAGGGAAAATGCAGCCTACATCGCCTAATAAAAATCGTGGGTTATTCTCACGCTTGCTAAAACGACTAATTGGATAAGGTTAAACCATATGAGTGCTGTCAATCGAAAAATAATCTTCACAGGACCTGTTGGCGCAGGAAAAACTACGGCTATTGAATCCATTAGTGATATTGGAATTATTTCCACTAATGAAAGCGCGTCAGATATGACGAAAAGTCGTAAATCAAATACGACAGTTGCAATGGATTATGGACTGATTAAATTAAGTAACAATGAGCGAGTGCATCTTTATGGTACACCCGGTCAGGAACGTTTCGATTTTATGTGGGATATTCTCACAAAAGGCGGAATCGGCTTAATTTTATTACTGGATAATACCCGTCCTGACCCTTTTAGAGATATGAAGTTCTATAGCAACTCATTTCGTGAATTTATTGCAGAGCAACAGCTTGTTATTGGTGTCACTCGACTGGATCTTCAGCGTTCGCCCACCATGCAAAATTATCGTCAATGGGCTGAAGAACTCTCACTAGACGCACCTATTTTTGAGGTGGATGCACGGGTAAGGGAGGATGTATCAATGTTAATTCAATCATTATTATTATCTCTTGACCCAGGAGTGATTTCAACATGAGTGATTATACGCTGGGTGATGACCTCTATCTGGGCATTACACCAAGTGGCAGTTATTATGCAGTGCAGGATGATACGCCTGATGTGGGGCGTGATTTCTTACATAGCTTGTTACGTTTACCCAATAGCCCCTCGTTTAACCTTGATATGGCATGTGAATTAAGTGGTTTAAAGGGTAAAGCCGCACTTGAGTTTGTTCACTGGATGCAAGAAGCAGGCTTTGTTTACGGTTTTGCTGACGTTGAAAGCGCACCTAAAAATAGTATCGAGAGTATTTTGCCTGAATTGCTGAAGCCCCTCTCAGATGAAGGAAAAGCTATTTTGGCAGAGAGCCGTGGTTTATACTTAGGTGCAGCGGGTTATCCCCATGAAGTGGCAGAAGAATTGGCTGCATTAAGCTCTAATTTAAGTGCAGCATATGCACGACACAAAGAAGTCCTCAAAGGTAATTTGGGTCATCGCCAAAAAGCGTGGGGATTAGTGGATGCCAATGGAAACAGTGAAATTGGTTTTTGGCCACTCTATATTAATGACACCTATTTCACGCTGATTATCGGTGGTATGCCTCAACTCAATCAACTGGCTTTCAAACAGTTAATTTGGGCTTTGGAAGTTCGCTACGGTCAAAGTTAAAAACTTGGGTTAGAACAATAAATATTACACGAAGACCGATATTTTAACACTATAATCAGAATCAATATACTAAAGGAGAACAATCATGCGTTCTGAAATGCTGAATTCTATTTTAAGCGATTTAAATGGCTCAACTGCAGACATTGAAGCATCTGCTGTACTATCAACTGACGGTTTAATGATGGCCGCCCTTTTACCTGCTGGCATGGATGAAGATCGTGTAGGCGCAATGAGTGCAGCACTACTTTCATTGGGTGATCGTACCTCAGAAGAACTCAACCGAGGTGCCTTAGAGCAAGTACTTATTAAAGGCGATCACGGTTACATTTTAATGACTCATGCAGGACATGATGCAGTGGTCACTATTTTGGCTAAAAAAAATGCGCGTCTGGGTTTAATTTTTCTTGATGTTAAACGTGCCGCAGAAAACATTGCTAAAATTATCTAGTTAATACACTTGTGCAGCCATAATTAACCCGCTTGAAAATCGTTCGTTCAAGGAAGAACCCATCGCTTTAGTGATAACGATCATGCCATGCTGTATGGTGATATTTAGCTGTTCGGTGTTCTGATAATATTGAGTATGGAGAAACATACCGTGCGAATACAACGATTCACAACATATAATAAGAAAACTAAACGTATCAGCCTTGCCTTACTGATGGGGGTATTGGGGAGTGTTAGTCTATTTTCCTCTGCCATTGCTGACAGTGAGTATACAATTAAGTCAGGTGATAGCCTGTCAAAGATTGTGTCAAAAAACTACCCTGATATTAAAAGAAAAGACTACAAGACGATAATGACGCAGATTGTGGAAGATAACCCTTCTGCTTTTGCTAATAAGGGCTTTAATAGCCTGCGTGTTGGAAAAACATTAACGTTAGTTGATCAAAATAAAAAGGAAGGCAACACTGAAACTGCCTCGCCAGAAAAAGAATCCTCTGCTGATGAGTCTGCTAAGGAAAAGCCAACATCAGAAAAGGCTAATGATACTGAAGAAAAACCTGAGCTTGATGCAGCAACAGCAATTGCAAATCAATTAAAAGCCGCACAGAAAGAATCACTTGAAGAAGATAAGCCAGACTCTGATACTAAAAAAGATGATGAAGTTAAAGCGACTCAAAAAGTAGAAGAATTAACGGCTGAAGTCGAGCAACTGCGTACTTTAGTTGAGAAATATGAGAAAGAAGATAGTAAAAAACCGAATAGCGCACTTGAAGACTTACAGACTGAAAATGAGCAATTAAAAGGCTTAGTTAAAAAATACGAAACTGAATCACAAGAAAACAATACAGATTCAAGTGACAAAGGGCAGACTGAAGACGGAGACAAATCATCAGAAGACTTTCAGACTGAAATTGATCAGCTACAAATGTTAGTCAAGAAATATGAAGCTGAAAAAGAAGAACTAGCTCAAAACACGACTAGCAGTGAGGGAGAGGGATCTGGACAGAATCAGGCTGAATTTAGTGCTTTACAAGCGGAGTTAGAGACATTAAAGCAAGATAATAAACAGCTACAAGTCAAAATTGCTAATACATCTGCAAATGTCACTAAAGTTTCTTATGAACCGTCACTTATAAATTCTTTTTTAGAAAAATTTAGTTGGGTTTTACCTTTGCTAGGTATCTTGATTGGTTTATTCCTACTGATTGCCTTAATTAAGCGTATTCGTGATAAGCGCGCGACTCAAGAGCTTAAAATAGCATTATCTACCTCGCCAGAACCTTCAAATACAGCCGCTGCATTTAGTGTAGATGGCAGTATGCTACCCACAGCCTCAACGGTTGATGACACGCCGATTGAAGAAGATTCTGTCGAAGCAGGGGTTAAAATTGATATGGCGAAGGCTTATCTCGATTTAGATGATATTGAAGCCGCACAAGAGTTATTACAAGAGGCGGTTGTAGAAGGCAGTAGCGCGCAACGGGCTACGGCTGAAAAGCTGCTAAGAAAAACCACCCAATAATCCCTAAGGTATTTAGATAACAACAATAAACCGTGATGAAGTTAACCTTTATCACGGTTTATTTGTATGTAAGCAATACTCTGCTTCAATAGAACTTGAATACTTGTCTTTAGTTGGAGGCATAAGTAGACTGCATCGCAACTTATTTTCATTGGAGGCGTGAATGTTTCACGGTAGCATGGTGGCGTTAATTACGCCGATGACAGAAGATGGCAGTCTTGATGAAGCCGCACTGGAAACCTTAGTTGCGTTTCATTTAGAACAGGGTACTGATGCGATTGTCGCAATGGGTACAACAGGTGAATCAGCCACATTAACTCACAAAGAACATTGTCATGTTATAAAACGGGTAATGTCCTTAGTCGCAGGTAAAATTCCTGTTATTGCAGGTACAGGCTCAAATAGTACGCGAGAAGCGTTAGAACTGACTAAAAATGCCAAGGATGCAGGGGTCGATGCCTGTCTTTTAGTGACACCGTACTATAATAAACCCACACAAGAAGGTCTGTATCAGCATTATAAGATGATTGCAGAACAAGTTGATGTTCCTCAGATATTATATAACGTGCCAGGTCGAACCGTCTGTGACTTGCTTCCTGAGACGGTAGAACGTCTTGCACATTTAGATAATATTGTCGGGATTAAAGAAGCGACAGGTGATTTACAACGAGCGAAGACCATTATGGATCGCTGTGGTGAACACATTGAACTTTATAGTGGTGATGATGCAACGGCAATGGAATGCATTTTGATGGGGGCTAAAGGTGACATTTCTGTCACAGCTAATGTTGCCCCTGCTGCGATGCACAAAATGTGTCAAGCTGCTTTAGCAGGTGATCGCGCTCAAGCAGAGCAGATCAACCAAAAATTATTAAAGTTGCATGATCGTTTATTTTTAGAAGCTAATCCTATCCCTGTAAAATGGGCGATGTCTCAGATGGGTTATGGCAGTACCGGTATTCGTTTACCCTTAACTGTACTTTCTGAAAAATACCACCTACATTTACTTGATGCCATGCAAGATGCTGATATTGTTGTTTAATCACTTAGGTTAACTATGAAAACACAAATTCAATATAAGAAATCCATTGCAATGATAAGCCTTGCAAGTAGTGCATTATTGCTCTCTGCTTGTTCAGGTTTTAGCTCCTCAGTCAAATTGCCTGAACATAAAATTGACTATAAAAATAGTAAGTCAGTTAAATCTTTGGAAGTACCACCCGACTTAAGTCGCCCTGAATTTGATTCGACCTATGCAGTGAATAATGAGGGTACAGTAAGTGCAGCTGCTTATAATCGTCAAGGTGGACAGCATCAAGTGGCGACAAGCAATGTATTAAAAACTGTACAAGGCTTGCAAATTAAACGCGCAGGCAATGTTAGTTGGTTAGAAGTACAAGCCCCTGCGGAAGTGTTATGGCCGAAGTTAACCGCTTTTTGGTCTCAGCTTGGCATTGCGCTAAAAAGCAATGAACCCCGAGTGGGTTTGATGGAAACCGAGTGGGTAGAGAATCAAGCGGGTTTACCCAAAGACTGGATTCGTAAAGCCCTTGGTTCGGTCTTTCAAGGCACTTATGATGCAGGCAGTCGTGATAAATTTAGACTGCGTATTGAACGCCCTTCCGCCAATACCACCAATATTTTTGTCTCTCATCGCGGTGCAGAAGAAATGTTAGCGTCGGATGGCACAGGGGTAAAATGGGAAAAGCGTCCTGCGGATGCCAACTTAGAAGCAGAAATCTTAAATCGTCTCAGTGCTTTTTTACAAGGTGATCGACAAGCTGCGACACAAAGTGCCAAAGTCAAACCGAATGTTAGCCGCGTTACATGGTCAACAATACAAGGTCGCCCTGCTTTACGCGTTACAGACAGTCGTAAACGTACTTGGTTACGGGTGGGTGTCATGCTAGAACGGGCGGGTATTTCGGTTGAAGGTCAAAACCAAGCCACTGGTATCTATAAAGTAATTTATGGTGATGATCCTCAAAAGGAAAAGAAGGGTTGGTTCTCTAAAGTTACTGGCGTCTTTGCAACCAATAAAAACAAATTGACGGTGGGGAGTGACTATCAGATTCACCTCTCTAGTGCGGGTGCAGATACGTTAATTATGGCAACAGGTGATGAAGGGCAGCCTTTAAGCAAGCAAGCCACACAAAGTATGCTTGCCAGATTAAAAGCGGAATTTGATCGTTAGAGACTTTCTAATATAGTTCTGAGTATAAGCCTCTATTATTAATTGAGGCTTATAAGCGACTTCCATCATAATTTTTCTCCTAAAATAGTGATTGATTATAGAATATTTGAGCTAGCCATTACTTTGCATAAGTATTTTTCCATCCTTTTAGGAATGATGTTTTTTATGATGATAATTCAGTAAATCATGAATTAAGTCATTACATATAATGACAGCTTGTCGATAACCTTGACAGTCAATTAAAAAATTATAGCGATACTGTTCAGCACAAACTGTTATTGTTTGTAGTGCCATTTGATACTTGCTTTTATCAACTTTAAAATCGGTTAAAAAGATTAATTCTTCTAATAATTTATTTAACTTATGACTTTTACTGTATGAACCATATCGACTATAGGATTCTGATAAATATTTAATAAATAACTCAAGCATTTGTTGATAATGAAAACATTCTATCGAACAGTCATTAATATTCATTGCAGAGAAATGTTCTAATACCACCGCATGTTCCCATGCCTTGCCTGCTAAGTTTTCAATATTTTCAAACTCTTTAAATTTTTCTTGATACATAATTATTCACTACTTTCAAGATTTCTAATATTTTTGGACATTTTTCTTTTATCCTTTGTAAACTTCGACGTAAGGATTCTAACTTCTGTTCAATTACAATATTATCCATTAATTATTTAACCATTTATTTCTACGGATTTTTAAAATTCTTCGTTGGTAAGGCATAAAATCTGCTTCATCAATGACATGCTTTGTCAGTAATTGTGCATAAAGTTGATCATTATTTTTAATACGTTGACCATATTTTAGAATTTGTCCTAGTAAGGGTTCACCCACGGTATACAAATCAATTAGATCAATACTGCGGCCTGTTTTAAACGTAAGTTTTTCTATTAATCTATATTTACGTCGTATACTCATCGGTTTTTCTTCTAAGATCGCAATATCTAAATCACTTTCAGGCGTTTCTTTTCCCATTGCAATAGAGCCAAAAATAATGGCGAGCTTTACGCTATTATCATTGGATAATAGCTGTTTATATTGACTATCACCCTGCATATTTAATAATCCAAGCCCGCTTGCTGTCGTAATGATCATCATAGCGACGGTGTTGAATATCAATAATAAGCCGATTCTTTTTATCCTCGGCAAATAAATCAAAACGACTATCGACATTGCCAATCACGGGGGAAAAGGATTTCTCCGTTTCTACCTCATTCACTTTAATATCAATGCCCGTACATGCCTTAGCAAAGGCTGAAAAAATATGCGGTTGGCAAAAGGCCTTTTTAAAAATAACCCCATAGCGCAGGGAAGCGACTTTAATCATAATTTTTCTCCTGAGTACTTAATATTTAAAGATTTTCTACTTCTTCAAGGGTTAAGTTAGTTTTTAGGGCAATAGTTTTTGTATCTAAAATATCCAGTAGACTTTTAGCGATTTCTATCGCTTTATTTTTCTCCCCAATTTTTTTACCCCTTGCCTCACCCTTTGCCTCACCCTTTGCCTCACCTGTTTCTGTTGCAAAATCTAAACAGGCTTGATTATCCCAGCGGGCTTTTAAGTCTTGCTGATAACTAAATTGTTCATCTTTACCCAATGCTAAAAATTCAGCCACCTCAAAGGCAGCTTCGATAATGGGATCTTTTTTTAGTATTTTAGGCACTTTTCGGCTATTAGCCAGATTATTGAGATAATAGAGCCAATAATCCAAGTGGGTAGAAAGTTCCTGTTCTGTTTTTCTAAACTTAGGCATTTCTAAATTTTTATAACTAATATCAATAACTTTATGCTCAAGTTCTAATATATCGTTAAGGAAACTGATAAGAAAGTGTTTATTCTTTTCTGTTCCAAAGATATGTTTAAAACCAAAGTCAGTAAAAGGATCAATATATTTATCTCGAATAGTCATACACATAGTTTTTTCCTAAATTCTATAAATAGTAATTACAGAATATTCTCCCTATTTAATAATCCAAGCCCGCTTGCTTTAAAAGTTTAATTAATCGTTCTTTTTCAACCCGTTCTGCTTCCCTTTCTTGGTTAGCTTTTTCCTTCTCTTGGTTAGCTTTTTCCTTTGCAAGTTGCTCCGCTTTCAACTGTTGTTCGCTTTGCTTTCTTTGTGTTTCAATGCCTTTCTTTATACCTTCCTGTATGCCTGCATTTTTAGCGGCTTGCTTTTGATCATAAATATATTTCTCATCAGAATATTCCTGCTTCATACGCGCATATTCTTGTGGGGTGGTGCTATCTTTTTGAATCAGGGTAAAGATTTCTTGAATAAACGGATTATGAAAATGCGTTTCTTCTACCTGTTCATCTAAGCTGTCATTAATGGCATTGAGCCATTCCCGATACGGTTTAGGGGTTTGATCATTGACATATTTAGGACAGAGATAAATCACTTTATGTTGCGTTTCGCCAATCCCCGTCCCATCCAATCTTTTCGGTTCAAAATCGATAATGGATAAATCCGTTTTATGACGGTCACCTGAGGTTAACACCACAATGGTAACCACCTGCATTTTGGGCTTATAGTTAGCATGACTGACCGCTTGTTCTAATAACGCGGCACAGTGGTAATGCAAAAAACGGTCATAATGATCATCATAGCGACGGTGTTGAATATCAATAATAAGCCGATTCTTTTTATCCTCGGCAAATAAATCAAAACGACTATCAACATTGCCAATCACAGGAGAAAAAGATTTCTCTGTTTCTACCTCATTCACTTTAATATCAATGCCCGTAAATGCCTTGGCAAAGGCTGAAAAAATATGCGGTTGACAAAAGGCCTTTTTAAAAATAACTCCATAGCGTAGGGAAGCGACTTCCATCATAATTTTTCTCCTGAGTATTTAACATTTAAAGATTTTCTACTTCTTCAAGCGTTAAGTTGGTTTTTAGTGCAATCGTTTTTGTATCTAAAACATCCAGTAGACTTTTAGCGATTTCTATCGCTTTATTTTTCTCCCCAATTTTTTCTCCCATTTTCTTACCAATTTCTTTACCGATTTCTTTACCGATCTCTTTACCCTTGGCTTCACCTGTTTCTGTTGCAAAATCTAAACAGGCTTGATTATCCCAGCGGGCTTTTAAGTCTTGCTGATAAC
>WFRR01000042.1 GCA_015486375.1 Thiotrichaceae bacterium
AGTTCCCGTAATGGTTACCTGAGTGTCAATGAGCGAGAACAGGCAGCTCTTCTGTATCAGTGCTTACAATCTCTACGCGATAAAATTATGGCAGGTCAGCGTGATTATTCTGCTTTACAAAAACGGGCTTATCAACAACTCTCTGAGCAAGGATTTCAGCCTGACTATATAGAGGTACGTCAGCAGCTTGATTTACAAGTACCTACTCAGAAACAAACTCAGCTAGTCATTCTTGTGGCTGCCCAGCTTGGAAAAGCTCGTTTAATTGATAACCTAAGTCTAACGCTAACGACTTAAGCGTCATAAAAAAAGACCTTAACCACTAATCTAAAATTTCTTCACATTGGTAATAAAATACAAAGATATTAATCATAAGTATCATATCTT
Source organism: Thiotrichaceae bacterium (assembly GCA_015486375.1). Taxonomy (GTDB): domain Bacteria; phylum Pseudomonadota; class Gammaproteobacteria; order Thiotrichales; family Thiotrichaceae; genus S015-18. The sequence continues at coordinate 388 of WFRR01000042.1, forward strand.
TGTTCTTGTTCTATTATCAGTGTGTTGTGATATGAAAAATAATAATAAAAACAGTCACTATCCTGCTTACAATGATAGCGATATACTCTGTCAGTGTATGAAACTTAAACGCAGTGAAGTGAGTCCTACTCTTAAGTATCATTATAAAAAAATTGATAGTTTAATTGCTTGTTCAGGTGCAGGTTCTGTTTGTACAGCTTGCCATCCACTCTTGTCAGAGTTAATGGGTAATGATGTTTGGACAGATGTTGAAGTCAGTTCTATTAAAAAACTGTCTGATTACACTAAAATCTTTCGTTTTAAATCAAAATCAAACCCTTTTTATCCTGCTAAAGCGGGGCAGCATATTATTGTTCAAGCTTATATTGACGGTAAATGGGAAATGCGCCGCTATACACTGAGTAATTCAGCCAGTGAAACGCGTTATAGAGAAATAACAGTACAGCGAGAACCTTATGGTAAATTTTCCAGTTATTTACATCGCTTATTAAACACCAATAATAAAGCCATTATTAGAATATCAGAACCGATGGGTGATGTGACTCCTAATTTAATTACAGCTAAACCCCTTATCTGTTTAGTAGCTGGTATTGGTATTACACCTATTATAGCCTTTCTTAAAACCATTGATAGTGACATAGGCGATTCACGGCAGATATTAATTGATTATAGCGTATTAAATCAATATCGAGTAGTTTATCAAACTGAGTTAAATGATATTGCAGCATCGAACCCCAATATTGATATTAATATTCGAATCACCGATCAATCAGAACGAATTAATCAAACTCATATCAACCAGCTTCTAAAAAATTACCCTAATGCTGATATTTATATCTGTGGTTCAGCTCCTTATTTAGCAGCAGTCTCAAATTACTTATCGTTAGCTAATGTTGCTAAACAACGTATTCATATTGAAAATTTTTCTAGCCCTAAATCACATAAGGTCAATCAATCAAAAAAATATGCCTATGTCGCCATACTCCTTTTTCTGGCTTTTTTTGCTCAGGAGCTCTTTAATTGGAAATTAGCGTGGCTAGAAACATTACAAAATAATGAAAATTATAAAATATACAGTGGCTTAGGGCTGCTTACTTATATTCTTTCACAATTTGTAATGGCATATAACCGAAAATGTGAAACTCCGCATGTACCCGCGAGCCGATATCGACAACATAAACTCCGTGGTGCTTTTGCACCCTTAGTATTTTTTATCCATTCAACTCAATTAGGCGGGGCTTATTTACTCCTTTTAAGCAGTGTTTACTTTTCTAATTTTTTAGTTGGTATTTTTAATCATGAACATATAAAGCAAGCTGCACAACGTATTCGCTATTTTAAATTATGGTTAGCCATCCATATTAGTTTGTCTTTATTATTACTCTCATTAGTTGGATTTCATATCTATATTGTGGCTTCGTATTAAAATGATTAAAAAAATAATGTTCAATGGTTATCTACTAGGGCTATTGGTCTCAATTCTTACTATTCTAGTACTTTCATCATCCTATTTACATCACTTTCGTGTCGCAGGTGAAATGAATATAGGGCATGAAAATTTAGTGTGTAATGAGTGTCATGAAATCGCTGAAGGCTCCTTACGACAGCAAATTCAAGCAAATATTTCGTATTTATTGGGGCAACGTCAGTCATTAGCCAGCTTTAATTTTAAGTTACCTAATAGTAAAGACTGCTTAGCTTGTCACTACCGAGAAAATGATAAGCACCCTATATATCGCTTTAATGAACCTCGTTTTAGTGAAGCACGAAAAAGTATAAAAGCTCAATTTTGTGTTTCCTGTCATAAAGAACATACAGGGCTTAGGGTCACATCTAAAGTCGATAACTGTCAACACTGCCATCAAGATTTAACTATTAAAAATGATCCCATTGATATTTCACATCAAGACTTAATTAAACTAAAAAACTGGTCTAGCTGTTTAAGTTGTCATGACTTTCATGGTAATCATATTATGCAAACCCCAACTAAAGTTAAAAACCGTTTAGAACAATACAAAATTCACCAGTACATGCAAGGTGAAAAAGACCCTTATTCAGATAAAAAATATAATACTAATAAAAGGACTCGTTATGAAGATTAATCATATTGATATGATTGCAGCACTCGTGATTATATTATTAACAGTCTATTTCTTTGTGCAATCTCCTATACCACTACCTGAGCCAGATGCTATAAATAAAAATGATAGAATTCCTGTTAATACACTTTTTAAAATACTAGCGGAAGAAAATAATCAAATGCGAACTCAATGGACAAAAAGAATTGTTGTAAAAGGTAAAAGCGCGGGCTTACAGTTTGGTGAAGAATGGCGTACTGCACAGACTGATCAAGGTCCATTGCCTGCTTTATTTCTGCGTGACGTTGCCGCTCAGTTAGAAAAAAGCCCCATTGCCTTAAGTCTATTTTTAGGTTCAGATTTTCCGATTAATAGTGCGAATAAATTTACGGGTCTACAAGAAAAGTACTTTACAAAAATCAAAACTACACAACAACCACAATTCTTTTTTGATCAAGATAGTCAACGTTATACCGCGATGTTTGCTGATAAGGTTGTTGCTAAAGCATGTGCGAGCTGCCATAACCAACATAGTGATTCATCCAAAAAAGATTGGCAAATGCAGGATGTTATGGGTGCAACAACATGGTCTTATCCAAAAGCGTATGTTAGTACGTCTGAACTAACCCGAGTTGTTGCCACTTTACGGGCAGCGTTTAAAAAAACCTATACAAGCTATTTAAATAAAACCAAAACTTTCCAAAACCCACCTAAGATCGGTACACAATGGCCTGATGAGGGCTATTTTGTTCCTTCAGCTGCTGTTTTTATGCAATCATTTAAACAATCTGCCTCATTAACAACGTTAGAATTTATGCTTCAAAATAAGAATCCTATTCTTAACAATCAAAAATAAGCTAAAATTCCTCCGCTTATTTTTGACTATCTTTCTAAAGGATAATGGTGATGCAAAAACCCCTTGTTTACGCACTCGATTTTGATGGTGTGATTTGTGATAGCATGATTGAAATTACCTTTGCAGCTTGGAAAGCGGCTCAATCTCTATGGGATGATATGCAAGGCATTGCATTATCTGAAGCCACTATTCAGCAGTTTAGACAAGTTCGTCCACAGCTTGAAACAGGTTATGAAGCGATATTGATCGTGCGTTTATTACATATCGGTCAGTCTGTTGAGCATATTTGTCAAAACTATGCTTCCGAAACTCAAGCTTTAATAAAGAATCATCACCTTAATATCGCTGAGTTAAAATCTGCCTTAACACAAACACGAAATGAATGGCTTAAGACGGATCGAGAGGATTGGTTAGCTAAAAACCCTATGTTCGATCATATTGCAGATTCTTTGCGCTACTTAGTCAATTGCAGCGAGCATATCTGTTATATCGTCACGACAAAATCAGAAAAATTTGTATATGAAATACTCAATGCAGAGGATATATATCTTGAGAATGAATTTGTATTTGGGTTGGATCAGCCTTTAAATAAACAACAAGTTTTACAAAAAATTTCTAGACAATATAGAGGTACAAATATTGTTTTTGTTGAAGATCGTTTAGAAACCTTACTTAATATCCTTGATAATACACATTTATCTCATATTGATTTGCAGTTGGCAACATGGGGTTATAACACGCAAGATAGTCATAAAATCGCGCAAGATCAGCAAATAAAATGTATTGATTTACCAACATTCAATCAAATGCTTACATCTTAATAACATACCAGTAGGGGGTTGAAAGCAAATTTGCTAGCCTTATATTACTAGACATTATACTACCTAAACTTAGCCCACCAGTGTGTCTGCTGAGCCATCGAGTCTTATAGGAACTCTTATTCAATGAATATAAAATATAAAACATTATTTTTAGTTAGTCTCTTATCTGTATTGCTTTCAGGTTGTCTACTCTCATCTGAATCACAAAATGCTGTCGCAATAACCAATGAATTTTGGCAAGCAGTACAAGATAAAAATATGGATAAAGCCAAAGAACTCTCTACATGGGAAAGTGCTAAATACCTAAAATTTATTGAAAGCGATAAATTAAAAGCACAACGTTTTGAAACAGGTGAAGTTAAGGTTTTAGAACAATCGGCTGAAGTTGCAACTATTTTATATGGCGGCAATACAGGCGATGTTAGAATTCCTGTAAGAACTGTATTAGTCCGTGTTGATAATGATTGGCGCGTTGATGTACAAAAGACAATGGGTTCCATGGTTAGCGGCGCAATGGGTGCAGTGGTTAATGAACTCAATAGCTTTATGCAGGATAGCCTAAAAGGTGTTGATCAGGCTTTATCACAAGGCATTGGTGAGTTAGGTAAGTCCCTCGATCAAGGTTTAAAAAGTTTGCAAAAAGAACTACGTGAACAGCAGCAAAAAAATACCCCTCCTGACGAACCCAATGGTGCAATTTAATTATATAATACAGGCTCAATGCACTACTCAATCACTCAGTCGAATATGTAACCTGATTTGTCGTGCTAATTGAGCATCAATCGCATCAGTTGGTAAAATTAAGCTATAAACTTTACCTGATTCGGCTTTAAAATTAAGAATCATCAAATAGTGCTTTAACAAACTGTTATCCAGTAGACGAACTGTCAGTGGTTCAGCTTGATATTGACAATAAATTTGCCATTGATTCTTTGTATCAACCCGTGCTTCTCTAATCGAATTAACTGATTTTTTTTGAATATGTAGGCGATAATAATAGCGACCCGCTAAGATAATAATCAGTATTAATAAGCCCTTGTGTAAGTTTGGTATTTCAAATACAAATAGCACAATAAGGATTGAAATTGCATGTAATAAGCTGATAAACCGTGCGAGCAAGTTAGAGCAACACGGTTGAATGCAAAGCTTATTGCGGGGTATTAGGGAGGGTATTGCTGGCGTGGATTTTTTGGATAACGGTAGCAATGGCTCGATCACTGGCACTGGTTTGTCCCATTAATAATGACAGTAACATCGTATCGGAATATTCCAGTAAACGGTTAAAATCTTTCTGTGCGGCTAAGTCCAGTTGTTGATAACCCGATTGAAGGAATTGATTCAGTAAAATATCTAATTCCAGCATACCTCGACGGCATTTCCAACGAAGGTGATTCATATCTATTGACATTCTTAGAGTTTCTTTTTTAACATTTCATGTTTAAGCTTGCTAATCGCTTTGGCAGGGTTTAAGCCTTTAGGACAAACTTGCGTACAATTCATAATTGTATGACAACGGTATAGTTTGTAAGCATCATCTAACTGATTTAGACGTTCATCTGTGGCTTGATCACGGGAATCAATAATAAAACGCGCTGATTGCAATAAGGCCGCAGGGCCTAGAAAACGATCTGGATTCCACCACGATGATGGACAAGAGGCAGTACATGCACCACAGAGAATACATTCATATAAACCGTCTAACTTGGCGCGTTGTTCAGGGCTTTGTTTCCATTCATGTTCAGGCTCAGGGTCTTTAGTAATTAACCATGGCTTGACATCATTGTAATGTTTAAAGAAAGGCTGCATATCAACAATTAAATCGCGAATCACAGGCATTCCGGGTAAGGGACGTAGTTGAATCGGCTGTTTTAAATCAGCCAGTCGAGTCACACAGGCTAAACCATTTTTACCATTAATATTCATAGCATCTGAACCACAAACACCTTCTTGACAAGAACGCCGAAAACTTAGACTTTCATCTTGGGCTTTCAGTTTAATCAAAGCTTGCAATAACATCATACCTGCATCAATTTCACTGTCGGCTAATTCATATGCTTGAATATAGGGCTGCTCTGTTGATTCAGAATGATAACGATAAATAGAGAATTTCATATTAGTACACCCGCTCCTTGGGTGGAAATGTATCAACCGTTATCGGCTGAGTCTTGACTGCTTTATACTCGGGCTGATCTGTACTGCTAAAATAAAGACTGTGTTTAAGATAATTTTTATCATCCCGATCAGGGTAATCCATACGGGTATGTGCGCCCCGACTTTCATGCCGATGCAAGGCAGATACAATCGTTGCCATTGCACATTCAGCTAGGTTTTCTAACTCCAAAGCTTCAACCCGAGCCGTATTAAATATTTTACTATGATCGTGTAAGGCAACGGTATTAATACGTTTAAATAATTGCTCTAACTTATCAATACCTTCTTGAAGAACGCTTTCATTACGGAAGACACTGCAATGATCTTCCATAATTTTACGCAATTCATCTCGCAATAAAGCGACGTTGTCATTTTGATAAACTGGCTCTTCCTGATCGTTTGCGTTTATTGAGCGATTGACATTATTATTTGGCTTATCCCAACGATCTAAACGGGCGATAGCTTGATCAATAAGTTCCGCATCGATTGTTTTGTGATAAGGATTTTCGCTTAAATATTCAATCATTGAATTCGCCGCAGCCCGTCCAAATACGAGAATATCAAGCAGTGAATTTCCCCCTAGACGATTTGCCCCGTGGACAGATACACAGGCACATTCACCCGCCGCATATAAGCCTAAAACAATACTTTCAGCATGATTTTGAGTCGGCATAATCACCTGCCCGTGTCGATTGGAGGGAATCCCTCCCATTGTATAATGGGCTGTAGGTGTAACAGGAATCGCTTCTTCAGCAGGATCAATGCCTAAGAAAGTCAGACATAAATCCCGAATACCGGGGAGACGTTTTTTAACCGTTTCTGGATCAACATTATCTAAATTTAACCAGACATGATCTTTGTTTTCACCACAGCCCCGACCTTCCTGAATTTCAGTCGCAACTGCTCGACTCACTACATCACGGCTAGCAAGGTCTTTAGCAGAAGGGGCATAACGTTCCATAAAACGTTCACCCTCGGAGTTAATTAAAATACCGCCTTCTCCACGAACAGCTTCACTGATTAACATGCCTTTTCCAGCAATACCTGTTGGGTGAAACTGGAAGAATTCCATATCTTGGGCAGGAATGCCTGCTCGCATTGCCATTGCAATACCATCACCTGTATTAATCAGGGCATTCGTACAAGTTTTAAATAATTGTCCGACACCCCCAGTCGCCAATAAGGTCGTACGTGCATCAATAATAATGCGTTCACCTGTTTCAATACAAAATGCTAATGCACCTAATACTTGTCCACTTTTATTACGGAATAAATCAACCGCAAAATATTCTGTAAAAAAGTGTGTTTGTTTACGCAGATTTTGTTGGTATAAGGTTTGCAGAATCGCATGACCTGTGCGATCAGCCGCAGCACAGGTTCTTGCTGCTTGACCACCACCAAAATTTTGACTTTGTCCACCAAATTTACGTTGGTAAATCTTGCCATTCTTCAAACGTGAAAAGGGTACGCCAGAGTGTTCCAGTTCATACACAACTTGGGGAGCCGCACGACACATATATTCAATCGCATCTTGATCACCTAAATAATCACTGCCTTTTACGGTATCGAACATATGCCAGTGCCAGTTATCATCATTGACATTAGCTAAAGCTGCATTGACTCCCCCTTGGGCAGCTACTGTATGTGAACGGGTCGGAAAAACTTTAGAAATAACGGCTACTTTGAGATCAGCATTGGCAAGTTGCAAAGCCGCTTTTAAACCCGCGCCTCCTGCACCAATAATTAAAGCATCAAAACGATGCACGGGAACTTTAGAATGATTTAAGAAAGCCATAATATTTTTATTATCCAAATTGCATGAGTCAATAGAAACAGAGCCACTAAACTTAGGGCAGTGAGTCTCAGTCCAATGGGATTTAAGTAGTCAATAATGACATCCCGTAAGCCTATCCACGCATGAAATAGTAATGCCCAAACAAAAAGTAGTACGGCAAGTTGTACCGTGGTTCGATTCAGTAAGTTTTGCCATGCCTCAAAATCCCAAGGCATTCCACTCAATATGATCCAAAATGTAAGCGGAATAAATACCACCATATAGACGGCAGTGAGTCGTTGTAATAACCATGCTGAGAAACCCTTCATGCGTAAATTCCCCACATAATGGCAAGTGTACTCACTACACTGAGTAATAAGCTGATTTGTGCCGTTTTTTGACTGGAAAATTTATCCATTGCACAGTCTAAATCCATTAATAAAAACCGTAATCCTGCAAAGAAATGTTGCATTAATACCAATATAAAAATAAATAGTAATAAGGTAATAAAAGGTTTATAGATAAAATACTGAATGTTTTGAAAAGTGATTTCACTGAATAGACTGTATTTTAATGTTCCGATAAAAACGGGAATAAAGCAGAATAATAAAATACCACTGATACGATGTAATATTGAAACGATTCCTGTAATAGGGAGATGAATTTTTAAAAGGTTTAAGTAGCGAGGGCGTGATTTTATCATAGTGAAAGACCGATGGGATTTTATAACGGTGCTGTCATATTATTTTTATAAAGAAGTGACAGTTTATCTTTGATTTTATTATTTACATTCTGTTATTTTAATCCAGAATATAAATAAATTTGTTAATGAATTAGGATCTTAAACGCG
>WFRR01000043.1 GCA_015486375.1 Thiotrichaceae bacterium
CCCTTTTTGACGACCAAAGCCTTTAACTTCTGTGACTGTAATACCTTTAACCCCAATGTCAGACAGTGCTTCGCGCACATCGTCTAATTTAAAAGGTTTAATAATGGCTGTAACCAATTTCATTATTTACATCTCCTACTATTATTTCTTCTATATAAATAAAAAATACCTCACCCTAATTTTATTGAATGGTGAGGCAAATACTCATGACTGTTTAAAAGTCGAAACTTTTTGACCAAGTTAAAGAGGCTCTTGTATCATCAGTGACACCATTACTCGATAATTTATCAACTGCACCTGTTAGGTCACCAAAACCTTTAGGAATTGCATAGCTTGCTGCTAATTGATAATTTTGTCGATCGCCACCTGCATTCAAATCATAATTTCCTAGGGTGGCACTGACACCAAATGGACCAATATCCTTACTCAATGTTAAGTGGGTATATACATCACCTTCTATACTTGAGTCATCTGCAGATACAGTATTAGCAATACCTAATTCAACTGGGCCATAAGAACCTGTTAAATAAACTTCAGTAAAATCTGCATCTACACCAGGGTAAATATAGCTAATTACACCAATGTCATAGCCAAAACCATTGCTAAGTTCTTTTGAAAAACCTGCATAAATATCAACTTCAATATCATCAGCACCATTAGCAACTTCTGCTGCCCATGTACCAACATAAAGTCCATTATCCATTTCATAATCAAGACCACCCATTACAGAATAGTCACCGTCATTTTGCGTCATACCACGCCATACATAGTCAGACATAATGCCGATATTGGCACTTGCCCCCGCGAACGCTTGAGAACTTAAAGTACATGAGATAGTTGCAACAATTGCAATATTTTTAATTAAGAGTTTCATAAATTGCCTTTTTATAAAAATAAATGGGTATTCAAGATTATAGGGTATTCAAGATTATTGATGCAAGGATCATACCAACCTAAAAAATGCGATAATTAGCAGAATTTGATGATATTTAAGGGGTATTTACATGAATAGAAAAAATGAATGCACTAAATTAGTGCATTTTTATTAAAATATGCACTAATTTAGTGCATAAATAGTGGAAGATCAAAAAGCAATATCTCTAAACTGTCCTTATCGAAAAGTGATCCATGTGGTCGCAATATATTTAACTCCTTTACCAACCATAACGGCTCGATGTTCATGCGTCCAAAAAGGGGGGAATAAGATTAACTTACCTTTTTCGGGTTTAACTTTAATATTTTGATGCATAAATTCTGTTTCACCGCCTTGCTTAGGTGCATCATTTAAATACCATAGTGCAACTAGCTGTCGTGAAGCTAAGGCTAAATTGTCATTATCGACATGCCAATGATAGTACTCTCCTGCCTGATAACGCTGTAAGTTATAGCCCATATCTTGAAAGCGTGACATATCAGAAAAATAGGGAAATTTTTGCTTAAACTCATTTAATGCCATTCCCAGAGAGCGAAATAAATTGTTATCGGCATCTTGCCAATGTTGTTTGCCGCTCACCACTAAGTCAGTTGTTTTTTTTATCGACTGCATATTATTCATTGTTGCGCCGACTTTACCCGCATATTGATCCGCTTGATTGCTTTCAAAGCGTTTAATCATATCGTCACAGAGAAAATCAGGTAAGGCATTCTTTTTTTCAAAGATAAATGTACCTACTTTAACTTCTTGTAAACCAGAAACAGGATTTTGTGAGGGAGAGGAAGGAGGAGATGTAAATGCTGGCATAATATTAGGTGTCTTAGCGTACCCATCGGTATCGCTGCAATAAAATAAGGTTATTAAGGTCAGTAGACCGCTATTCATATCCATTACCATCCACAACCGAAATAGATTTATGGATGGGAAATTTCATGGCGATGCTTAAGCAACGATCTCATGTTCATTCATATTACCCGTGAGATCAAGATGAACTTCTTGAACATGGGGAACACGATTGAGAATATAAGCCGCCATCAATGTGGCAGTTTTATCATTATGAGTTTCGAGTGCTGTTAAAATGTGGTCAGCGGCGATTTGACATTTTTGATATAAATCAGGACTTTCTGTCCACGTATGACTCATTTGATAACCGCGATCCATATCGGTATCCATCATATTGAAATAATCACTTGCCCTTTTAACGATATTATCAGGTACTTTAATAATATCTTCGTGACCATCAATAAATACTTTCAGTTGCATGATATGCTCCTATTTATTGCCCTAAACCTAAAAGCGTAGACTACCGAACATATCCTATTGAAGGCAAGTCACAAACAGACGAAATTTATGCTATTACATATAAAAAATTTACTGGATTCACACCGTTTAGAAACGGTTAATATGCTGCTAGAGAATGCCAACTTTGTGGATGGCAAGCTTTCAGCAGGTAAAGAAGCCCGTCGAGTCAAGAATAACTTAGAACTTTCTCCTCAAGATCAATTAAACCAGCAATTAAATCAAATTGTCATGGGGGCATTACTGCAAAATGCAGAATACCAAGCAGCGGCTTTTCCCCTCAAATTAGCAGGCGCATTTTATGTTCGCTATCGTCAAGGCATGCACTATGGTTTTCATGTCGATGATCCTATTATGGGTCCCATGAATGGACGTTATCGCAGTGATATTTCAACCACGATCTGTTTAAACAGCAATAAAGACTACCAAGGCGGTGAATTAGTTATTCGTACTCCTTATGGCGAACAGTCCGTGCGTCCTGATAAAGGTGATGCGGTTATTTATCCTTCCAGTAGTTGGCATAAAGTCAATGAAGTGACTCAAGGTGAACGCCTTGTGGCGGTAACATGGGCACAAAGTATGGTCAAAGATGTTAAGCAACGTGAGTTATTGTATGAGCTAGGACAAGCCCGAGATACTTTAATCAGCACCCAAGCGGATTCCGAAACCACTGCTAAAATCAGCACCTCATACTCGAATTTATTGCGTATGTGGAGTGAAGTTTAAATATCCAACCAAAGTAATCAATTATGTCTCAATCAAGTGATTTAAAAACTGAAATTTCCGTGCTTCAATATAATAGTGATGGGCTTATTCCTGCTGTTGCTCAACAACATGATACGGGTGAAGTACTCATGATGGCGTGGATGAATGCGAAATCTATTCAAGAAACGCTAAACACGGGGCGGGTGTGTTATTGGTCGCGTTCACGGCAAAAATATTGGCGTAAAGGTGAAGAATCTGGACAGATTCAAACCTTAAAAGCGATGCGTTTTGATTGTGATAATGACACTATTTTATTAATGGTCGATCAAATTGGTCCTGCTTGTCATACAGGGCGAAAAACCTGTTTTTATAAACTCGTACAAGATCAAAAAGTTATTATTGATTCTGAGCCTTTAATTGACCCTAAAACGCTGTACGGAAAATGAAAACTATCTTACTGATTATTATTCGGGCTTATCAACTGGTTTTAAGCCCTATGTTGGGTAGTAATTGTCGTTATTATCCAAGCTGTTCTTGTTATACCCATACGGCTATTGAACATTATGGGGCAATTAAAGGCAGTTACTTAGGGGTTAAACGTATTTTACGCTGTCACCCTTGGGCAAAAGGTGGAATTGATTTAGTTCCGGGAGTGGAAGAAAAGAGGATAGAAGAAAAATCGAGTCAACAAGAATCTCCACCAAAAACTTAAATGCCTTATCCCGTACAGTGGCTTTTCAGTTAGAATCGCGGGCTTAACTTTAAGATGGGATGGAATAAGACTGTAATGCAAAATGATAAGATTCAAAATGATACCGCTGCCAGTGTTGGATTTATCAGCTTGGGCTGTCCAAAAGCATTAGTCGATTCTGAGAGAATTCTGACCCAATTACGTTCTGAGGGCTACAATATTTTACCCTCTTATGATCAAGCCGATCTGGTGATTGTCAATACCTGTGGTTTTATTGATGCAGCGGTTGAAGAGTCACTAGAGACAATCGGTGAAGCACTGGATGAAAATGGTCGTGTGATTGTAACGGGCTGTTTAGGGGCAGAATCAGATAAAGTTTTAGCAGCGCATCCTGATGTTTTAGCGGTAACAGGGCCTCATGCCTATGAAGAAGTTATGCATGCGGTACATAAACATTTGCCTGCTCCGCATGATCCTTATATGGATTTACTCCCGCCACAAGGGATTAAGTTAACTCCCCGTCATTATGCTTATTTAAAAATATCAGAAGGTTGTAATCACCGTTGTACCTTTTGTATTATTCCTGCCTTACGCGGTGATTTAGTCACTCGTTCGATTGCTGAGGTTATGCAAGAAGCTGAAAATTTGGTTAAAGCAGGAGTCAAAGAATTATTGGTGGTTTCACAAGATACCAGTGCCTACGGGATTGATGTGAAATATCAAACAGGCTTTTGGCAGGGACGACCGATTAAAAGCCATATTCAGCAATTAGCCGAAGCCCTCGGCGAACTCGGTATTTGGGTACGTTTACATTATATTTATCCTTATCCGCATGTTGACCATCTGATTCCTTTAATGGCTGAAGGTAAAATTCTGCCGTATTTAGATATTCCATTTCAACACGCTAGTCCGAAAATATTAAAAGCCATGAAACGCCCTGCTCATTCTGAAAAGGTCGTGGCAAGGATTAAGAAGTGGCGTGAGATTTGTCCTGAAATTACGATTCGTAGCACCTTTATCGTCGGCTTTCCAGGTGAAACCGATGAAGATTTTCAACAACTACTCGATTTTATCCAAGAAGTGCAATTAGATCGGGTCGGCTGCTTTATCTATTCGCCCGTTGACGGTGCAGTTGCCAATGATATTGCTGAAGCTGTGCCTGATGATATTAAAGAAGCCCGTTTAGAAGAATTTATGCAGCTTCAAGCTAAGATTAGTGCTAAGAAATTAGCGAAAAAGGTCGGACAAAGATTGGTGGTATTAACCGATCAGCTTGAAGAAAATCTAACGATTGCTCGTAGTGCCGCAGATGCGCCTGAAATTGATGGACAAGTTTATATTGAAGGTGAAATGTTGGAGTCAGGACAATTTGTAGAGGTTGAAATTACTCATGCAGATGAACATGATTTATGGGGAAGGTTGGTAGAAGATGAACATAGCGCAGATAATCCCTTGTAACCGACCAAATAAACTGAATAAGTTTGTTATATAGGCAATGATCCGTTAATTTTTACGCATCTATGCCCCTTGTTCGGGCTTAGTTGACCATTAGGTTTAGTTCAATTAAATTGAATTGAAAGCTAATAAGAATAAAAAAATTATAAATAAAGAGAAAATAGCATGATGCGTAAAAATGTATTGGTAACAGGTGGGGCAGGCTACATTGGATCACATACCTGTATTGAATTAATTCAAGCAGGGTTTACCCCCATTGTGGTTGATAACTTCAGTAATAGTTCAGAAATTTCTTTGCAGCGAGTCGCAGAATTAACAGGTGAAAAAGTGACTTGTTATGAAGGTGATATTCGAGATCGGGCTTTTTTAGATACCGTGATGCAAGCCCATTCGATTGATTCTGTTATTCACTTTGCAGGTTTAAAAGCGGTAGGCGAATCGGTTGAAATGCCCTTAGAGTATTACGATAATAATATTTCAGGTAGTATTATTCTTTTTAATGCTATGCGCGATAATGGTATTAAAAAAGTGGTCTTTAGCTCTTCTGCAACCGTTTATGGTGATCCTCAGACCTTACCGATTCAAGAAGATTTCCCCCTCAGTGCAACCAATCCTTATGGACGCTCTAAGTTGTTTATTGAGGATATTTTACGCGATATTTATTTTGCTGATAATACATGGAAAGTCTCTTTACTCCGTTATTTCAATCCCGTCGGCGCACATAAATCAGGTCGTATAGGTGAAGATCCTAATGATATTCCTAATAATTTAATTCCTTATATTTCCCGTGTTGCGGTGGGTCAATATGAATATTTATCCGTATTTGGAAATGATTATGATACCCCTGATGGTACGGGTGTTCGGGATTATATCCATGTAGTTGATTTAGCTAAAGGGCATGTTAAAGCCCTACAAGCCTTTGAAAAGACAGAACTCGATAATCTTCTCACGGTTAATTTAGGTACTGGGCAAGGCTATTCTGTTTTAGATATGGTTAAAGCATTCGAGAAGAGTTCGGGTAATCAAGTTGCTTATAAAATTGTTGCCCGTCGCCCCGGTGATATTGCCACTTGTTATGCTGACCCGAGTTATGCCGAACAAACCTTGGGTTGGACTGCAACACGGGGCTTAAGCGAAATGTGTGATGACACATGGCGTTGGCAATCAAATAACCCCCAAGGTTATACGACAAAATAGCAGCGTATTACATACTATTAGGTTTGATTAAAATTCTTGCAAAATATCAATGGATGCTTTGCAGAATTCACCTTCTTGAATACCATTATTTTCACGCGGATGATTAAATTTTATATAGATAATTTGTCGATCACGGTTCATACAGACTTGTGCAATCGCTTGTCCTTTTGGGTCTTTATTCCCCAATATTTGACCACAAATGGATACTGCTGTTTTACTGCTATATTGTAATGTTGCAATAGGAAAGGCTTCATTTTTCCCAAAGGGTGTAGTTACCTGAGTAAACAAGTAGCCTGTGCCATTATGGTTTTGCATATAGCTTATATGTTGCCCATCGCTACATTTTGCAATCCAGCGTTCAGCCCATAAAGCTTGACTGCTAAGTAGTAAAATTAAGGTGACTAAAATCTTATTGAACATAATTTTTCCTTTAAAACAAATAACTTTTATTAAAATAATAATCGTTTTAACAGCTAAGGTCGTGTTTAAAAGACAGCCACCTTGCGAATAAGTAGATGTTTACTTGGATTCAGTTTGAATATTATCGACTAAATATTGAGCATATGATTGTATAAAGGCATATTTTTCCATTGCCTCAGACATATCATGATTAGCATGAATTAAGCGATCCAGTAAATCGCCCGCTTCTTCCATGATTTTAATTAACTGTTGGTACTCAAATAGTTGTAATACCGTAGATAGCTCATCTTTACTGCTATTTAATAGGGTTGCAACTAAGTCTTGTCTCTCGATGACAGAATCAGGTGAGAGTAAATCGGCAACTAAATTCGATTCGAGTAATTGAAAGTGTGCGCTACGAGCTTGGTCTTCTTGATCTAACTCTTGATGCGCCTGCATATCATTACCTGCACCTTGACGGATAGAGGACATAATCAGCAGTAAAAGCTTTTTTAGGGCTTGTTTGTGTTCATCCTGTTTATCCCCAAGACGAGAAGCTTGTTCGTATAAGCGTTCTAAGCGATCTTTTAAAGCAAGAATAATATCGCTTTCAACCGAAGGGGTTAGTTTGACGGTTTCATCCAGTGCTTGAGAAAAATCCTCATGAAATTTAACAATTTCTTCGTGGTCTTCTTTTTGTGCTTGTAATAGGCTATCGTCACTTAGCTCGGTACTGCGGGTTTGAAATAAAACATTATCGCTGCGTCGTAATAAATGTCGCTCATAACGTCCTGGAAACTCACTGCGTGGAATGATCATTGTTTAAGCCCTCTTTCAATTAACATTGCGTTATCCCCCTGAGAATTAAGTATCTGAAGGCTAAATAGTGACATAGTTTTTTATAAATAGTGACAAATTTATTTCACCAAAGCCTTAAAATCATGCCTATAATAGATAATGAAATCGTAAAAAAAATATTACAATAAATTTAAATGCAGATTATGTTACATGCCGATTGATACACACCTACGCTGGTTAAAAATAGATAATTTATCTCCCACTGCTCGACGTTTTGCAGAATTTTGCAAAACTGATATTCAACAATATAAAGATGACGACGACTTCGATCTTGATATTTATCAAGATGCAGTTCGATTTGTGGTTCAAAAATTACATCAAAAAACGGTAGACTCCGCTTAAACTATGATTATTCAATCGATCTATGCTGAAAATTTCCGTCGTTACACGCAATTAAGTATTGAGAAGATTCCTATGCAAGGTGTCATTACGGTTGATGGCGCGAATGAAGCTGGAAAAAGTACAATTAGTGATGCACTTTGTTTTGCATTATTTGGACGTACTTTTTCGATTCAAACCCAGAATGCCAATAAATTAGTCAATTGGCAGGCAGAATACTGTGTCACTAAGATTAATTTCCGAAAATCGGGTAAGTATTATTCATTGACACGTCGTTGTGATAAAGAAGGGCATTCATCTGCTCAATTATTCGATAATAATAAAAGAATACTAGCGGCTTCACTCAATGAGGTGAATAAACAATTAAAGCTGATCCTTGGCTATGATTACAGTACCTTTGCAGACTCCTTTTATTTGATGCAAAAAGAACTCACCGTACCGAATAAAACCAGTCTTAAAAATATGGTCGGCATTAATCAGTATTACCATTTGATTGAGGAGTGTATTGCTTCCAATCGAAAAATTAAGCAACAGCTGCGGCAATTACAACCCCAGTTAGAACAGCATGATCAAGATATTGCTATTATGAAATTGGATGAAACGTGGCTACCTGATTTGGTTGAGGGGCGGGAAATTCTTGAAACACTCAATCATAAAAAACAAAAATACCTGCATTTATTGGATCAAACCCTTAATGTTTACCCGCATGATCGTATTCCTTATCGAAAAATGTTACCGCGCTATCGACTCATTAATGGTCTAACTAATCTTCTCTTGCCTGTGTTGATTATGGTCTGGTTATGGTGGACGGGTTTAGAATTTTTTCCACAATGGATGGCAATCTTGCCTGCATTACCGTTTGATATGCCTGAAGTGAACAATTCAAGTTTACTTAAAATTGGTTTGACCATTGCCGCAAGCTATACTGCTTGCTTATCTTATTCATGGTGGTTAGATGGTAATGTAATTGATCCCTTACGGAAAAAGGGTAAAGAGATTCAAGCCATATTAAATGCGACCTTTAAGCATATTGAATACGATATGGATGATATTCCTAAACGCATTAAAGTAATGTTACTAGAAAAAGCACAAACGCCTAGTTTATTGCCTCAAGTTAATGTACGTAAGGTGATGGGGAAACAGTTTATTAAGAAGTTGAGTCAATATCATTACAATCGTAAACAAGCGCATAGCGCGCTAAAAGAGATACAGCATATTTTAATTCGGCAACGTAATCATATTAGTTATCATCAAAGTCTCTTAAATACTGCTATTGATCAAGAAATGCAGCGTACGCATAGAGCAGGTAATTTGCGTAAGGAATATATGCAAATTAAACGACATATTCAGCAGCATCAACGCCATCGTAAAGTGAATATTCATGCCATCAATTTACTCGATACAGCCGCGCAAAAGTTTTTAACTCAGTTTAACCAAGTGATTACAAAAAATTCCTCTCGAATGCTGCCATCCTTTACCAATGGACGTTACAGTCAAATTAAAATTGATAAGAATCTTAAAGTCAGTATTTATGCCAATCAGATTGCTGATTTTATTGATTTCGATGAAGTTTCATCAGGCACACAACGGCAGATTATGCTGTCATTGCGTTTTGCGATGTCTGAACAATTGGCAGTTAATAAAGATAATCAACATCAATTTATTCTTTTGGATGAGCCTTTCGCCTTTTTTGACCAACAACGTAGCCGTGAAACTTTGTTAGCTTTACCAGAAGTTAGCCCTATCGTTAATCAAGTCTGGGTATTTTCGCAAGAATTCCCAAAAATTGAGGTGGCTAAGACAATTCACTGTAATACAAACAGTACAGAGCTTTATGCTTAGGAATTTAATCTGATTCTTTCACCTTTTATCCCCGTATTAATCCCATTAATCACAACGGCGACCTTATATCTTCTATTTAATTTCACTGGTAATTTTCTAAAAACCATTCAGTCAATATGCACTCTTAATAAATACCTAGCAAGCACTTAAGAGAATATAGAAAAACTTATTTTTTTATATAATCAATCACTATTTACTTGCCAGTGTATTATAAATAAACTGTTAAAAGTTTATCCATCAGAACCCATGCCGATTACGGATGATCAGCAATATTCTGATGAAAATAAAGGAGTTGTATATGAGATTAACCCCTCGCCGAGTGCTTGGGGTGGCAGGTTTAAGTCTATTAATGACCACAGGGTCAACACAGGCATTAAGTCAACCACCTTGCAAAGCGGTTTTACCCGCTGTGATACAACTCAGTACATTAGCACAACATTATCGACAATTGGCAATGCAACTTGCACCCAATCAACGACAGCAAATACTGTCATTAAAACATTATGCCAATGACTTACGAGGAAGGGCAATTACAATACAGAATACATGCGATGTTCAGAAAATTAATTCTGTGCCGCATCAACATTTCGTCTATGCAGACGATCTCGCAAAGTAGTTACCAATAATTGACTTTGCAGACAAGCGACAAAAATGATTAAGCTTGTCAGATTTAACACAGCTCAAGGATGAGCTGGCATTCTAAAAAAATAAACCAAATGGAGTTGGTTATGAAGTTAACAACAACCTTACCTGTTATCGCAACAGGTCTTACATTACTGATCAGTACAAGCTTTGCTAATGCAGATTACAGAAGCTGTCATGATATTAATTTACATGCAGAAAAATTGACATTACAAGCAGAGCGTTATCAGAAACGTGCCTCTGAATTAAAACCCGGTGAGCATCAAGTACAAATTCGCGCTCTTAAGCGTCGTGCAAATAACATGCGCGCTAAAGCAATGGCTTTAAGTGCTTCTTGCCATGTGCCTGTACCTTACTGTGACGAACACCACATTTACCACATACATCACTAAAAAATAGCGACTTTATGCTTAATGTAGAAAGGTGAATTAGATAACACCTTTCTACAAATCATAACCGTTCGCCCAATATTTACAATGACTTCGCTACAAGAATAATAACTGACACCCTCTAAAGGAATCAGTTATAAATTATTGATTAAACTATAATTTATATTTTATTATTTGTTTAAATCAGAATTAGCGAAGTGATTATTTAGGAATATAGATTCCTAACAAAAAGATTCAGTATCGCTTATTATTTTTCACTTAAAATCCAAGCAAAATATTTAATTTAAAAAAATTAGTCTAGCAAGATAAATTCAATAGCCAACGCTTCACGGGGATTCCTACACCCCCGTGCTTTTTAAAATTCATTAAAACCCTTCTTTTTTATTTCTAGTTTTATTACCTTCGTTCCAATTTCACTCTGAAAAATCAAACCCTATTTGATTTCGTCAAATAATAATTGCTTAGTCTCTTAAAAATTGTAAAAATATGCAGCGTAATTGCAACATGATCAGGGCGCACTATGCTTAGTGATGTCTTTATCTATATTAAAGGTAAAAAAAATGGCTGTTCAACTCCACCCCCCTAAAACATTACACCCAGTAAAAGGGATTAAATTAGCTGCTGTGGAAGCGGGCATTCGTTATCAAGGACGCAAAGATTTAGTTCTAATCGAAATGAGTGAAGGCACACAATGTGCGGCAGTTTTTACCCGTAATGCCTTTTGTGCTGCCCCTGTCCATATTTGTCGTAAACACTTAGCGAAAACAACACCCCATTATTTATTGATTAATTCAGGTAATGCTAATGCAGGCACGGGGGATGCAGGGATGCAGGCAGCTTATCAATGTTGTGCCAGTGTGGCAGAACAGACAAGCTGTGATCAAAGCCAAGTCTTACCCTTTTCAACGGGTGTGATTGGTGAACCATTAGCCGTTAATCAGTTTCCTACTGCGATTGCCACGGCATTAAGCAATATGGCTGAAGATGCTTGGCTTGATGCCGCTCAAGCCATTATGACCACAGATACTATTGCTAAGGGCATTAGCACACAAATTGAAATTGTAGGCAAGCTAATAACGCTAACAGGAATTGCGAAAGGATCAGGGATGATTAAACCTGATATGGCAACCTTATTAGCCTATGTTGCAACTGATGCAGCGATTGAAGCAAGCCATTTACAAGCGATGCTACAAACAGCAACGGATCAATCTTTTAATTCCATTACCGTGGATGGTGATACTTCCACCAATGATTCCTTAGTATTAATGGCAACAGGACAATCAGGTGTTAGTATTGATGCCAATAATCCACAACAAACAGCTCAATTCCAAGCAGCATTAGATAATTTATTACAACAACTGGCTCATACGATTATTCGTGATGGTGAAGGTGCAACAAAATTTATTACCATTCATGTTACTCAAGCTGAGTCAATTGAAACAGCAAGAGAAGTGGCTTATACCGTGGCACATTCACCCTTAGTTAAAACGGCTTTATTTGCCAGTGATCCTAACTGGGGACGGATATTAGCAGCGGTGGGACGTAGCAAAATAGCGCAATTGGATGTGAATAAAGTTAGTCTTTATCTAGGTGATACACAACTACTGGCAAATGGAATGCCTGCTGAGACTTACAGTGAAGAAAAGGGACAAATAGAAATGAATAAAGAGGATATTACCATTACGATTCAACTCGGACGAGGTGACGTTGAAACCAAGGTTTGGACCAATGATCTCTCTTATGAATATATTAAGATCAATGCGGAGTATCGTTCTTGAAGGCACTTATTCATGTGGTTGCAGCGGTTATTCATAATCAAGCGGATCAAATTTTAATTGCCCAACGGGCAGCAGATAAACATCAAGGCAGTAAATGGGAATTCCCAGGGGGAAAAGTAGAGCAAGGTGAAACCGCGTTATCTGCTTTGCAGCGGGAGTTGCATGAAGAACTCGGCATTCAAATTGATACAGCTCAAGCCCAACCGCTCATTAAAATTCAACATCATTACCCTGATCAATCCATTATTTTACAAATTTGGACAATTAATGACTTTGCGGGTGAAGCTTATGGGAAGGAAGGTCAACCCGTAAAATGGGTTGATATTAATCAGCTGGATGACTACCGTTTTCCAGAAGCTAATATTCCGATCATTATGGCGGCACGTTTACCCGATGTCTGTCTGATTACGCCTGAGCCTCGACACGAGCCCAACTTTTTAGACAAACTAGAAACAGCTTTAAAATCAGGCATTCGCCTTGTACAATTTCGGGCTAAAGAATCGTCTAATGCTGATTATATGGACTTAGCTCGTCATTCTATTGCCTTAGTACATCGCTATGACGGTAAAATCTTATTGAATTCACCACCACTGTGGCTTAAAGACGCAGATGGAATGCACTTATCCAGTTCAATTCTGAATAACACCCCTTTTCGCCCTTCAATGCAGCCCAATAAACTATTGACTGTTGCTTGTCATAATCAAGATGAATTAGATAAGGCACTGTATATCCAAGCGGATGCCGTATTTATTTCTGCGGTTAAAGCCACCACATCACATCCAATGGCTAAACCGATTACATGGCAAGGGTTTCAACAATTAACCGATCAATTAAATTTACCTGCTTATGCCTTAGGTGGTTTAGGACTTGAAGATATTGATACGGCAAAATCATATGGTGGACAAGGAATTGCAGCTATTTCGGCAGTTTGGCCGAAATGAGGAATAGATAGCCATATTGGCGAGTATTGCTTAACACTGTTCGATCAGCAATCAAGTCTCTCAAAGCATATTCACTTACACTTTGGGCTATTCAGACAAAGCATTTCTAGCATCAAATAACGGCTGTCCTGCGGTATGCATTGCTTCGAGTCTCTTTGCATAATTACTTAATATTTCAGTCATTTGAATCTTTTCAGCGGCTGCTTCAAAGTCTAGATTATGCTTCTGTTTTTCTTGTGCCACTAAGTTTTGACAGTGATAGTAATTATCCCGTTCTTGATTATAGATCAATGTGATGGCTTCGATTTTTTTATCCAGTTGTTCAATCTGCATTTCAATTTCAACGACACTCAAATCCAGCGTATTAGCTTCTGATTTTTTAACCAAAGAGGAGAAATAAGCAATGCAGTTTTTAACGGGTTTAGCATTATTATTTAAGCGTTTAGCTAATATTTTCAGTAGTGCTTGGGCTTTATTATCGGCACGCGGTAATAGATATTCTTTTAAATTATCACGTTGAAACGAGGTTAGTTGAGTCGGAAAAATCAGTTCATCCATTGGAATAACACGATGAATCGTCTCTCTATTGGGGACTTCAATATCACCAAGTAGTCTCACCGCTTCAGATAAATTTTCATGATTTGCATATTGGCTGTGATCAAGTTTATCACTGGATTCAGAGGCTATGGTATTTGCAGTATTCGCCACTGTATCAATCACAGGGTCACTTTGATTGGCTGTATTGGCCACACTTGAAGTATTTGAATAACAGAATTTTTCTTCAATATTACGGAGTTGAGTACAGACTTTATCTTCTAATTTTTCAAAGGCTGAAAACAGCTTATTTTGCAGTGATAATACGATTTCTTCTTCATCAAATTGTTGATGTTGTTGAGCTTGAATAATATTGTTTTCTTGAGATTTTGCACTTTTGCTTGCTTCTTTATCAACAGGATTAATTTCTGTTGATTGCGCTTGATTTTCCATGATGGTGACTGTTTGTGATTTTACTTCGATACTCTGTTCTGTTATCTCAATCGCTGGCTTTTCATCCTTAATCATGAGCTTTGTATGATTTTCTTCAACACATTGCTGAGGCTGATTTTTATCAAGCGATAAGCCTTGATCAATCGCCTCATCATCACTTATTTTTTCATCAATGGCAGTAAATTTTAAGCCTTGATCAACCGCTTCATCTGCGTAGTTATCAGAAATTAAATGGCGCGGATCATTGCTTCTGGCTACCTTATTGGCACGACCTGAACCCCATGATTCTAAATTGAAATTAACGGAAACATAATTATGAAATTCTCCGCCACGACGATGAATAATCACATTATTAGCGGCTAATTCACGCATGGCATTGGCAGCATGATCACGTCGAATTTTGGTGAGTTGTTGTAGGCGGGTACTAGTGACATTATCTTCGAGTTTGCCAAAAATAACGGTTTGATCCATTACCAAATCTAGCGTAAAGCCCCTTCCTTTAGGTGGGGGATATAAGCGGTCAGTGTAGTCGATTTTGTTGTTCAATGTACGACCTCAACACCTTAATGGGTGCGCCCTCGACACTC
>WFRR01000044.1 GCA_015486375.1 Thiotrichaceae bacterium
ATCCAGCTCTATGCCATAAAATTGGGTCAGGCGGATACCAGAGGTCGCCGTTTTCCATTTTTTATTGATGTGCTGTAATGGTTTAAAGATTTCTATCTCTAGTTTGCACAGTTCTTTATAGGCAATAATCAGAAAATTACCCGAACCACAGGCAGGGTCAAAGAGGCGCAGGTGGTAAAGCCTGTCGAGTAGTTTGCTGAGTTTGGTTTCATTGTTGCCTGCTTTCGCTAACTGCGCTTTAAGATCATTTAAAAACAATGGCTCAATGACTTTCATAATATTAGCAACCGAGGTGTAGTGCATCCCTAAACTACTGCGTTGATCGCTATGCACCACTGCTTGCATCATTGAGCCAAAAATATCGGGGTTGATTTTTTTCCAGTTAAGCGTGCCAGAATCAATAATTATTTTTCGTGCTTTGGCATTCAGTTTTGGCGCAGGGTAATCTACTGCAAATAGCCCACCATTCACATAGGGAAAGTATTTAAAATCTTTTATGTACTTGATCTCATTGCTACGTTTATCCTCCTTGATATTCATCATCTTAAACAAACGCATTATAAAGGTTTGTAAGTCACTGCCATCTGGCTGGGTATACGAGGCAATGGCATTCGTAAACTGGTTATCTTTAAAAATGCCTGTATCTTCGGCAAAAAAGCAAAATAACAGCCGTGACAAAAAGATATTGAGTCCGTGGCGTTCCGTATCCGTTGCTATATGATTTTCTTGGGTGATGATGTCGTAAAGCTGAGCGAGTTTTTCAGCCGCTTTTCTATCAGCAAGTTGTAAACTTTCGATCTGGGTTTTTTCCATTCCCGCCCACGGTAGGAAAAAATCGGTGTTTTCACTCAGTTCAGCAAGTGCAATATCCAAACTATCCTGTGTTTTGGTATCAACCGCTAACAGCCGTTTAAAATCGGTCATTATGATAAAACGCGGCTGTTGTTTTAGAATAACAGGGTCTTTTTGGGCTTGATCAATACTTAAATGCAGGTCGTGGATTGTTTCGACTTTAAAATACAGCTGCTTCCAAAGAATTTCTTGATTCGTGCTATTGGTATTTTTAGAACGATTAAGACTGCCTTTTTTAAGGCGGGTAATGGTTGCTTTTGGGAGTTCATAGGCACGTAATAATTGGTAGATGAATTCATCTTTATTCAATTGTTTAACAATCGTGCTAATGCTTTTTTCAAGCCTGTTTAAGTCCATTTAGATTCAGATCCTGTCATATGTGTTTCAGCCTAATAGATTGTATTCCTATTATTTATAAATTACCAAAGTCTAGCGTAAAGCTCCTTCCTTTAGGTTCGGTTTATATATCAATACCTAACTCAACTGCATGTTCAATACACCATCTCTTTTCGTATGGTTTTTTAAAATACACTTTAAAAAAAACTTGACAATAAAACCCTAATCCTCGTATATTTGCTCCGCTACTGCAAAATCAGTAGTTCGGAATGTGCATTCTGAGTAAAAAAAAGGTACACAGTCGTATCTTATTGGGCGGCTTTTTTTATGCCTATTCAGTTATACTGTCTTAATGAAAGGCTGTGTGGGAGAACCCTAAGTTTTAACCTAGAGTTCGCCGTTTTTCTTTTTTTTGGCGGTAATGCACATCTCACACGGGTCTATCGCTCTTCATTGTGCATTGAAGCCGATAGTCTCTTAAACATTCAAAAATAAGGTGACTATTAATGTCTATTTACCTCTCGGCTGTGCCTCTGCCCAGCGTTTTATCCCTTGCTAATGGCTTAGCACTATTTTTCCCTCTTAAGCGAAACTGGGGAGAAAATTCATGAATTACCCCCACTTATCTCCCAATCCTCTGCAAGAATTACGCATTATGCCGTATAGTCTTGAGGCTGAGCAATCTGTTTTAGGTGCATTGTTTTTAGATGAAAACACTATTGATCGCGTTGCATCCATTGTTAATGCCGATAGTTTTTATCGTCATGATCACCGTTTAATTTGGGCTGCCGCGCTGGAATTACACGCTAAAAAGAGTCCTTTGGATATTGTAACTTTTTCTGAATTTTTAGGAAATCGGGATCAATTAGCGGCGGTGGGCGGTTTTGCTTATTTAGGCACAATGGCAAAAGATACCCCGAGTGCGGCAAATGTAGTTGCCTATGCCAAGATTGTTCGAGAAACCTATGTGCTACGACAAATCATTGAAATAAATGAGCATACTTTGCATACGGCTTTCAATCGTGGTGAGTTAACCGCTAAAGAGATTATTAGTCAGTTAGAATCTAAAGCGTTTAAATTAGCAGATTCCTTTGCCAACACTACTCGCGCTATGTTGCCAATCAGTGCGGTGATTGATACGACATTGGATGAGATGCAACGCTTGTCTAAGAAAAAATCGGATCAACCGCTTTTAGGCGTGACAACAGGCAGTCAATATTTAGATCAACACACCAGCGGTTTTGTCGCAGGGGATTTAATTATTGTGGCGGGACGACCTTCAATGGGAAAGACCACCTTTGCCATGAA
>WFRR01000045.1 GCA_015486375.1 Thiotrichaceae bacterium
GGACGGGACTCGAACCCGCGACCCTCGGCGTGACAGGCCGATATTCTAACCAACTGAACTACCACTCCAGTCTAAATGTGTTTATCTTAAATAACAATGGTGGGTGATGAGGGATTTGAACCCCCGACATTCGCCTTGTAAGGGCGACGCTCTACCAACTGAGCTAATCACCCGTTGCTTGATAAGATGGCGGCTAGTTTACTGCATCTTTTAATGCTTTACCAGCTTTAAATGAAGGATTTTTTGAAGCTTTAATTTGAATGGCTTCGCCTGTCTTTGGGTTACGTCCTGTGCGTGCCTTTCTGTCTCTTGTCAAGAAAGTTCCAAAGCCAATTAAGCTTATTTTTTCATCATTTGCTAGGTTTTGTTTAACAACTTCGACAAATGCTTTATACGCCTTCTCACAGTCTGATTTATTTAAGCCAGATTGTTCTGACATTGCGGATACAAGTTCTGATTTGTTCATAATTTATGACCTATAGCTATTTAATTATATTGTCGTTCTCAGTAAAGGGGCTACGTGATAATTCCTATTTTGAGCTATTTCGTCCTTAAATATTTGTATTGCCCTAACCTATTTAAACCCACTGTATCAGTGTCTATTAGCACGGTTTAAACAGGAGGCATTTATAACAGCCTATTCAGAGGGGTGTCAATAAATTAAAGCTATCTTGTAACATTCTCACAAAAAATGTGTCTTTTTTACAACATTTACCCAGTTTAAGTATTATTATACTCAGAATTATTGAGTCTGTTTCAAGCCTCGTCTACGCCAAATTAAATAAATAGCAGGAATCACAAATAAAGATAGCAGTGGAGCAGTGACCATGCCTCCAATCATCGGCGCGGCAATACGCTGCATAACATCTGAACCTGTACCTGTTCCTAACATAATCGGGACTAAGCCTGCAATAATCACGGCAACAGTCATAGCTTTGGGTCTAACCCGTAATACTGCACCTTCATAAATAGCTACTTTTAGGTCATGGACACTATTGAGTCTATTCTGTGTTTGATATTTATCTAGCGCATTATTCAGATATAAAATCATAATGACACCAAACTCTGCTGAGACACCAGCAAGAGCAATAAAGCCAACGGTAACCGCGACTGAGAGATTAAAATCCAAATAAAATAGATACCAAAACCCACCTGCAAGAGCAAAAGGTAAAGAAAACATCACAATTAAAGCAGGGATAAAGTCTTTAAAGGTGAGATATAGCAGAATAAAGATAATTAATAAGGTGATCGGAATAAGTAGTTTCATTTTCTTCTCGACCCGTAGAATATATTCGTACTGCCCAGCCCATGCGACTGAATAACCCGCAGGTAATTTAAGCTCATCTTTAAGTGTCTGACGAGCATTATCTAGATAAGTACCTAAATCAACGCCATCAATATCCACAAATGTCCAACCATTTAAACGGGCATTTTCGGTTTTAATCATGGGAGGACCTTCTAGTACTTTAATACTTGCAACCCGTGAGAGCGGAATATGAGCACCATTGGGGGTCACAATCGGTAGCTCCATTAGTTTATCAATATTATCGCGTACATGACGTGGATAACGCAGATTAATCGGGTAACGTTCTAAACCTTCTACGGTTTGGGTGATATTAGCCCCACCAACCGCTGAGCCAATTACGGTTTGAATATCACTAATATTTAGTCCAAAACGCGCAGCGGCAAAACGATCAGGTACAATTTCAATATAACGCCCTCCTGATACCCGTTCTGAAAAGACGGAACGGGTGCCTTCAACCTTCTGAATAATGGCTTCAATCTGTTGACCAATTTTTTCAATCACCTGTAAATCATCACCCGAGACTTTAATTCCGACAGGTGTTTTAATCCCTGTCGCTAACATATCAATACGAGTTTTAATTGGTTGCACCCATGCATTAGTGACTCCTGGAAATTTCACTCGCTCATCCAATTCTTGGATAATATCGTCTAAGGTAATCCCTTCTCGCCATTCTGATTTAGGCTTAAAACTAATCGTGGTTTCTATCATTGTGAGTGGTGCAGGATCCGTCGCTGTCTCTGCACGTCCAATTTTACCGAATACATGCTTAACTTCAGGTACGGTTTTGATCAATCGGTCGGTTTGAATTAAAATTTCTTGGGCTTTACCAATGGAGAGTGCTGGTAAAGTGGTTGGCATATAAAGTAAATCACCCTCTTCTAATTCAGGCATAAATTCTGAACCGAGTTGTGAGAGTGGAATCCATGCCGATAACATGAGTAACAGTGACGCAAATAAGGTAATCCACGGCTTCCATAAACATAAGCGTAATAAAGGGCGGTAGATAAAAATTAAAATAACCGATAAAGGATTACTTTTCTCTTTGGGTAAACGGCCTCGAATAAAGTATCCCATTAGAACAGGGATTAGTGTCACCGATAAAGCCGCTGCTGCCGCCATTGAATAGGTTTTTGTAAAGGCTAAGGGTGCAAATAAACGTCCTTCTTGTGCTTCTAGGCTGAAAATAGGAATAAAGCTCAGTGTGATAATTAGCAAAGAGAAAAATAAGGTAGGACCGACTTCCGCTGAAGCATCGGCAATGACTTTCCAGTGATCTTTGCCTTGTGGCATGATGCCATCATGTGATTCCTTCCACTGTTCTAGGTGTTTATGGGCGTTTTCAATCATTACAATTGCCGCATCAACCATTGCACCCACTGCAATTGCAATCCCTCCCAAGGACATAATATTGGCATTGATACCCTGCTGCTGCATAATAATAAAGGCAATAAAAATACCTAGAGGTAGGCTAATAATCGCGACTAATGCGGAACGAAAGTGGAATAAAAATAAGATACAAATCACTGCGACTGCAATAAATTCTTCCAATAATTTATGGCTTAAATTATCTACTGCACTGCGAATTAATTCGGAACGATCATAGGTAGTGACAATCTCCACCCCTTGCGGTAAACCTGCCCGTAATGTCTCAATACGTTGCTTAGTCTCTTCAATCACCCGTAAAGCATTTTCACCTGAACGCATAACGATAATACCACCAACAACTTCGCCTTCACCGTCCAGTTCAGCAATACCCCGTCGCATTTGTGGACCTATGGTAACAGTGGCTAAATCACGTAATAGAATTGGTGCGCCTGTTTTTTTATTTAATGAAACAGGAATAGTTTCAATATCTTTAATATTGCCTAGATAGCCCTTAACACGAATCATATACTCGGCTTCTGCCAGCTCCATTACCGATCCACTGGTTTCCTGATTGGCATTCTGAATCGCTTTTTTTAACTGGACTAAAGGAATATCAAATGCTCTGAGTCGCTGTGGATCGACTGTGACTTGATATTGTTTAACCATGCCCCCGATAGTGGCAACTTCTGAAACGCCTTTAATGGTTTGTAATTCGTACTTTAAAAACCAATCTTGCAGACTACGTAATTCAGAAATATCATGTTTACCTGTTTTATCCAATAAGGCATATTCATACACCCAACCCACTCCTGTTGCATCAGGTCCTAATTGTGGCTCAACCCCAGCAGGTAATTGACTGGCAGCTTGACTTAAATATTCTAATACCCGTGAACGCGCCCAATAAATATCCGTATCATCTT
Organism: Thiotrichaceae bacterium; assembly: GCA_015486375.1. GTDB lineage: Bacteria > Pseudomonadota > Gammaproteobacteria > Thiotrichales > Thiotrichaceae > S015-18. The sequence continues at coordinate 3,592 of WFRR01000045.1, forward strand.
CAAAGATAACATACACATAGGAATCACCAAAAAAGGAAAATCCCCGTACTGCGGTTGCTTTAGGAACGGACAACATGGTTGTTGTAATTGGATAAGTGACTTGATCTTCAACCACTTGTGGAGCTTGTCCTGCGTAAGAGGTTTTAATAATCACTTGTACATCGGATAAGTCAGGAATTGCATCCAGTGGGGTATTTTTTAAGGCAATTACGCCCCAAAGCGTAATCATTAAACTCAGCGCAATCACCAAAAAACGGTTGGCAATTGACCAGTAAATTAGCTTAGTTAACATAATGCTATCTTCCTATTTTTTTATTGTGGCGTAAATTATTCACTAAGACGATTAAAACTAGCTTGTAAATTACTTTCCGAATCCAATAAAAATTGACTAGAAATAACAACTTTATCACCTGCTTTTAAACCTGATAAAATTTCTGTTTTACCCTGAGAGTGAATCCCTGTTTTAATTTCAATGGGTTGATAACGGTGTTTTCCGACTTGCTTAACGACTCGTTTACCTGCGGCAGAAAAAATAATGGCTTCATTCGGAATTACCAATCGTTTAATCGGGTTACCCTGCATACGAATATCGGCAAACATATTCGGTTTAAAATGTCCTTTACTGTTATCAAACACCAAACGGACTCGCAGTGTACGGGTGACTTCTGAGAGTTCAGGGTAAATATAATCCACCTTTCCTTGCCACGTTTTATCCGCCAAAGCTTCTATTTGAATGCTGGCACTATCGCCGATTTTAACCCAATTAAGTTGATGTTCAAATACGTCAACCTCAATCCAAACACTGGATAAATCAACAATAGAATATAAAACCGTAGCAGGAATAATATACATACCCTTGCGTACATCTAATTTAATAATTGTGCCATCACTGGGTGCATAGATTGGAATTTGTTTAATCGAGATTTTAGTACGGCTAATTTTGCTAATCACTATTTCAGGAATACCCAATAAACGCATTCTAAGCTGAGCGGAGTCTAATAATCCACGGCTACGGGTTTCTGAAAGTAAACTATTCCCCTTTAATGCTAAGAGATAATCCTCTTGTGCAGCAACCAGTTCAGGTGAGTAATAATCAAATAAAATTTGTCCCTCTTTAACCACTTCACCTTGAGATTTAATATAAATATTCTCAATCCAACCCTTGGTGCGAATATGTATATGTTCTAGTTTATCTTCGTTATAACGAATAAAACCGACTGTTTTAATCTCACGAGAGAGGGTTTGGCGTTTTACTGTAGCGATCTTAATCCCCATACTTTGTGCCGTACTGGCTTTGACACTAATACTGGGGGCTTCACTATCGGTTTGATTAGGCGTTTTAATTGCTTTTTTAATTAAATTCATGCCACAGATAGGACAACTCCCTTTTTGATCCCTAACAATTTGAGGGTGCATGGGGCAAACATATTTAGGATTAGTATGTTTTTTAGCATGATCAATCGCCGTTTCTTGTGTGCTAAAGCTTTGAAAATAGCTACGAATTTGTTCCAATTTTTCAAAATCTAAGTAGAGTGATGCAATTCCAATAATAGTGAGACTAACGATCACTGTCGTAATTAATATTTTTTTCATAAGTTCATAGCCTTGAAGTATAAACAAGTGTAATAACAAGGTATCCAGAGTTGTCAATAAATATGGTTATAGAGTGGCTATTAACATCCACAAAGATCGATTTAACACATTATCTGAATAGGATAAGTTAAGACAGAAAGCCTTAAAATGAGGGTAAAGGAACTTAAATAAATACCGTTAAAAAACGCGATAGTTTATTAAAAATACAGCGTAAACTAATGATATTTATGCTCCTTTAATGAAAATTGGAGGACGATAAATGTTATTGATTGTGTGTGAGTACAAGGGAATACGGTATACAGTGCTAATATTATGCCAATTAGCGATGCTAGGAGTATGAGGTGTTAATGATGATAATAAATTGTTATTACTATTTATTTCACAGTGACATTGCGATGCACAGGGTGAAGTTTCAACGTCATGACTCGATTCATTATGACAAACATGAATACTTTGTTCATTGTCAGCAAGACTAGTACAACAGCAGGCACTGAGTGTTGAAAGTGTTGATAAATACACTAGAACGATACTGAGGGTAATGTGAACGAAGGACTTCATCATGAAATGAATTATAGACTAGGTAGAATGAATAACAACCTTTAATTCTGAGTAACACCCAAGCAAACAAAGACTAAACTTTTTGTTTTTTACCTAAAGATTTTAATTTTATTTTACGCTTATTAAGTGGCTTAGAATTTGAAAAATCAAAACTACAAGTCTCTTCTACTAAAGAATATTGTTCAAGGCTACGAGGAAATTTACGACAATTAGGGGGACGAATTTTGTAGATTGAGCAGTATTCTTTGCCATCATCCGCACTTTTCAAAAAGGTACAACGAAAAGGCAAACGGCAACACGCACCGCAATTATTACATTCACCTGTTCTATTTTTATCGACAGGTAACAATGAAGTAAATGTTCTTATAATCTTATGATGCATGCAATCATTGGTATTAGTAGGGGAAACTTAAAATAAAATAAATCAATCACTTAGTATTAAAAAAGTGCTGTTTATATGGATTAATTGCAATCGACTATTGTTTGATAGCAACGACTTGCAGGATGATCTTACTAAAAAATCACCTAAAAGCCAATTTTCCTCTTGAGGTTTATTTATTCTCAATTGTATTGATTTTCTTAACAAGTAATAAGCCCTTATTTATCAAAAATTAGTATAAAGCAAGCACTGTGGCAGGATTACTACTTTGTTTGGTTGCAAGTAATAAATCATTAATATTCTTGGCATAATAGGGAATAAATTGCTCAATTCCTTGCTGTAATTTGAGCACGGAAGTATGTTCATATCCCATCCCTATTTTATGTAAAACATACTCTGTTTCTAGCGCATATAAAATTCTAAATAAACGTTTACGTATATGATAATTAGTATTTTTCCACGCCGCTAAGACATCTTTAATCAGTAGATGTTTAGACTCATTACGGACTGTAAACCCGCGATTTAAACGATTAATCGTATCTTGAGAGCTATAAACGGCTTGAATAATAGTACCCAGATCACTTGTCAAGGTGTCATGTTTGGATATAAAGAAGTTAATAATAAGCGCGTAATTCTTTTCAGAGATAGGGTAATCGGTACTATTTTTGTCGGGATTTTGTAGAAAATAGATACTGAGATAAGCTTGTCGATTCATATCTTCTACGATAGAGACTTTTTTGCTCGTTAAGGCTTGAAGTTCTTTTTCTATTGATAACCTGAGTGCTCTTATTATTGCACTCGAATCATTAGGACGCTGGGTTTGTTTTTCAATCATAACTTGTAATGCTTTGACTTGATCCAAAACCATTTGCCAGCGTAAATTCGCTTTATGAATAAAGCTTCTATGATTATCTAGGTAAAGCTGAAGATAGCGCATTTTACTGAGATGTGCTTCTAATAAATGCTGATCTGCAATCAATTTTTGATAAATTTTCCCTAATTCGGGTGATCTATTTTCTAAAAAATCGCGGTAAGGTTCACCAATTTGTGCATGACCTGTTCGAATTTCATAGTCTAGTTTCCAGTCCTGAAATTTCCATACAGAACTAATCGCTAAGCTAATGAAAATAAGGTGTAAAGGTAACATAGCCAATATTTTTTGCTCAGATGTCCAAGCCAATTTTTTTCTTAGTCTTTCAGCAAAAATAGGTGTCAATAAGAGTGCGCCAAGAATGCTTAATATGACAAGCAATATATAAAGAAAAAATAAAAAATTAATAAAAAATATCATTAGTCCATCAATCAAAAAGTGAGGCTGCAAGCACCAATAGAGAGTGTTTAAGTATAACTATAGTCTCACCTACCCATATGAATATGTTTAATAATTAAACACTGGATATTATTTATAATCATATTTATTTTTAATTCAATTAAATCAATACCTTAAAATAAAAATAACAGCTTATTCATCATAAAATAATGAATTTAACATCGCTACGAATAAAAAAATTCTGAGTTTCTTACTTGATTTTTAATTAGTCTTATTCTACGTTAAGTTAGTATTAAGTTTTATTCAACTTAATCAGATGATTTATGTTTGTAGATATGAGTAATCATGGCTTTACAAGCAATTTATTTTTCGAGTTTTAAAAGGAAATAGTCGATAGCCTGATGAATTCTTTATGAATTTATATCCCAACTCGCATAGGCAAAGACTTTTAGAACTTTATTTATGTAATTTCACGTTAACGGAGAACATAACGATGAGTATTAAAACATTAAGCTTAGCAGCAGCCATTGCATTATCACTGGGTCTTTCAACTTCAGTATGGGCAGCAGATGATGCAACACCACCGCCAGCAGCAGGCGCGGCAGCAGATACTAGTAAAGCAGCGGAAGGCGATGATGCGAAAAAAGAATGTATTCCAAAAGCAGAAGCGGATGCTCCAGCAGCAGAAGGCGAAGCTCCAGCGGATGCTCCAGCAGCAGAAGGCGAAACTCCAGCGGATGCTCCAGCAGATGCAGAAAAAGAGGGAGATGATGATGCAAAACTCCCTCCTTGTGGTGAAGATGGTAAACCACTCGCTGCTGATGCAGAAAAAGAAGGTGACTCAGCTGCAGCAGGTGATGCTTCTACAGAAGCACCTGCAACAGAGAAAGCTAAGTAATAACAGAACTTATGTTGTTTGATGTTAATCCAGTCACTATAACGGATTAGATTAACTTAAGACGCTTACTGTTATCAATTACCTTTATTAGAATAATCTGTTAGCTATTTTTATCAAAAATATAAATATTCAATTGCTAATAGAGATTAATAAAAATTTAAAGGTATGATTAAAAACGCTCATCCATGATGGGCGTTTTTTTATGTTTATGCCGATATGATTTTTATACGAATTCAGCCTATTTGGGGAGCAATATAGGTTCTGGTAAAATAGGAAGTAGTCTTTGAGATAATTTTCTCGCGCGATTAGCTCGTAATTTATAATCATAAATAGTCGTATATGCCATAACGCTTTGCACATATTTACGGGTTTCATCAAAGGGAATACTTTCAATCCATTGATCCGCAGCTAAACGTTGTGTCGGAGTCCAACGTTTTACTCGTCCTACTCCTGCATTATAAGCGGCTGTTGCTTTAGGATAATTCATAAAACGTTTATACATTTGAGATAGGTAGCGACTGCCTAATTGAATATTAGTGTCCGCTTTTATAAAGTCTTTACGTCCTAGGTTTTTCAGCCCTAACTTACCTGCTACTTCTTTTGCTGTTGCAGGCATTAGCTGCATTAAACCAAAAGCTTTCACCCGTGAGAGAGCATCATTTTTAAATGCACTTTCACGTCGCATAATGCCATATACCCAAGCAGGATCGACCTTTTGTTGCGTCGCATGATTGAGTATCAATTGCTTATACAGTAGCGGAAAACGTAGATCGGCAACATTCCAATCTTTAGTCTTAGAAACCGTTAAAATAGCGGTAAACGCTTGCCCTTGTTGTAAGGCTAGTTCTGCTGCTGCCAGTTGACTGGCCTTATTTAAATATGAGAGTGCTTTAAACCATTCTTTTGAGGCTAATGTGGTTTTACCAATACGGAATAACTCTAAGGCTCTTTGAATAGCAGGCGATTTTTTGACTTGAGCAATATGATAACTGCGATCAGGCTTACTGGTTTTAAGTACCGAGTAATCTTGCTTTAAGCGATCAGCAGATAGCAAACCATAATAGGTAATATTTTTAGCATTACGTTGTAATAATTGTTGCGCTACTTTAGGCTGTTTCAATTGTTGTAAAGCCCGAGCTTTCCAATACACCCATACCGTATCCTGTTGTGTTTTTTGAGCCATTGCATGAATAGCATCTAAGACCTTAGACCAATGCCCTAAACGAATCGCCAGACGTGCCATCCATAAATTAGCTTTGACACTACGATACTGGGCAGGAATTTTTTGTAATTTTACTAGAGCATCCGCTTCATGGTTGCGAGCAGCAGGATAGTATAAGGCACTGTCCATATCACCTTGCTCTTGTGGTGTAAAATGATAATGATTTTTTAACACTTGCCACTGTTGTTGTGCATAAGCGTTCTGTTTTTTAAGCAAACGTTTCAAGCCATGCATCAAGATTTGTCGATTATGGGCAGAATCGTCAGTATAAATTCCTGTGCCTAGATGTGCTTTGATATAGGCTTTGGGGGTGCTATGAATTGCACGCCAATTTTTAAAGCGTTGTTGATCTTCTGCCGAAAGGTAAACGGCTAATTTTGCTGCTGCTGTGGTTTGATTATACGTCATTAAATTAGCAGTCCTCTGCCAATATTCAGTTTGTGAGATTTTATTGGCTAAATGTAAGGTCTTACTTAAATCATCACAGACAGGCGGTAGAACTCGTTTGCTCTGCCATAAAACCTTACCCTTTTGTAATCCGCGCTGAGTTTGTCCCGTGTTAATTAAAGCTTGGTTATATAAACAACGGGCGGCAGTACTGGCGTTTTTATCAATAGGATAACTAAGAATTTTTTTCCATTGTTGTTGCTGGCTTAAATAAATTAACCATTGATCACGTAGGTCATCAGCCAGAATAGAATTAGGGAAGCGTTTCATAAACACCATTAATTCGGTTGCTTTAGCGGTTTTAATATGTTTTTTTAGATAAGCATGTTCTAAATAAGGGTAAAGGATATAGTGCTGTAGATCTTTAGTTAAACTATAGTAATCATTCACTGAGCCTGTTTTTATTTGCTCATATACCTGTAAGAATCGATGACGATCATCTTGTATATCTGCAAAAAGCGTATTGCAAAAAAACAAGAGAAAAATAGTTAAAGCATGTTGTCTCATCGAATCTGTCCTCACGATATGACTATAAAATTATGGAGGCATGGTAGGTTTAGCGTATTAAAAAAAACTGTGCTGCTCACTGGGAAATTGTTGGGTTTTAACCGCATTGGAAAAATCGGCGATGGCTGCTTGAATGCTGCCAGCACTTTGTAAAAAATTATGACTAAACTTTGGTGCATGTTGACTAATTCCCAACATGTCATACAGTACTAAAACCTGACCATCACAATCGCGTCCTGCACCAATACCAATGGTTGGAATTTCTAAACTCTGACTAATGGTGGCGGCTAACTCGGTCGGTATACATTCGAGTACCAATGCACTTGCGCCTGCATCTTGTAATTTCAGTGCATCTTCACGCATCTGTTCGGCTTGTGCCTTCTCTCTGCCTTGTACACGATAACCACCTAATTTATGCACAGATTGGGGTTGTAAGCCTAAATGCGCGCAGACAGGCACACCCTGTTGGGTTAATTGCGCAACAATTGTGATTTGTTCCGAGCCACCTTCTAATTTAACCATTTCAGCCTCACCTTCTTGCATTAAACGAGCGGCATTACAGTTAGCATTTTCAATGGAGGTATAACTCATAAAGGGTAGATCAGCAATCACCAAGCTATTTTGACAGGCGCGTGTGACCGTTTTTGTATGATAAACAATATCATCCATTTGTACAGGTAGGGTTGAACTATGTCCTTGAATCACCATGCCGAGTGAGTCACCGACGAGAATCATATCAATTTTCTGTGCATCAATAAGTTTGGCAAAACTATAATCATATGCAGTCAATACAGTAATTTTTTCACCTTGTTGTTTCATCTCATATAAGGTTTTGATAGTAGTTTTAGACATTGTATTAATTGACTCTAAAAGTTAAAGCAGTTTTATGGAGATCATTATTGGAGCAGTGACTCAAACAACACTGTAAGGTTTTATATTGCGTTTGTTGATGAATATGCGACGCGGGAAAGGTTAAATCCTGCACAATATCTGCTAATGGATACAGTACAAAACTACGTTGATATAAATAAGGGTGTGGAATAATTAAATTCTCTGTTTCAATACACTGATGATCATATAGCAATATATCAATATCTAAGGTTCTTGCTCCCCAACGCTGTCCATTTCGCTGCCGTTGATTCTGACGTTCAATATTTTGTGTACACCACAATAATTGTTGTGGTGTTAATGTGGTGTGAATTTGTACCACAGCATTGAGGTAATCATCCTGATCTTGAGGCCCATGTGGCTTACTTTGATAAATATGAGAATAAGCTTGTACCTTAATACTAGGATGCTGTTGCAAGGCATCCAGTGCATTTTGTAGATATTGAAAGGAGTTTCCTAAATTACTCCCTAAGCCTAAATAACTAATCATTTAGCATTATTTTGAGGCTTCTTTTTACGGCGACGACCGCCTTTTTTAAAGGGACGACACATTACCAGTTTATGTTTATCATTACCTTTTTGGAAATCTGTCCACCATTGACAGCTTTCTTCATCTAAGTCATCTTCTGTCGCAGTACGTAAGCAATAAAAATCATAAGCAGCTCGAAAGCGATTATTGGTTAAAAAATTCATAGAGCGACGACAATCACGATAAATAAAGCGAGTTTGTAGTGTCCAAATATCGCGTGACATTTGAGCAAAACGACGCGGAATTCCTGTAGTTTGTGCTTGTTCTTTTAATATTTCCGATGCAGCTACATGGTATGCCTGATGCGGTGCTTGTCCTAGGTCAATATTATCTTGGGCATATTTCTGCACCCCTCGCCATAACATCACAGCATATAAGAAGGCTGGCGTAACCGATAAACCTGAACGAATACGTTTGTCAGTATTACTTAAGGCTAATTTAACAAAATTATAGAAATTTTCATCATGTAAACCCATTTCAGTGAGCGGGAAGAGATGAAAAAATAATTTATGATCACGCAATTGATCTAACGTTTTAGCGGCTTGTCCACTATGAAATAGTTTAAGCGATTCATCAAATAAACGTGCAGGCGCAATATTATCTAATAAATGTGCCATTTCTTGAATGGGTGCTTTAGCAGATTCATCAATTTGTAAATCTAATTTTGAACTAAAGCGAATGGCTCTTAACATACGTACAGGATCTTCACGATAGCGTTGTTCAGGATCACCGATTAAACGTAATTTACCTGCGCGTAAATCTTCTACTCCTGAGACATAATCTAAGACATCACCTGTTTCTAAGTCATAAAAAAGAGCGTTAATAGTAAAGTCACGGCGTAAAGCATCTTGCTCTAAAGTACCATACACATTGTCATGAATAATACGCCCATCATTGGCAGTTAAACCCTTGCCACTTTCATCATGAGGTGCTCTAAAAGTTGCCACTTCAAGGTAAAAACGCCCATAATAAATATGTGCTAAGCGAAAACGTCGTCCAATTAAACGGCAAGAGCGTGAAAATACACGGCGAACTTGTTCGGGGCTTGCGCTGGTAGCAATATCAAAATCTTTGGGTTGTTTACCCAACATCAAATCACGCACCGCACCACCAACCAAATAGGCCTCATAGCCTGCTTTAGTTAAACGCTGTAATACATCTTTAGTTTTTTCACAAATTTGATTGGGATGAATCCCATGTTCCGATGCTGAAATGCGTAACAATTTTGCTTTTGCATCTTTTTTTTCTTGTTTCCGAAATGCCAAGCTAATTAACTCCGTAGAAAGACCCCACGGAGTTTAGCATTTTTTAAATGAAAAGGGCTTATTTACCACCGCCTGCATGATAACGTAATAAGCTTGCCATTTTTACATTCTTAACCGCTATTGCTAATGCTTCAGGGGTACGTCCATCTGCATTTACAGCTTGTAGATTGGCACCTTTAGCGATCAGTAAACTTAACACTTGTGATGCCCCGACGCGTGCAGCCGTATGTAGGGGAGTCCAACCCCCTGTCGTCGTACTATTAACATTAGCACCTTTAGCAATTAACAAATTTACCATTTGAACTTGATTCGCACTGGCGGCGGCATGTAATGCAGTTTCACCCTGTTTATTATTACTATTAATATTCGCACCTTGATCTAATAGACCTTGAACAGTCGCAATATCCCCCGCTTTTGCTGCTTCAAATAAATCACCTTGAACTACTGCACTCGGAGCTTTACCATAATGACCCGTAGGCGCGTAAGCAGCCGTTTCAGCTTCAGCTACAACATTAGCTTTGGGTGTATTAGCGATACGGGTACTCGGTGTTGGGCTAGCCGCTTGGGGTGTTGCTGCAGCATTATTTGCAGCTGTAGTGGGGTTAGAGCCACAGGCTGATAGGATAAAACTACAGGCTAAAATACTAAGACCTGTTTTAATAGTGGACATATTTTTTTCTCTTTGATTTTAATGGGATTTAAATGACATAAGTACATGCAATTACAAGGCTAAGTTTAGTACGATAAGTTTATTATATTTATTTTTTTAAGCAGTATATATCGGCTAAAAGCACCAACATCATAAATCACTATATGACTGATGACAAAAAATAATCTGTGAAAATACCAAAAAATATAACCATTCCAACCCAATTATTATGTAAAAAGGCCTGTAAGCAACGTTTTGGGTTTCTATCGATAATCATATAATGTTGATAAGTCAGTAAAATTGCTGCAATCAAAATACCGATAAAATAGAAAGTGCCAAGATGACTTAATAAGCCGACCCAAATAAGTAAGACCAAGGTAAGCATTTGTAGCAGTGCAATAATCAGTTTGTCATATTGAGCAAATAAGATTGCAGAAGATTTTACACCAATTTTTAAATCATCTTCCTTGTCGGATAAAGCATAGAGGGTATCGTAGGCAATCGTCCATAACAGGGTTGCGGTAAATAATAACCATGCTTGTAAGGGTGGAGGAGCTTCTGTAATTGCGGTAAAGCTCATGGGAATTGCCCATGCAAAGGCTGCGCCTAAATGCAGTTGCGGTAAAGAATGAAAACGTTTCATAAAGGGGTAAGAAGCTGCCAGTAATAATGCGACCCCTGATAAGAGAATGGTGGTCAAGTTAAGCTGTAAGACTAATAAGAAGGCAACTGATGATAAGCCCACAAAGATCCATAGGGCTTCTTTAGCACTGAGCTGACCCGTTGCTAATGGACGATTTTTAGTGCGTTCAATATATTGATCAATGTCTCGGTCAGCATAATCATTGATTGCACAACCCGCAGAACGCATCAAAGCAACACCTAATACAAAAATTACCAATACCTTCAATTCAGGTATCCCTTCGGCAGCTATCCAAAGTCCCCATAAAGTTGGCCAAAGCAGTAAATAAATTCCAATCGGACGATCGAGACGAATGAGTTGAATATAAAGCAGTAGTTTTTTTAACATAGTTTAGATGAGGGGCTTATCAATATTTAAACGTTTCACAATCATACCATTGCTAAGGTGTTGTTCAATAATTTCGTCAATATCACTTTGGTCAATATAGTTGTACCAAACAGCTTCGGGATAGACCACCATCACAGGGCCTTGGTCACAACGATCTAAACAACCCACCGTATTAATCCGAACTTGACCTGAAGTACTTAGCCCTAATATTTTACAACGTTGTTTTGCATAAGCACGCATGGCAGTTGCATTAAAATTTTCACAGCAGTTACGTCCATCACTGCGTTGATTCGTACAAAAAAACACATGGTGTTTAAAGTGAGACATAAATTTATCGTTAAGTAATACCCAGAGACTGGAAGTTTAACAAATATTGCCACTCATGCGGATACATGAAAGATAACCTGCCTTTTTGAAAGGATATTAGTGTAAATATTTGTCATTAAAAATACTAATAATTATCAAGAATACACCTACTATATATAAGCTAATGCTAATGTGTTTTATACTTATATTATTTTAGATGAGAATAGCGTCATGACTGCTTTAATCGATCCTTTCCAACGTCGTATTGATTATGTGCGTTTATCCGTTACTGATAGATGCAATATGCGCTGTTTTTACTGTATGCCTCAAGGTTTTAAGGGCTTTGAAACCCCTAAAAATTGGCTAACATTTGATGAAATTGAGCGCGTGATTGCGGCCTTTGTCGATTTGGGTGTAAGCAGAATTCGTTTAACAGGGGGTGAGCCATTAGTACGTAAGAATGTTGATCAATTGGTGCATCAATTAGCCAGTATTAAGGGCTTAGATGATCTATCGATGAGTACCAATGCAAGTTTACTGAGTAAATATGCTCAATCCCTGAGTCAAGCAGGTGTGTCCCGTATCAATGTCAGCTTAGATTCTTTACAGGCAGCCCAGTTTGCCAAAATTACCCACAACGGCAAACTTTCAGAAGTATTAGCAGGCTTAGATGCGGCTAAAGCAGCAGGACTTGCCCCAATTAAAATCAATATGGTGGCAATGAAAGGTATTAATGAGTATGAATATATTGATATGGTCGAATATTGTATCAAGATGGGTTTTACCTTGCGCTTTATCGAAGTGATGCCAATCGGTGGTACAGGGCGTAATGCGGCGAATCAATATCATGATCTTAATTTAGTTCGACAACAATTAAGCCAACATTATGATTTAATTCCTAGCGTTATGGCAGGGGGTGGGCCTGCGCGTTATTATAAAATTAATAACACCAACTTAAATATTGGCTTTATTACGCCAATATCTCAGCACTTTTGTGAAACATGTAACCGTGTGCGTTTATCCGTCGATGGAACATTGCACCTTTGTTTAGGACAAGAGCATAGTTTGTCACTACGTCCCCATTTACGGGCAGGGATTAGTGATGATGGCTTAAAGAATAAAATTATAGAAGCCATTGCACTCAAACCTGAGCGACATGAGTTTAAGGAAAAACCCGAACAAGTGATTCGGATTATGTCGATGACGGGAGGCTAATTCATTGATCGAATATGGCTAACCGCTTTAACGATTTTCTCGACAGGTAAAGAGACTAAACAATCACTGACTTTGCTATTTCCACAGCCGTCTTGCCCACAGGGACGGCAAGGATGTTGTTCAGAATGAATAATGATAGACGTATTTTTCCACGGCCCCCATTCAACCTCTCCACTGGGACCAAATAAAGCGATTGTTGGGACATGCAAAGCCGAAGCCATGTGCATAGGAACAGAGTCTAAACCTAAATAAAGCTGACTATAATGCAATAACACCGCTAATTCTTGCAGATTCAATAAACCTGATAAATCCGTTACTTTATATTCAACATGAGCAAGCATCGCCTCGATATAATCCAGTTCTGCCTCATCAGGTGCTGCCGTCACAACAATTTGATAACCCTGTTGGCTTAATTGATTAATCACTGCCGCCATTTTTTCCTGTGGATAACACTTGAATAACCAACGTGAGGTGGGGTGTATCACAATATAGGTTTCATCTAAATAATTAGGATAGTGATTAACCAGTGTTTGTTTTGCTTCAGCATTAAGGTTAAGAACTAATTTTCTTTCCTGCTGATGAGGATGTATACCGATCCGTCGCAAAGCATCCAAGTGCATTTCGACGGTATGGCGTTGATTACCACGCGGAGAATCATAATGATGAGTAAAACTATTGATCCAGAGTTTCTGCTGACGATGTGAATAGCGACGCACAAGGGAATATCTTGGCTTGAGTAAACGAGTTAAAATTGCGCCCCGCCAACTCTCGGTTAGATGAATAACTAAATCATAGTGTTGTTGTTTTAATTGCTTAAGCAGTTTTAGCTCAGATTTAAGGTCTTTATTCTTTTTATCAATACAGTAGATATGATTAATCGAATCATGATCACTCAGCATTGGCTGTGTTTCTTTATAAATTAAGGCATCAATGCTTAAATGAGCAAAGCGTTGTTGAAGTATTTGATAAATAGGCGAAGTCAGTAATACATCACCATGATGACGTAATTTAATCACTAAAACATTATGAATTTTACTGAAATCAATGGCGGTTTGATACATAAAAAATTACTCGAACCGTCCACGAATTTTAAGCAACTCTTTGATGCGCCATGCATTACCATTTTTGGTACTTTCTAACCTATCTTCTAGTTTATCTTCTACCTTGTGTAGAAAGTCTAAATTAGTTTGTTTCTCAATTTCATCAATCGTTGTGATATAGCGTGTCAGCGGCGCACCCCCGCGGACTCCTTGCGGAATAATAAAGGCTAATACTTGCTTAGGGCTATTCTTTTTTACACCTGGTACGACATAGATTTTATAAAATGCTTTGGGTATCTGAACATTGCTACTTTTACCTTTTCCTTTGAGTTTTTTAGGATTATCTGAAAAAATAGGTCCTGTAATTACCCATACATCTTTAAACCATACAGCAAATTTATTGATTTCAATTGATTCTAATCGCTGCCAAATTTTACGGTTTAAGTTTGGTTTTTGGGGCGTAATGTTAACCATACTAAAGGTTTCTAGCTGAGCATCTCGTCCATAGAGTGTACTGATGGCATGATTGGGTGCCATATGCCCGCGATCATAACCTGTATGGGTGTAGTCAGAATGCTTTGTCCCCTGAAGGGAGAAACGCTCTTCATGAAAACCTGAAGGACGTTTATGGGTTCGGGCATTTTTACGTTTGGGTTTTAAGTGATAAGTAACCCATAATGGATTGCCGCGTACTTCAGAGTAGCCCAACATAAAACCTTCCTTGCGAAAGATATGGGTCACATCTGCGAGCCTAAATTTTTCAGTTTCAGGAATACCTGCATAACTTGCACCCGAGCGTTTAAAAAATACTTCTTGCCCGTACCAAAAAATAGCCCCCAAAATGACAAAAACGCCTAATTTCTGGCGTTTAAATTTGTAGATCATTTTTTGTAATAATTCAAACATTAAATATTCCTAAATATTTTAAATCTGTTTCTTTAAGATCAGATCAAGACAGTATTTTCAATAATTCTAATACTTTCTGCGTCCTTCAAATGCATAGGATAAAGTGCCGCTATCCACATAGCTAACTTCACCTCCCATTGGGACACCTTGGGCAATGCAATAGGTTTCAATATGACGTTGACTTGCCAGTTGATTAATATAATAAGCGGTTAACTCACCTTCAACACTTAAATTCGTAGCAAGAATCAACTCTTTAATATCACCTTTGTCTAGCAGTGTGGCTAAATGATCTAGACCAAGCTCTTCTGGACCAATGCCATCAATCGGTGAGAGCTTTCCCATTAATACAAAGTAATAACCTTGATACTGGGTGGCTTTATCCATTGCGAATACATCCGCAGGGTTTTCAACTACACAGATTTGGCTTGAATTACGCTGAGTATCCGAACAAATACGACAGAGTGTATCTTCTGTCAAAGTACGGCACTGTTGGCAGTGATTAATATTCTCAATCGCTGCCTGTAGAGTAGTTGCTAATATTAATCCGCCTTTACGATCCTGCTCTAACAAATGAAATGCCATTCGTTGTGCTGTCCGTGTACCCACGGTGGGCAGACATTGCAATGCTTCGACCAATTGATTTAATAAAGAGGATTCATTCATACGATTATTAGCTCACTCAATGAACTTAATGATTAAGTTCTAAAACGGCATCTTTAAGCCACCAGGTAGATTTATACCGTCGGTAATGCCTGCCATTTTGCCTTTACTGCTTGATTCAAGTCGTTGTGCAGCATCATTAAATGCAGCTGCAATCAAGTCTTCTAGCATTTCTTTATCATCATCATCTAGCAAGCTTTCATCAATATTGACGCGCTTACATTCATGTCGACCATTGATTAATACCGATACTAAGCCTCCACCTGACTGCCCTTGTACTTCCATATTGGCAATTTCTTCTTGGGCTTTTTGCATATCTACTTGCATCTTTTGTGCTTGTTTCATCAAGCCACCTAATCCACCTTTCATTGTTATCCTCTCATTGTTAGGTATTTATTAAATTGTAATTATGTATCTTTAGCTATGCAAAATATTTTAGCTAGCAATCGTTATTGCTTGAATAGAATTCACTAAAACTTCTGCATTAAATCGTTGCTGTAATTGTTGCACAAAAGGATCAGCATAAATAGCCTGCTCAGCCGCAGCCTGTCGTTCTTTTGCATCCCGAATAATTTTTTGTGCAGGCGTTTCCAGACATTGTCTTTGTTTTGATGACAACTCGAAACTAATGTTCAGTTTAATGCTTTTGGCAAAAAAATTCTCCAATTCAGATTGGAGTTCAGACTCGGTAATATCATTCAGTAGACGTTCCACATCGCGCGAAGCATATAGCTGAATATACGATTCCTTAGGCTGATCAAATAAGCAATCCCGTGCAAATGCAGCGGTCATACCCGTTAAATTTAATTGCGGTAAAATGCGATGCCAATCATCATGTTCTTTGGGGGGGGTATTAACGATTTTTTGTGCTTGTATCGTTTGAGCTTGTTTTGTAACCGTACTTTGTATTTGTTGGGATTGTTTTATATCAGCACTGGTTTCTACGCTCGTTTGAGGTTGTTGCATATCTTTCAGTATGGCTTCTGAGGTCATATTAGTAGAGGATGTATCTTCTAATAGAGGGGCTGAGACTGTTTCAGATTGAGCAATATTTTCTACTATAGACTCTGAGATTATTTTAGATTGGGTAGTATTCTCTACTATAGGTTCTGAAACAGTTTTAGCCCGAATAGCATTATCTACGATAGGTTTAGAGGTATTATTAGTCTCAGTTTGCGTTAGTTTTTTTTTTGTATTTTGTGGTAAGTCGCTGACTTGCTGCATATCGACAGGACGAAAAGCTAGCATACGCAATACAATCATCTCGAAACCCATACGAGGGTCAGGCGATAAAGGTAAATCTCGTCGTCCGTATAAGGCAATTTGATAATACAATTGTATATCTTCTGGAGAGATACATTGTGCTAAACGGCTTAATTCATCGTCTTCTCGTTCAACAGAAGGGACTAATTGCATAATGCTAAGTTGATGCAATAAGTGAATTAAAGTATCCGCAGCAATTTCATAATCAGGGGTTGCACTAGATAAAGCTTTAACTGCTTCTAAAACTTGTTCGCCTGAAGCATTAATGACCGCTTCGAGTACGACCAATAAAGGTTCATGTGCCACTCCCCCAAGCATTTCACACACGGTATTTTCTTCAACTTTTCCTGCACCATAGACAATGGCTTGATCTAATAAACTTAAGGCATCTCGCATACTGCCATCTGCTGCTTGAGCAATTTGTTTAAGTGCGGTTTGATTCGATTCAACCGACTCTTCTTGCAGTAAAAAATTGAGATGCTTCTGTATCGTATCGACACTCATGCGTTTTAAATTAAACTGCAAACAACGCGATAAAACTGTGGCGGGGACTTTCTGTGGATCAGTCGTAGCAAATAAAAATTTAACATGTGAAGGCGGCTCTTCCAATGTTTTTAATAACGCATTAAAACTATGCTTAGATAGCATATGCACTTCATCAATGAGATAGACTTTAAAACGCCCTTGAGTCGGTGCGTATTGTACATTTTCCAGTAATTCACGCGTATCTTCGACCTTTGTACGTGAAGCGGCATCAACCTCGATGAGATCAATAAAACGCCCTTCTGCCATATCAAGACAAGAGCGACACTTTCCACAAGGCTCTGCACGAATACCTTCTTCACAGTTTAAACACTTCGCTAAGATACGAGCAATGGTAGTTTTCCCAACGCCGCGTGTGCCTGTAAATAAATAAGCATGATGCAAGCGTTGTTGCTCTAGGGCATTACTTAATGCAATTTGAACATGATCTTGACCGACCAATTGTTGAAAATTTGAGGGTCGCCATTTTCGCGCAAGAACCTGATAACTCATAGCTGATAATTTTTTAGTAAGAGCAAAAGAATAATAAATAGGGTGAGAAGATAATTTACGTTTGGATAGCTGGGAAGTGATTTAAATAGGCGGCAATCCATACCGCAAAACCTCAGTACCCGAATCCACTACTACCGTTGCTCCCTTCCGGGCCTGGCGGGGTTCGTAGTTTCTCGTCACGAGGATGCCATACAGATCACCCTAGAAAACAAACAAGATTTAAGTATTAAACACTTTATTCATTTGTTATAGCGGGCAGATTATGAAGCAAATTAGAATTTTTCTCAATTATTTTTTATCAAATGGGATAAAAAAACTCAAAATGCATCTACTTTGTTCAGCAAAGATTAATAATTTATGTTAGGGTGTGTAACAAGTAATCATTAAGAAATTGCTGGATAAGACTATAACGAAAAAAAACGCGCTTGGTCATAAAAATAAGCAAGGAGTAAGCATCACAGTTTATGTAGACTCCTCACCTTTAACAGTATTTCTATTTACTTTCTCAGGTCAGGACTCTCATGGAGGAGAATCATGTCAAAAGAAAACACATACCCCTACACTCAATATTTGCGCTTATCACTGGCTGCATTGCTCCTATTGAGCAGTAATCAAACCACTTCATTTGCAAATAATATCACTCACGATTATCAGCAAAGCCTAAAATTCTCTTCGAATTACCGTATTGAAATACTCGCTCAAAGTCATGGTCATCTTGCTTCAGACGTCGCTAAACAATACAGCATCCAAGCGTACAGCACCCAACAATCGCCTCAACTACTTTCTGCAATTACCCGTCCTTTGGATGGATTTATTGTTGACGTAATTCTTGATGACATCAATGATGATCAAAATAAAGAAATTGTTGTACTCATTGAAAATAATCAAGCCGATAAATCCTATCTGATGTTAGATGCCTATCGCTTCGATGGTAAAAAAATCATCTGGAACAAAGAACTACCCAAAAGTTTACTCAGTTACAATATGCACACCTATTTAAATAAACATGAAGTCCCCAGTGATTTACCGCGCAATACCGCCATACTGCCTTTGCTGCAATAGGATCAGCACGCGGTATTTATTGTATAAACCCCACCCATTTTATCTAAAACTACCTAGTTTTTAGCGAGCCTTAAAAAAAGCATCTGCCATTGCAGAGTTAATATTTTTAGCTGTCGATTTTGTAGATTTACTTCTTTTAGCTTGATTTGATTTAAATGCAGCGGATTTCTTGACCTTTTCAGCTTGATTACTACTAGCACTTACCGATGTATCAGAAGGTGCAGATTTCATACTCAGGGCAATACGTTTACGGGCAATATCGACGGATTGCACCCATACCTTTACAACATCACCTGCTTTTACAATCTCTCTAGGATCTTTGACAAAACGATCAGCAAGTTGAGAAATATGTACCAAGCCATCTTGATGCACACCAATATCAACAAATGCGCCGAAATTGGTTACATTGCTAACTACACCCTCAAGTTGTAAACCATCATAAAGGTCTTTAAGTTGATTAATACCTTGTTTAAAGCTTGCAGTGACAAATTCAGGGCGCGGATCACGTCCGGGCTTATCTAATTCAGCAAAAATATCTTTGATGGTGGGTAAACCAAACTGTTCATTCACATAACGACTCGGCTGTAACTGTTTTAGCCAGATTGATTCCCCAATTAAAGCATCGACACTTTTATGATGATCCTGTGCTAACTGCCGTACAAAAGCATAGGCTTCTGGGTGGACAGCAGAAGCATCTAAGGGATTATGACCTTTCATAATGCGTAAAAACCCTGCGGCTTGCTCAAAGGCTTTAGGACCTAAACGCTTGACCTGTTTTAATTGACTCCGATCTTGAAAAATTCCATGTTCATCACGGTGTAAAACAATATTCTCAGCAAGACTGCGATTCAGCCCTGCAATATGACTCAACAACGCCGCAGAAGCCGTATTAACATCTACCCCGACTGCATTAACACAATCTTCAACCGTTGCAGCGAGGGCATGTGATAATTTTATTTGATTCACATCATGTTGATATTGTCCCACTCCAATTGCCTTAGGTTCTATTTTGACTAGCTCAGCCAAAGGGTCTTGTAAACGTCGAGCAATAGAGACCGCACCACGTAAAGAAACATCTAAATTAGGAAATTCTTTGGCGGCTAATTCAGAAGCAGAATAGACGGATGCACCCGCTTCTGAAGTTATTAATTTAGATAAATTATGCGGCTGATAACGTTTGATTAAATCTATGACCAATTGATCGGTTTCACGCGAAGCCGTGCCATTACCAATACTGACTAGTTCGACTTGGTGCGTTTTGATCAGCTTATGCAAAACCTCAATGGATTGATCCCATTGTTTGCGCGGAGGGTGAGGATAAATTGTGGTCGTTGCTAATAATTTACCTGTTGCATCGACCACAGCAACTTTAACACCTGTCCGAATACCTGGATCTAAACCCATTGTCGTTTTATCACCTGCGGGAGCAGCAAGGAGTAAATCGCGTAAATTCTTAGAAAATACATTAATAGCTTCCTGTTCTGCCGCTTCACGTAAACGCAAACTAAGATCAGTGACTAGCTTATTATGTATTTTAATTCGCCATGTCCAGCGTACAGTTTCCAATAACCATGTATCTGCAGCTCTATTACGGGCTTCAATTTGATAAAACTGTGCGATCTTTACTTGACTCGGATGTATTTGCCCCGTTTCAAAAGGTAAATCCAATTGCAGCCTAAGCATCTTTTCACTTCGACCCCGAAATAAGGCTAAAGCTCGGTGGGAAGGGATCTTATTGATTGCCTCTTCGTAAGCAAAATAGTCTTTGAATTTTTCCCCCTCACTTTCCTTACCTTTAATGACTTTGGCCGTTAATACACCGCCTTGCCATAAGTCCTCGCGTAGCTCACCCAATAAATCCGCACTTTCAGAAAATTGCTCCATTAATATTTGTCGTGCGCCTTCCAAGGCGGCAGCAATATCATTTACGCCATCTTCACTATTTAAATACTTAGCTGCTTCTGTATCAGGCTCTAACTGCGGCTGTGTCCATAGACTTTCTGCTAATGGGGTTAAACCTGCGGCTCTGGCGACTTGTGCCTTAGTTTTACGCTTGGGTTTGTAAGGCAGATAAATATCCTCTAATGCCGTCCGCGTCGTGGCATTTTGAATCGTTTTTTCAAGTACACCATTTAGCTTACCTTGTGCTTGAATCGACTTAAGAATCGTGTCGCGGCGTTTTTGTAGCTCACGTAAATACTGTAAACGGCTCTCTAAATTACGTAACTGCGTATCATCTAAATTATTGGTTTTTTCCTTACGATAACGAGCAATAAACGGTACGGTTGCACCTTCATCTAATAAAGTAATAGCGGTCTCTACTTGTTGCTTAGAGATTACTAATTCTTGGGCAATCAGTTGACTAATCGACATCTGTATTTATTTTCCTAAATTCAATTCAAAGTGCTTTTATAAAGCGTTTTTTTATGCACACTATTGAAACATACTAAAATAAGTCTTTTCTATAAGGATTTTATGACTTTTGAAGTGAGCTTATCTAAAATCACTGCAAACAATTAATGGAATCAACATGACAAGCTACAATATAAACATTCAGCCCAGTGGACAACAATTTCAAGTCGAAGCGGGAAAAATTATTTTAGATGCCGCTTTAGAGCAAGGCATCAGCTTTCCTTATGGTTGTCGAGGAGGAGCATGTGGTTCTTGCCTAGGGGATATTCAAGCAGGAAAAGTAACTTATCCTGATGGCTTGCCAATGGCATTGGGTGAAGACGACATTGCGGAAGGCAAAGCCTTATTTTGTCAGGCAGTGGCAGAAAGTGATTTAACCATTCATATGGCCGAAATTAAATCAGACACTGAAATTGAAATAAAAACGCTGCCTGCACGAGTAGAAAGTCTGCGTAAATTATCTCACGATGTCATGGAAATGCAGCTTAAATTACCTGCAAGTGAACACCTAGCTTTCTTCGCAGGACAGTATATTAATTTCTTATTGCAAGGTGGACGTAAACGGAGTTTTTCACTGGCAAATGCACCGATTGAGGATAACTATTTAAGCTTACATTTACGTCATATTAAAGGGGGTTATTTTACCGATCATGTCTTTAACGCCATGCATGAAAAAGATTTAGTCCGAATTGAAGGACCTCATGGCAGTTTTTATCTGCGTACCGATGAAGAATCTAAACAACGGCCTCTGATTTTAATGGCAGGTGGAACAGGTTTTGCGCCGCTTAAAGCAATGATTGAACACATGCTAAGTGAAGGGGTTGATCGTCCTGTTTATCTTTATTGGGGGGTTCGTACCCAAACGGATTTATATCAAAATGACCTTGCTGAAAAGTGGGCATTTCAATATGAAAATATTCACTATATTCCTGTTTTATCGGATGCAGACGATGATACAAGCTGGCAAGGGCGGACAGGTTTTGTGCATCAAGCGATTGCCGATGATTTTAGTGATTTATCTGTATTTTCTGTTTATATGAGCGGGCCTCCTCCAATGATAAATGCCGCTAAAACGGCGTTTATGCAGCAAGGTTTGGAGAGTGAGCAACTGTATTCAGATTCCTTTGATTATAGTGCAGATGCACTTAAGGCAATGGCGGATTAATTAGGGCTTATTGCCTCTGAAAAGGGTACGCAATTTGTTTAATGATGTAACATCAGTAAATAATAGAGCTGGTGTTGCTATCCATATCATTTTAATACTTTATTAAGTATAAATAGACTAATAATCAATGGAGTATAAGCAATCATAAGGTAGAGGTTTGCATTTTGGTTTGACTGTAATACTAAATAAGCCAGTGGTAATAGCCAAAATAGATTAATGCCTAAATACAGCAATGTCACTTTTTGATGTGACTTCCAACGATGGGCTAAACGTTGATAAGCATGAGAACAATGTGCTTCTCGCCATGCTTGTCGGGTAATGATACGTTGGATTAAAGTAAAACTGGCATCGGTGACAAATAGGGCGGCTAAAATACCCCATACAGCATAGTTGAGCCAATTTAGATAAATACTACTCAATGCAAAAAAGACCAACATAAAGGCAATAAAGGTACTACCGACATCACCCATAAATAGCTTTGCGGGTGACCAATTTAAAATCAGGAAACCTGTAATGGCTGCGACTAAATACAGCATCCATACCCATAAAGTTTCTTGATAAATTTCGGGGTTGATTACAAAGCTTAAGCCTGCCGCAGCAAGTAACATAAAGATCGATTGAGTCGCTGCGATTCCATCAATACCATCCATAAAGTTAAATAAATTAATCCACCAAGTACTAATAAAAACAAAACCTATCGCGATTAACCAGAAGGGTAAACCAAAGAAATTTAATTCACTGTAAAGGGCTAAATTGGATAAGCCTAAAATTAAGATTAAAGAGGCGGCTAAATGAATTGAGATACGGATAAAACGTGAGATAAAAAATAAATCATCCAATAGGCTAATTAAAGCAATCATTAATGCCAAAGCGGTAACAATTAAAAATAAAGCGTAACCTAACGCTTGTTGCCAGAGTAGCCAAGCACTGACTGCACAAAAGCTAAATACAATCGCAAGCCCTCCTCCATGTGGAGTCGGTTTTTTATGCGACGAACGATAGTTCGGTACTTGAATCAAATTCAATCGTTCTGCATGCTGACATATAATAAGACTGCCTAAATAACTACTTAGAAAGACAACCAGAATAATAATAAAAATCATAGTAAATTAAGTGCTTAATGTGCTTCGTCCCAGTTTTTACCTATACCAATATCGACAATTAGTGGTACACGCAGTGAAAAGGCGGATTGCATCATTTGTTTAATCATTGGCTCAAGTGTACTCAGTTCATTATTAGCAATTTCAAACACCAACTCATCATGCACTTGCATAATCATACGACTTTGAAGTTGTTCTGTTGTTAAACAGTTTTGTACATCAATCATGGCCTTTTTAATAATATCAGCAGCAGTTCCTTGCATCGGTGCATTGATTGCCGTGCGTTCTGCATATTTGCGTCGCATTGCATTACGCGCATTAATTTCAGGTAGATAAAGACGACGACCTAATAAGGTTTCAACATAGCCTTTAGTTTTAGCTTCTTCGCGGGTCTGTTGCATATATTCCAGTACTAAAGGATAACGGGTAAAGTAACGGTCAATATAGGCTTGTGCAGTCCTACGTTTAATACCGAGTTGTTTAGCTAAGCCAAAGGCAGACATACCGTAAATCAATCCAAAATTAACAGCCTTTGCAGTTCGACGTTGTTCGCGTTCAACTGCATCTAAAGGCACTTCAAAAATCTCTGCTGCGGTGGCACTATGAATATCTTGACCGTGGGCAAATGCACTTAACAAGCCTTTATCTTGGGATAAGTGCGCCATAATGCGTAATTCAATTTGTGAATAATCTGCTGCTAATAAAGTGTAGTCCTTAGGTGCAACAAACGCCTGTCGAATTCGTCGCCCAGCCTCATGACGAACGGGAATATTTTGTAAGTTAGGATCAGAAGAAGATAAACGCCCTGTCGCAGTGACGGCTTGATGATAAGAGGTATGTAGCCGCTGTGTTTTTGCCTGAATCATTTTCGGTAATTTATCGGTATAGGTCGATTTAAGCTTGCTCATACTACGATATTGTAGAATTAGACGCGGAATCTCATAGTCTTGGGCTAATTCTGATAATACCTCTTCAGCCGTGGAAGGCGCACCTCGGGGCGTTTTCTTTAAAATTGGCAAACCTAATTTATCTTCATCAAATAGAATGCTTTGTAACTGCTTCGGTGAGCTTAAATTAAACTCTTCACCTGCACTGTCGTGGACTTGTGTTTGAGTCGTGGCAATACCCTCTGTTAATTCGAGGCTATGCTGCTTTAGCATTTCTGCATCAATATGGACTCCATTACATTCCATATCGGATAGTACCGATAAACAAGGAATTTCAACCTTTTCATACAGTGATTTTTGTGCTGCTAACAGTTTAAGTTCTTCCCAAAAATAATGGTGCAAACGCAAGACCATATCGGCATCTTCCGCTGCATAAGGCGCGGCTTGTTCTAATGGAATTTGATTAAAACGCAGCTGTTTTTTACCTTTACCCGCAATATCTTCAAAATGGATGGTTTCATAATCAAGGTACTTTTCACATAAAGTATCCATATTATGACGATTAGCGGTGGAATTAAGAATATAGGATTGCAACATGGTGTCATGTTGAATACCTTTTAAATCAATACCATGATTCCGTAACACACTGCGATCATATTTAAGGTTTTGTCCAACCTTGTAACAATGAGCATCTTCAAGTAAAGGCTTTAATTGTGCAAGTACGCTGTCTCTATCTAGCTGCTGCGGGGCGTTATCATAATCATGTGCTAAAGGTAAATAAGCCGCTTTGCCGACTTCAATACAAAATGATAATCCAACCACCTCTGCCTCAATATAGTTAAGGCTGGTTGTTTCTATATCAAAGGCAAATAACTCAGATTTTTGTAGGGCATCAATCCATTGATCTAATTCAGATTGTTTGAAAATGATTTGATAGTTTGCTTTTGTGTCAATGCTATCACTATCGTTTTCATCCGTATCTAATCCAAAACCCAGATCAAATTGTCGCTCGTCTTGCAGTACTTCACTGGATTTTGCTCTTTTTGCTGTATTCACCTGTTTTTGTAAAGCTTTCAGACGAGTACGAAAGCCATAACGTTGATACAGTTCAATTAAACGGACATCATCTTGTTGACAAAAACTTAACGCACTGGCTTCACAATTAATCGCTAAATCACAATCAATGGTAACTAATTGATAGGAAAGTGGCAGATAGGAAAGTGATTCACGTAAATATTCACCAATTTTTCCTTTGAATTCATCCGCCTTCGCCATAATATTATCAAGTGATTCATATTGAGCTAACCACTTAACCGCTGTTTTAGGACCTACTTTATTAATACCGGGGATATTATCGCTTTTATCACCCATTAAGGTGAGGTAATCACGAATACGTTCAGGTGCAACCCCATACTTCTTTTTAACACCATCCACATCAAGATATTCATTCGACATGGTATTAATTAAATGCACGCGTTGATTAACCAACTGTGCCATATCTTTATCGCCCGTTGAAATTAAGACACTGCCTTTAAAATGGGTCGCAAGTGTACCAATGACATCATCGGCTTCTACATCATCTTCAATCAGTAAGGGATAACCTTGGGCGCGAATCATTTCTAAAAGTGGCTCAATTTGAATATCTAAATCATCAGGCATCGGTGGACGAGTCGCTTTGTAATCGGGGTAAAGCCGATGTCGAAAGGTATCCCCCTTAGCGTCAAAGATCACGACCATATGATCAGGCTGATAATCTTTACGTAAGCGATCTAACATATTCAATACACCATGAATTGCGCCTGTTGGCTCACCATGCGTATTAATCAATGGAGGTAAAGCATGAAACGCTCGAAATAGATAAGAAGAACCATCCACTAAAATAAGCGGTTTAGAATGATTAATGGTTGTCACGCAGTGAATCCTTGATTGAGAGTTAGAAATATTTTATTTTTTAATGTTGATAGCTTAACATGCCTATCGTTTGCTACGCACTGAGGCTTAGCCTCCTTTTAGTACCTAGCTAAAATGAAAAGCCTGCTGTATCATTCTCGTCCCTGTAAGCTATTTAAATCATATATTTCATGGAACTGAACCCTTATTACAATACAATCAATGACCTAATCAGTCGCGTTAATGCACTGAGGGGGTATCTTTGACTATGATGAAAAAAAAGAACAATTAGAAGAAGTTAATCTATTACTCGAAGATCCAGAAATTTGGAATGACCCCGAAAATGCTCAACGGCTTGGTAAAGAACGCGCCTTACTCGAAGATATTGTAATTATTATTGAACAATTAGATATTCAGCTAAGTGATGCCAAAGAACTGCTGGATATGGCGGCGTTAGAAAATGATCAGGGTACAGT
>WFRR01000046.1 GCA_015486375.1 Thiotrichaceae bacterium
CGAGTATATTGATTATCACAGGGCGTTTGCGGTGCATTATTGGTATCATCATCAATGCTTTTACCCGTGTCATCAGGAACATTGCGAATTGCTTCAGGCAGTAATTGTTTTGGATCATTGTTATCAGGTGTGAGTTCAACATTTGTTTGATTCCATTGACTAAAATTGAAGTTAATCGACATCCAAAAGCCATAAAAACCTTTGCGTAAAATTAAGATATTTTTTTCGGCTAATTTTCTAACAATTTCATTGGCATGATCATAACGAATTCCTGTAATTTGTTCTAAACGTGACCCATTCATATCATCTTCGCGTTTACGAAACCCTGTGGTATGTCGATAGATGGCGTGAAGAATACGGGCTTGATTGCCTGAAAATTTCCATGTGACAAAGTTAGTTAGCCACTCAGAATTAATAATATTGAAGTGATTGGGAAGTAAGCCGTCAATGGCATTATTGGGGGCAGGCACAGATGCTGCTTTCACGTTAGGAGCAGTCGCGTCGTCTGGGTACAATTCGGCATTGTGCATAAATCAATCCTCTGTCTGGAGGTTGGTTTTCTGAAGTGCTGTTGAGTTGCTTCTCAACTCAGCAGAGCGATGTGTGAAGTTTTAATGGTTCAAAAATTCAACGACAACAACCTTAACTGAAAGCAAATAGAAAAATCAAGTTATTTTTTTTCGCACTATTTTTTGCTATTTCGCACGCGTTTGTCGTTGTTGTTTGTTTTTTTGTAAGATTGTTTATTGTGTACCCTAGGCTTGGTTAGAGTGGTTGGATTTTTAGGCTAATTTACCCAAAGTTGGGGTGGTTGATAACCTGAAGTGGGTTAGGGCATAACCGAAGTTTGGGGGGTAGATAACCTAGAGTGGGTTAGAATAAAACCAAGGTTTGGGGGGTAAATAACCTAAAGTGGGTTATAGATAAAACCAAAGTTTGGGGGGTAGATAACCTAAAGTGGGTTATTAAGAAGTACTAAGCGTTGCTTTAGCGAGATACGAAGTGGATGCTAACCATCAACACTAGGCAATACTAATAATATTCGCTATAGTCTGTGCCATCTCAGATCACTACTGTCAATTAGGGCAAATTCTATGGCAAATCAACTATCCGAGCGTATTCAGCGCGTCAAACCTTCACCCACCTTAGCAATTTCTGCATTAGCAGGACAATTGAAAGCTCAAGGGCGCGATATTATTAGTCTAGGTTTAGGTGAACCTGATTTTGAAACACCTGAACATATCAAACAGGCAGGGATTAAAGCCATTGAAGATGGTATTACCCGTTATACCCCTGTGGATGGAATGCCGCGTTTAAAGGCAGCGATTCAACATAAATTTAAGCGTGATAATAATTTGGACTATGAGCTTAATCAGGTTTTAGTTTCTACAGGTGGCAAGCAAGGTATTTATAACTTGTGTCAGGCCGTCTTAAATGAGGGTGATGAAGCGATTATTCCTGCACCTTATTGGGTCTCTTATCCTGATATTGTTACGCTTGCAGGCGCAAAGCCAGTTATTGTTGAAGCGGGACAGGAGACGGGTTTCAAACTCACTCCGACGCAATTAGAAGCTGCACTTAATGATAAAACCCGTCTTTTCTTTATCAATAGTCCATCTAATCCAACAGGGGTTATGTATTCTGAGCAAGAATTAGCTGCACTGGGTGAGGTTTTATTACAGTATCCTAAGGTGATTATTGCCACCGATGATATTTACGAGCATATTTTATTTGAAGATAATCAATTCGTTAATATTATTAATGCTGTTCCTGAATTATATGATCGTTGTGTCATTTTAAGCGGTGCATCCAAAGCCTATTGTATGACAGGTTGGCGAATTGGTTTTTCAGCAGGTCCTTCTGAAGTCATTGCTGCAATGAAAAAAGTCCAATCACAAAGTACTTCAAATCCTTGTTCAGTCGCACAAGCTGCTGCCATTGCCGCTTTAGAAGGTGATCTTTCTTTCCTAACGCCGATGTTAAAAGCCTTCTCTGAACGGCATCAATATGTGGTGAAACGTTTGAATGAAATTGATGGTGTAGATTGCTTGCCTTCTGACGGTACATTTTATAGCTTTCCCAATGTCGAAGGCATGATTGCACGGGTTGAAGGGGTCGATAATGACACTGAATTATGCAGTCATATCTTAGATGAAACAGGCGTATCTATTGTACCGGGCAGTGCCTTTGGTTTAGCGGGACATGTGCGTTTATCTTATGCAACCAGCATGGAAAATCTAGAGAAAGCGTTAGACCGTATTGCGTCTATTTAGTCAATCGATACATCCACAATCAGTCCATCGGCAATCCATGTTTGAATCAAGGTCACTGCGCGTTGGGCTGCGTGGATTTCATCTACCCATTCACATAAACCTGCACAAATATCAGCAAAACACAGTTGATCACGCATCGCATCTAATGCCCATGCTTCATCGACTGCCAGCGATTTGTAAAAAATCTTTAATTCTGTTTCACGCCAAATTCGCCATGCAATCGGGTACTCCGCTTTTTCAGCAGGAATTGCTGCTTCCTCACTTTCAATTGCTTGCCATAACTTAGCCACATTCCAGCTTAAATCGAGTCGATGGACAGAATCATGCAGAGTAAAACGTATTTCTCCCCATCGCTCAATAGGAATAGCTTGTAAATCGGCGAGTGTGCTAGGTGTTTGATCTTTAGCATCAAATGCAGCCCGTAATGCCCATTCAAATTCTGCCATTTCTGCCAATACGGGTATTTCGGAATAATATTTTTGCAAATAAGGGCTAAGCTGATGTCCAAAATAACGTACTGAAAAGTGTTTTGAAGGGTATTTTTCTAAATAATGCTGCCCCATTTTTATAAATTTGCAGTCACCGATTAGGGTCGAAGTGGCAGGATAGTTATCTTGCAAGGCTTCAATAAGACGGCTGGCATAAGCATCCCCATAAATACCTAAACGGGTTTCCTTATTAAAGCGTTTTGTTCCCACTACATACTGTTCAAATTGCGGGGATTGATTCATAAGGTAATCTAAAAAAGCGGTTTGTGTTTCGTATAAACTACTCATGACTTAACGACCTTCTCGTCTTGTTGAGTCTGAATTTTATTCGCTAATGCGCGTACTTGATCTAGCTCTTGCATTACTTCTTCTAAGGGGGGAATATTATCATCCCGTTCGATCATAGTTGAGACTTCTCCAAAACGCGCCACGGCCTTTTCATATAATTGCCATACCGCAGGAACAATCGGGTGATCATGGGTGTCAATGACATAATTTTGGTAATCACTATGACCTGCAAGGTGATATTGCTGTACCCGTTCAATGGGAACACTATTTAAGTAATCTTCAGGCTTAAATTCATGATTCACTGCACTTACATAGATATTATTAATATCGAGCAGCATTAAACAATCTGCCCGTTCACACACTTCAGTGAAAAATTCCCATTCAGTCATATCGCCCGACTGTGCATAGGTAATATAGCTAGAGACATTTTCCATTAGAATTTGTCGACCTAAAAAGTCTTGTACTTGCTGAATACGTTCTGCAACATGATTAATGGCTTCTTCGGTATACGGTAAGGGTAATAAATCATGGGCATTAATACCGTTTAAACCTGTCCAACAAAGATGATCTGAAATCCAATGGGCATCAATGCGTTTAGATAAGGCTTTCAACTGTTTCAAATAACCCATATTAAGCGGATCACTGCTACCGATGGATAAGGAAACGCCGTGCATGACCATGGGATAATGTGCATGAATCTTATCAAGGTAATACAAAGGTTTGCCACCAGGGACGAGGTAGTTTTCACTGAGCACCTCAAACCAATCGACAGCAGGTTGTGTTTCTAAAATATCCGTATAGTGTTCTTTTCTAAGTCCTAATCCAAAGCCCAGATAAGGAAGTTTATTATGCATAGTCATATTATGTTGTTTAGAATCAAAATGAATAAAGATTGTATAGAAAATATGCGAAAAAAAACCCAGCTTAATGAGCTAGGTTTTTTTATTTAAAGAATCAACATTGAATGATTAAATCCTGATTCTTAGGGTAGAAAGCGGCAATAACTTAACCCGCAACCGTTCCACCTTCTGCATCACATTCTGCTTGAGTTTTATCAATCCAACCTTTACCTTTACAAGCGTTCTGACCTTTACAGCCTGAATTGGCGGTTGCACAAGCACTTTGACCTTTACAGGCATTAATACCTGAACAATGTACCGCTGCTTCAGTGGTTGCACCTGCACCCGCTTCTGCGTTGTCTGCACCTTTATCACCTTCGCCACCACACGCGGTTAGCATTAACGCTGCTGCTGAAGCTAATGCAAAACCACTGAGTTTTTTGGAAGTATTCATACCTATCTCCTTATTATTCCTAAATTTTATAGAACATTATTTTAATTAATTTTTATTATCAGATACAAAATGTACTGATGAAAGGATTATAATCTATTTTAACGATTATATTAGCATTATCAGTATCTTCGCTGTAAAGTCACGCGATACTTATTTGCCTTTACAACCATTTGCACCTTTACAGCTATCCTTAGCTTTACATCCATCCTTGCCCTTACAAGAATTAGCTGCCTTTGCTTCTACTTTCGCTTCTGCCTTTGCACCATCCGCTTTTTCAGCCGTTGTTCCACAGCCCGAAAGTAATAATGCTGCCGCCGCAGATGCAAGTGCTAAACCTGTTAATTTTGTAACTTTATTCATTGAGATTTCCTTTGGAGAGTCAGTTTAAGAATAACTATAGCCTTTACGCAGGCATTGTAAGCATAGACGCAATTTTAAAAAAAATCATGCCTAATTAGTTGAAATAATACTCATATAAGTTTTTTTATTGTACCAATAAACTAAAAAAATGAGTGTGCTATATATAAGCTACGCTATTCATTATTTTATGTATTTATGTCACTACTCAAACCGTTTACCCTTATTTTACTCACCTGTTTATCCAGTCTAAGCTGTGCCAATACAGAGCCAGATATAATCGCTGATATTTCTCCTCCTCACCAATCTAAGCAGGAAAATATTCGGATTATTCCAATGAATAACCCGAAACAGCCCTTTGAGTTAGCGGCAAAATTACAATGGAATCCTCATGATAAAAAATGGGATAAAGTCTTAGTTCTCTATAATGGACACACACAACCTGATCAATCGCATCCTATTTGGATTTACCTTAGTAAGATTAAAATTCCAACCCGCGATGCTAAAACAGCAGGGGAAAATTTATATTATAAAGCCTTCCACAATTACCACTACTGCACAGGATCAACTGCATTAAATCAAGGCAAACCCTTAGTGATTAATTTTGATAAAAATCAGCTAGGTACTTATCAGGATAAAGATTTTTCCAGTGATTGGAATTGTCCTAAATGGAAAATGGGGCAGCATTTAGTGAGTGTTGTCGCGGCGGATAAAGCTTATCAAGGCAAGGGTTTACAATTACGTTTTCCTAAAGGAGCTTCAGGTTGCAAAAATAATTGTATCAATTGGAAGCCATCGTTAAGCGGAAAATTCAAACAATTATATTATTCCTACTGGTTGAAGCTACCTAATAACTTTGATTTTGTGCTAGGAGGAAAATTACCGGGTATTGGCAGTAATAAACCGAATACAGGGGGTAATAAACCCAATGGTTATGATGGTTGGAGTGTTCGAGCGATGTGGAATCAACAGGGTCAGTTAGGGCAATATGTTTATCATATGGATCAAAGTAAACCCTTTGGTGAATTTATGCAGTGGGATATGCCTCCTATCAGTAAAGGCAAATGGCATTATATTCAAACATGGGTCAAGTTAAATACGCCTCAGCAAAAAAATGGTTTAATACAAACACGTGTAGATGGTAAGCCAGTCTTAAATCGGGCAGATATTCGTTTTAGAATGAAACAGGACTTAGAGATAGAACGCTTTCTATTTTCTTCTTTTTTCGGAGGACATGGCGCAGAATGGGCCCCGAAAAAGGATGAGTTTTTATATTTAGATCATTTTATTGTCTCAACCCAAAACCGTTAATCCTTTTTCCTCCCCAACTTCATGTTTACAACATAAGTGCATTGTTTATCAATTTTAGCTTCTTACAGAATAAGGTTGATTACTCTGCCCTTTTTATTTATTCTGTCTGGCTTTCCTGAAATCTATCCGCAATAAAAAAGGTATTAATGTGCAAGACTTGTCAGAACTTCTGAGTCAAGCTCTCGAAGAGCTATCCACT
Organism: Thiotrichaceae bacterium; assembly: GCA_015486375.1. Classification (GTDB taxonomy): domain Bacteria; phylum Pseudomonadota; class Gammaproteobacteria; order Thiotrichales; family Thiotrichaceae; genus S015-18. The sequence goes on from WFRR01000046.1 coordinate 6,210, forward strand.
GCGACAGACCTAGTGACACTCGATACAGTGCGTGTCCAGTATTTAGGTAAAAAAGGCTCACTTACAGGTCAGCTTAAACAGCTTGGCAAATTACCGCCACAAGAACGTCGTGGTGCAGGACAAGCCATTAATAAGGCGAAACAGCAGTTATTAGCTGCAATAGATCAAAAGAAGACCGATTTACAAGCGGCCGCTTTGGATGCCAAGTTACAATCTGAAACCATTGATGTCAGCTTAGCTGGACGTAAAATGGAGCAAGGTGGATTACATCCGATTACCTTAACGACACAACGTATTGAAGCAATCTTTTCACAACTGGGTTTTGATATTGCGGAAGGACCTGAAATTGAAGATGATTTCCATAATTTCACTGCACTGAATGTTCCTAAACATCATCCTGCCCGTGCTATGCACGATACATTCTATTTTGATGATGGTTCACTATTACGCACACATACCTCACCTGTACAAGTGCGTGTCATGGAAAAAACTGATCCTCCGCTACGGGTTATTGCACCGGGGCGCGTTTATCGCTGTGATTCTGATGTGACACACAGTCCAATGTTCCATCAGGTCGAAGGTTTAATGGTTGATACGGATATAACTTTTGCGGATCTTAAAGGTATTTTGGATGAATTCTTTAAAGCCTTTTTTGAAGTGGATGAATTACCAACTCGTTTTAGAGCGTCTTATTTTCCCTTTACTGAACCCTCAGCAGAAACAGATATTCAATGTGTTTTATGTCAAGGTGAAGGTTGCAAAGTCTGTAGCCATACAGGTTGGTTAGAGGTCATGGGCTGCGGTATGGTGCATCCAGAAGTATTTAAGCAAGCAGGTATTGACTCAGAAAAATATACAGGCTTTGCCTTTGGTTTTGGGGTTGAACGCTTAGCGATGTTGCGTTATGGCGTAGATGATCTGCGGGTCATGTTTGATAATGATTTACGCTTTTTAAAGCAGTTTAACTAGGAGGAAGACATCATGAAAATTAGTATGAATTGGTTACATGAGTGGGTCAATCCTTCTATTAGCTTTGATGAATTAACACATCGCCTCACAATGGCAGGTTTAGAACTAGATGGTGTTGAAGCCGCCGCCGCTGATTTTACAGGGGTAGTCATTGGTGAAATTATTGCTGTTGAACAACATCCCGATGCTGAACGTTTAAAAGTCTGTCAGGTCAATATTGCTCCTGATGGTACAGATGCCGATACCTTACAAATTGTCACCAATGTCGGCAATGTTTGTCCATCAATGAAAGTGCCTGTTGCTACCATTGGAGCAGTGCTTGCAGGTGAATCTGTGGATAAACCTTTTAAAATCAAAAAGACTAAATTGCGTGGAGTTCTATCACAGGGTATGTTCTGTGGTGCAGATACTTTAGGGATTAATGATGGTTCAGATGGCTTACTAGAATTACCCAGTGACGCACCTTTAGGTGACAATATTCGAGATTATTGTCAATTAGATGATCAGATTATTGAGCTGGATTTAACCCCCAATCGTGCGGACTGTCTTAGTGTAGAAGGGGTTGCACGCGAAATTGGTGTGCTAAGTAAAACAGCAGTTAAAACTTTAAAAATTGCAGCAGTACCCACAAGTCACAATGAATCCTTAAATGTGACAATTGATGATAATCAAGCTTGTCCACGTTATGCAGGGCGCATTATTAAAGGCATTAATCCACAAGCGAGTACGCCATTGTGGATGAAAGAAAAATTACGTCGGGCAGGTTTACGCAGTCTTTCTGCAACCGTTGATGTGACTAACTTTGTTTTATTAGAGTTAGGTCAACCCATGCACGCCTTTGATTTAGATCAATTACAGGGTGATATTCAGGTTCGTTTTGCCAATAATGGTGAAAAACTAACTTTATTAGATGGGCAAAAAATCAGCCTAAAAGATAATTCCTTAGTGATTTGTGATCAAGAACATCCTATTGCATTAGCAGGTATTATGGGTGGCAAAGACACCGCTGTTGATGATCATACCCAGAATATTTTCTTAGAAAGTGCTTTCTTTAAACCTGAAGTGATTGCAGGAAAAGCGCGTCAATATGGTTTACATACGGATTCCTCACATCGCTTTGAGCGTGGTGTTTCACCTGATTTACAAGTACGTGCTTTAGAACGCGCCACTCAATTAATTGTTGATATTTGTGGTGGTGAAGTCGGTACGATTACTGAAGTTGATCATGCCGAAGCCCTGCGTAATAGAGCCGCGATTCAATTACGTCAACAGCGTGTAACGAAGTTATTAGGCATTGAAATTGATGCAGATTTAATTACCACGATGTTACAAGGCTTGGGTTGCACACTAAAAATAACCAATGAAGGTTGGCAAATAACCCCGCCTGCCTTCCGTTTTGATATGGCAATTGAAGCAGACTTTATTGAAGAAATTGCTCGTATTTATGGTTATGACAATATTCCAGCTGTATTGCGTCCTTTCACACCAAGAATTGCAGTACAAAAAGAAGGTCAATTAGCTTTATCCCGTTTACGCGATAGTTTAATTCAACGCGCCTATCAAGAGATCGTCACCTTTAGCTTTGTGGATGCCAAAGTAGAAACACTACTTGCTCCTGAGCAAAAACAAACAAAATTAGCCAACCCTTTATCGGCTGATTTAGAAATCATGCGTTCCACTTTATGGAGTGGCATGTTAAAAGCGGTCGCGAGTAATTTAAATCGTCAACAATCACGATTACGCTTTTTTGAAACAGGTTTAAGTTTTATCGCTAAATCGAATGGTTTAGAACAACGTAAAAAATTAGCAGGTGTGATTACAGGTAATCTTTATGCCGAACAGTGGGCAAGTAGTAATCGTCCCGTTGATTTTTACGATATTAAAGGCGATGTTGAAGTCTTATTAGCCCAAGCGTCTGCACAAACATTTCGTTTTGAAGCAGTAAAACATGCCGCTTTACATCCGGGGCAAGCAGCTCGTATTGTTAGTGATAGCGGTAATAACGTCGGTTATATCGGTGCATTGCACCCCAAAATACAAACACAATTGGGTTTAAATCAAACAGTCTTCGTATTTGAATTAGATCTTGGTATGATGCAGCAGAAAAATATTCCTGCCTATCAAAAAGTGTCCAAATATCCATCAATTCGACGTGATTTAGCTCTATTAGTCGATGAAACAGTCAGCGCAAATGATATTTGTGCAGCGATTGATAAAGTAGCTAAAGGCGAATCAAATACACGAATCGGTCTACAATTGATTGATTACACTTTATTTGATCTATATACGGGTAAAGGTTTAGAAAAAGGTAAAAAAAGCATAGCCTTAGGCTTGATTTTACAAGACTTTTCCCGCACTCTAGAGGACGCAGAAATTACTGCATACGTAGACTTAATTGTTAATTCTTTATTCAATGAAACAGGTGCTATCTTACGATAGCAATAGCTTTAAACAGGGAGTATGGTTATGACACTGACCAAAGCGGACATGGTCGAGCATCTTTACGACAAAATTGGACTAAACAAACGTGAAGCGAAAGATTTGGTGGAAATGTTTTTTGAGGAAATTAAAATTTCTTTAGAAAGTGGAAAAAATGTCAAACTTTCAGGTTTTGGTAATTTTGTTCTAAGAGATAAAAATGCACGTCCGGGACGTAATCCAAAAACAGGGGAAGAAGTTCAGGTAAGTGAACGACGGGTCGTTACTTTCCGCCCAGGGCAAAAGTTAAAAGGGCGAGTTGAGGAAAATATTGGCAGCGTCGAATAACACCAGTCTACCTGAAATTCCAAGTAAGCAATATTTCACCATTGGTGAAACCAGTGAGCTGTGTGATGTAAAATCGCATGTCTTACGTTATTGGGAACAAGAGTTCCCAATGCTTAAGCCGATGAAACGACGTGGAAATCGTCGTTATTATCGGCATAATGATGTCTTACTTATTCGTGAAATTCGACGTTTATTATATGATCACGGCTATACAATTAGCGGTGCTTGTCAGAAAATTTCTAGCAAAACACAATCACCTTCATTGCCCAAAAAAAATAAACAGCAACAATTTATTCAAGAGATGATTCACGAACTTGAAAAAATCCACGCCTTACTAAAAGAATAAATTTTGTATAACTCTGGTTTAATATTCATCTAGAATTAAGTTAAGTCACTGTTATCGTTTATATTCTACACAAAAACAATCCTATATTATTGTTAAAATATTACTCAGTTATCAAACTCGGGGTATTTAACGATGAGCAAAAAATATCATGATTTCGATTTATTAATCACACAATGCAGTGGTAACTATATTGCTAGAGTGATTAACTCACCTGCTGGCGAGGCTAAACATCTTTTTAGTTTACCTTTCTCATTTGACGAAATTCAAAACTACTTACAACATTTCAACCAAACTCGTACGATCTTGGTACATTCTAATCGACAAGCACAAAAAAACTTAGAACAAGATCGCTATTTTGTTGGAAAAACGCTCTATAAGAGTATTTTTACTGGGGATGTCGAAGATGTATTACAGCGTAGTTTATCAAAAACTAGTGCAAACAATGAAGGTCTACGTCTCAATCTCCGTCTAACAGAAGTACCTGAATTAATTAATTTACCTTGGGAGTACTTATATGATGAAAGTGAAGATTATTTTTTCTCTTTATCTATTAATACACCCATTGTGCGTTATCTTGCCTTAGAGACTTCAGAAAAACCTACGGTACAACAATTACCTTTACAGGTGTTAATCGTTATTAGTAACCCCAACGATTATCCTGACTTAAATGTTGAAAAAGAATGTGACAATATTCGTCATGCTCTACATGACTTAGAACAAAAAGGGTATGTGCAAGTTACATTACTCTCTAATGCAACCCTCGCTGATTTACAAAGCACTTTATCTGAACAGGATTTTCATATTTTTCACTTTATTGGTCATGGTGGTTTTAATCAGGAAGATGAAACAGGTGTGCTTATTTTTGAGAATCAGCAGGGTGAAGGGCATGCGGTTTCAGGTAAAACTTTAGCCATGTTATTACATGATGTGCAATCCTTACGCTTGGCTATCTTAAATGCCTGTGAAGGTGCGAAAACTTCTTTATGTAATGCTTTTGGTGGTGTCGGCCAGTGTTTAATGCGGCAAGGTATGCCTGCTGTTATTGCTATGCAAAATGAAATTACGGATATGACAGCGGTTATTTTTGCTCATAAACTCTATACCTCATTAGTTAAAGGTTATGATATTGATGTCGCTTTAGTGGAAACACGCAAAGCGATCTCAGCGCAAAGTAATGGGGTTGAATGGGGTACTCCCGTGTTGTATATGCGCCCCGGTGGACATACGATTGTTGATAACCGTCTCATTGAACAACGCAAGCAACAACAAACTATGAATTATATTTCAGCATTGCAACCTATACTTAATCCTTACACAGCGACACCTAATCTTTCTCCTTATACATTTAAGCCCATAAAAGCAGTTAGTTTAAGCTTAATAAACTAAATTATTAACTTGGATGTTAATAAGCATTTTATCCTTTATCTCTAACCTTCTATTGGGTTGTGATGGAACATTTACAGGCTTTTATACACTGATGAGAGGTAGGAGGTTGCTTTAAAAAAAGAAGTACCCCAAAAATTCCAAGGAAGGAGTGTAAGGTGTGAAAAAACTCATTGTTTTTTTCATAGTAGTAATATTAATTTGGGTATTACTGCAATTATATGGTGTTGTGATTAACCAACAAAGTAGTAATGTTGTATTACCCTACTATGATGAAACACAACAAGAAGTCCCAAAACGACGTTTGCTATTGATTATGAAAACCTAGTACACGCCTATAATATACAATTAAAATTAAAACCCTAATTATTCATTCTAGTCTACCCATTGATTAATACGAATAGCATTAATACTGAACTATATAATAAAATACTTATTTTCCATATATCTGTAATGCTAGACCCTTTATCTATAAGCTGTTAGTTTCGTCTTATAATGCCTAGATTTTGCGTAATTTTCGCTATAATATTGAACAAAAACATAAAACACAACTCGAATATAATAACAAATAACAAATAACAAATAACAAATAACAAATAACAAATAACAAA
>WFRR01000047.1 GCA_015486375.1 Thiotrichaceae bacterium
CTGTAATAACTGTTGAAATAATGTCGATCCTAATTCCCCTCTAAGGAAGAAGCGTCGCTCATAATCAAGCTCATCACTACGATAATAATAAGAGCCAGTCGTTTCTTCACCAATGGCGATACCCCGTAGAGCTGTGAGAATATTTTGATCAGTTTCATTATAATAAGGTGAATTTGAATCGCTTATTGCATCATCTGAAATATCGGAATAACGTAAACGTAATAGCTTTGTACCATAACCTCCCGCCTTTAAAATACGACACTTGACCGCTTTAACATAAAGCCCTTTATCATCACCTCTAAAAATAGGAGTATAGTTATCAAGTAGATAAATAACATGATGAAGCTTATTAGCATTCCATTTTGGGGTGGTTGTTAGTTGCTTTGTTTGCGGTGCCCAACTATCTTGCTCTTCTTCTAAAAAATCTAACCAAGAATCAACTTCTTCCTCAGCTTTAGTCTCAGCATTATCTTTCAAACCTTTTTCACCAAGACTATGAGCAAAGAATAATAATAAAGCAATTCCATGTTTACAATCAACGTCTACAGGGCAAGAACAAGATGACGTTATTGATAAGGTATTGTTAAAAGGTGATAACTTGAGTGTTGTTTGATAGGGTGTATTTCTTGAGCCAGCAATTTTTCCCGAGATAATCATACTGACTTGATCGTTAGAGGCTACAATATCTTCAATAGATAAAACAAATTTTCTCTTAAAGTAGTTGCTACCTCGTTGTACTGTTTTTTTACCAAATTTATGCTGTAAATAGTGAGCACTAATACCTATATATTCAAGCAGTTCTATATCGTGAGGAGTCATAATCATTGAGGCTTATGGTAAATTTTAACTAACCTTCGTAACGTACATCAATAATATCGTATTCTTTATTGCCTGAAGGCGCGCGAACAACGGCTAAATCATCGACTTGTTTACCGATTAAGGCACGTGCAATCGGGGATGAAATAGCAATTTTACTTTGTTCAATATCAGCTTCAATATCACCGACAATTTCGTACATACTTTCTGCGCCCGTTTCAACCTCCTCAACGTAAACTTTAGCACCAAACACCACACGATCACCCACATTTAAGCTAGCAATATCAATTATTTGTGCGGTAGATAAAACTGCTTCAAGTTGTTGAATCCGTCCTTCTAAAAAACTTTGTTGCTCACGAGCAGCGTGGTATTCCGCATTTTCTTTTAAATCGCCGTGTTCACGTGCAGTGGCAATATCTTGGGTAATACGAGGACGCTCTTCAGTCTTTAACATTTTAAGCTCTACACGTAGTGCTTCTGCACCTTTTGCAGTGATGGGAGGTCTTTCCATTTTCTCTTTCTTTCCTTTGAGTAGTTTTTCTTTTTAATGTAAATCGCGCAAGCAATATACGTTTTCTTGTTCGGTATAATTCATCGCCTGACACAAAGCCCATGCTCCTGACAAGGTAGTCGTGTAGGTTATTTTATGCTGCAAGGCTTCACGACGAATTTCATAAGAATCTAGGGTTGATTGCTCGCCTTCGGTGGTATTGATGATCAGATTAATATCTTCATTTTTAATCATATCAACAATATTAGGGCGACCTTCATGCACTTTATTCACCATACCACAGTCAATATTAGCAGCCTTTAAGGTTCTTGCTGTACCCCGTGTGGCGACCAATGAAAAACCAAGCTGTGTTAAAAGTTGTGCGATCTCAACAATACCGTCACGATCAACTGTACGAACACTTAAGAATGCTACCCCTTCAGTGGGATAATCCACGCCTGCTGCCCGTTGTGACTTACCAAATGCCTCAGCAAAGCTTGTGCCAACGCCCATAACTTCACCCGTGGACTTCATTTCAGGGCCTAAAATAGGATCAACGCCTGGAAATTTAATAAAGGGGAAAACGGCTTCTTTAACGGCATAATGACTCGGTAAAGTTTCTTTGGTTGCACCTTGTTCTTTTAAACTAATACCCGCCATACAACGTGCGGCAATCTTTGCTAATGGAACCCCTGTAGCTTTGGAAACAAACGGTACTGTACGTGAAGCCCGTGGGTTGACTTCTAAAATATAAATATCATTATCTTTAATTGCAAATTGAGCATTCATTAAGCCAATAACATTTAAAGCCTTACCCATTTCAATCATTTGTGTTCGCATACGATCTTGAATATCTTTACTAAGCGAATAAGGTGGCAATGAACAGGCTGAATCACCTGAATGGACACCTGCTTGTTCAATATGCTGCATAATGCCACCGATAAGTACGTCTTCTCCATCACAAATAGCATCAACATCAACTTCGACGGCATCATCGAGGAAACGGTCTAATAGCACAGGAGCATCATTAGAAACATCAATCGCTGCACCCATATAACGACTCAATTCTTTTTCATTATAGACAATTTCCATGCCTCTTCCTCCTAGAACATAGGAAGGTCTAACAACCAGTGGATAACCTACATCTTCTGCATTTCGCACTGCTTCAGTTGTATTGGTTGCAATGCGGTTAGGCGGTTGCTTTAACCCTAATTTATTCACCATTTGCTGAAAACGTTCTCGATCTTCAGCTAAATCAATGGAATCAGGACTCGTGCCAATAATATTAGTGCCTTCTGCTTCTAAAGCGCGGGCAAGTTTCAGCGGTGTTTGTCCACCGTATTGCACAATAACCCCATCAGGTTTTTCAATATGTACAATTTCAAGTACATCTTCTAAAGTTAATGATTCAAAATAGAGACGGTCAGACGTATCGTAATCAGTTGAAACTGTTTCAGGATTACAATTCACCATAATGGTTTCATAGCCTTCTTCGCGCAGTGCAAAAGCCGCGTGTACACAACAATAATCAAACTCAATACCTTGACCGATACGATTTGGACCACCGCCTAAAACCATAATCTTCTTTTTATCAGAAGGATTAGATTCACATTCCTCATCATAGCTGGAATACATATAGGCAGTATCGGTTGAAAACTCAGCGGCACAAGTATCAACACGTTTATAAATAGGGCGAATATCCATTTTTTGGCGATATTTACGCACACTACTTTCCGTACTGTGTAGTAATTGTCCTAAACGTGCATCTGAAAAACCTTTACGTTTTAAACGGAACATTTCGTCTGCATCAATTTGATTTAATAAGCGGGTTTTTAGTTGTTGCTCCAGCTTAATAATTTCTTCAATTTGACATAAGAACCAAGGATCAATGGAGGTAAAATCAAATATTTCTTTTAAGCTCATACCAAAGCGGAAAGCATCACCGACATAAAGAATACGCTCTGCCCCAACGACGGTGAGTTCACGTCGTAAAATATCCTTAGCATCACTACTGTTTAAATCAACCCGTTCATCCAAACCGACTAAGCCTGTTTCCAAACCGCGTAATGCTTTTTGAAATGACTCTTGGAAATTACCGCCAATCGCCATGACTTCGCCAACCGACTTCATTTGTGTGGTTAAACGAGCATCGGCTTTAGGGAATTTTTCAAAGGTAAAGCGGGGAATTTTAGTGACAACATAATCAATACTCGGCTCAAATGAGACGGGAGTTGCCCCTTGAGTAATATCATTACGCAATTCATCTAAGGTATAACCAACTGCTAGCTTAGCGGCAACTTTTGCAATCGGAAAGCCTGTTGCTTTAGATGCTAATGCAGAAGAACGGGATACCCGAGGATTCATCTCAATAATAACAATACGACCATCATCAGGATTAATCGAGAATTGCACATTTGACCCACCTGTCTCAACCCCGATCTTTCTCAATACAGCTAAAGAGGCATCCCGTAGCTTTTGATATTCTTTGTCTGTGAGTGTTTGTGCGGGAGCAATGGTGATTGAATCACCTGTATGTACACCCATTGGATCAAGATTTTCAATTGAACAGATAATAATGCAATTATCATTACAATCCCGCACCACCTCCATTTCATATTCTTTCCAACCCAACAAAGATTCTTCTAATAAAACTTCGGTTGTGGGGGATAAATCTAAACCGTGTGCAACGATATTTTCAAATTCTTCTTTATTGTAAGCAATGCCACCGCCTGAACCACCCATAGTAAAAGAAGGGCGAATAACCGTTGGAAAGCCCAAGGATTTTTGTACCTGACGAGCCTCTTCCATACTGTGTGCCACTGCAGAATTTGCGGAAGGTAAACCAATTTCTTCCATTGCAATACGGAATTTTTCACGATCTTCCGCCATATCAATGGCTTCTTTTTGCGCCCCAATCATTTCTATATTGTGTTTTGCTAACACACCGTGTTTATCTAAATCTAAGGCACAGTTTAGCGCGGTCTGTCCACCCATTGTAGGTAGTAAAACATCGGGCTGTTCTTTTTCAATGATACGTTCTACTGTTTGCCAGTGAATTGGTTCAATATAGATTGCATCAGCCATATCAGGGTCAGTCATGATCGTGGCAGGATTAGAATTGATGAGAATAACGCGATAGCCTTCTTCTCTAAGTGCTTTACAGGCTTGTGCGCCCGAGTAATCAAATTCACAAGCTTGACCGATAACAATCGGCCCTGCTCCAATAATTAGAATACTTTTAATATCGGTTCTTTTTGGCATGAGATGGTTCTTTAAGCAGAGTGTTGTGAAGTAGACGGATTATTTTGCATGGAATCTTGCATCATGCTAATAAAACGATCAAAAATGGGCGCAACATCTTGTGGGCCAGGGCTAGCTTCAGGGTGTCCTTGAAAACCAAGTGCAGGACAATCAGTCCGTTCAAACCCTTGCAGACTATTATCAAATAAGGAACGATGTGTAGTTTTTAAATTACTTGATAGGCTATCTTCATCTACAGCAAAACCGTGATTTTGGCTGCTAATCATGACTTCTTTCGATGCGATATCTTGAACAGGATGGTTTGCACCGTGATGACCAAACTTCATTTTCAATGTTTTTGCACCACTGGCTAAGCCTAAAAGTTGATGCCCCAAACAAATACCAAAGGTGGGAATCTGGGTTTCCAGTATGGACTGAATAGCCTGAATAGCATAGTCACAAGGCTCTGGATCACCAGGACCATTAGAAAGAAAAATACCATCGGGTTGCATTGCTAATACGGTTTCAGCAGACGTTTTTGCAGGTACAACTGAGACAAAACAGCCACGATCGACTAACATTCTTAAGATATTTTGTTTAATACCATAGTCATAAGCCACAACATGAAAAGAGGCGGTGGTTTTATCTACACTTTTTTCCGCGCTGCCATCCAAATTCCATGTGCCTTTATTCCATGTATAAGCATCTGTGGTTGTGACCTGTTGTGCTAAGTCCATACCCTTCAAGCTAGGAAAACTTTTAGCTGCATCCAATGCGATCACTTTATCAGCTGATTCACCCACTAAGATACAACCACTTTGCGCACCTTTTTCACGCAAAATACGCGTTAAGCGACGGGTATCAATCTCTGCAATTGCCACAATTTTATTGCGCTGTAAATAATCAGGTAATGACTCTGTACCTCGCCAATTACTGTAGAGCTGTGGAACATTTCTAACGATAAGACCTGCTGCGTGAACCTGATCAGATTCAGCATCTTCAGCATTGACCCCAACATTGCCAATATGTGGGTAAGTTAATGTTACGATTTGTTGCGAATAAGAAGGGTCTGTTAAAATTTCTTGATAGCCTGTCATCGCCGTATTAAAGACAACTTCGCCTACCGTTTGTCCATCAAAACCAATGGATTCACCTTGAAAGAGACTACCATCTTCTAGTACCAATATTGCTCGCTTTCTCAATCGAACCTCCGCTTGATTCATGTAGCAGCCGCGCCTATATGAGAAGATATAAACACTGCCTACGTTGTTTAGTTGCGAGGCATTTTACTCGAAAGTGATGATGATTGTAACTATCTAATGTGGGCTTTAAGAGGCTATTAAACTTTATTCTGTTAAACCTATTGTCAATTAGGGTTTATTTAGTTGATATAAACCCTAATTGACTTAAAAACGATCAATTCTTGACAAAATACTTCAATCTTGTTTTTCAGGCAAAATAATATTTAATTCCAATACATCACACTGATGACCTTCCTCATATTGTACGTTGACATCTGCTTCTGATACCTCGATATATTTACGAATAACCGACATCAACTCCGATTTTAAATTAGGCAAATAATCGGGAGCATGTGGATGATGAGCATTGCGTTCATGTGCAATCAAAATTTGTAGCCGTTCTTTCGCCGCTAATGCAGAGTTTTGTTTTTGTTTTTTGAAATAACTGAGTAATCCCATAATTTATTATCACTTCTACGCAAATAGACGTTGTAAAAATCCTTTCTTTTCAACTTCTAAAAATCGATGTGGTACCGTTTCGCCAAGAAAGCGTGCAACAACATCTGAATAGGCCTGTCCTGCTTGACTTTTGTCATCCAAAATAACAGGAATACCTCGGTTAGAAGCCTGTAGTACCGAACCTGATTCAGGAATCGCACCAATCATAGGAATTGCTAAAATATCGAGAATATCTTCTAAACTTAGCATATCGCCTTCATCAACACGAACGGGGGAATAACGAGCAATCAATAAATGTTCTTTAACCACATCACCTTGTTCTGCTTTACGCGTCTTGCTCTGCAATAAACCCAGAACACGATCTGAATCCCGTACGGAAGAAACTTCAGGGTTAGTCACAACAATGGCTTCATCGGCGAAGTACATTGCCATATAAGCCCCTTTTTCAATTCCTGCAGGTGAATCACACACAATAAATTCAAATCCTTCGGACTTAAGCTCTTCAATCACACTTTCTACACCCTCTTTGGTGAGTGATTCTTTATCGCGCGTTTGTGATGCAGGTAGAATAAACAGACCATCGGCACGTTTATCACGAATTAAAGCTTGTTTTAAGGTTGCTTCACCATTGATGACATTAACGAAATCGTATACAACCCGTCGCTCCACACCCATAATCAAATCAAGATTACGTAAACCCACATCAAAATCAATCACAGCAGTTTTATGCCCTTGTTTGGCTAAACCAATCGCAATGGATGCGGCTGTGGTTGTTTTTCCCACACCACCTTTTCCTGAGGTGATCACAACTACTTTGCTCAAAAATATTCTCCTGAATTTCAATACCAGTAATTAACCGATTTGCACTTTTAACTACTGTATCCTTGTTTCTAATCAACTTATTTTATGCTAAGGGTTCAAAAATCAATTTACCTGCTTCCAAACGAATCATTGCAGCTTGCCCCTTTAATTCGGTATCGGCATCATCGAGTAATTGATAGCATCCTGCAATCGCTACTAAATCTGCTTGCAATGATTGACAAAATATCCTCGCACTTTTTTCACCGTTAACACCTGCTAAAACACGTCCTCGTAATGTGCCATAAACATGTACAGAACCATCCGCTAAAATTTCTGAGCCTGAACTGGTTTGATGTAAAATGACGACATCGCCTTCAGGGGCATAAATCTGTTGCCCTGAACGTAATGGACGGCTAATCACTTCAACTCGATTCGCTTTAGGCTCATCTACTTTTCCCGTATTCTTTTTGCGAGAGGGCTTGGTTGCGGCACGCATAATAGCCCACTCAGACTGCTTAATATATTTAAGGCAATCATCTGGCACATTTCTAACCCCAACGGGAACAAATCCCACTGACTTAACGACTTTATATAATGCAGAAAAATCCAAATTAGCACATTTGTCGCCTAAATCCTGACAATCTAAAACGAGAGGACTATTAAGAAAAAATTGGGCTGTATGATTGATTTTTGTTTGTAATATTCCTGAAATTTTAGGGATATCGCTTATAGACAAACGCAATGTATTTAACATCAACATTTCGCCTTTGATGCTGATTGTACTTTGAGACAAGATTTTGTACCTATTTTATATGTATACTAAATTGTTACATTATGTAAGCTAATAGAAAAATCTATAAAAAAACGCTCACTTAGATAAAGACTTTTTCTTATTTTGAAGATATATAGTCTATTTAATCCTAAGATGCAAAATTTACCTACACCTTTTTGATAGATAATAAGCAATTTACCGATTAGTCGATTTAAGTTAGATTCAGCCAATAAGCTAGGTATACTCTTTTTTCATATGAATAATAATAAAGGCTAATAATAAACCTTATGAACAATACAATAGCACAACTTAACTCCCTACTTTCTCTGATATTATTTTTAATTTTTCTTAGTATTTTTACTGCGAGTCATGCTTCTGCCGATAATACAAACGAACTTAAGAGTATCAATCTTAAAGCACAAAATGGCGATGCTCAGGCACAGTTTCAGTTAGCTAATGCATTTTTCACAGGTGATGGAGTAATAACCAATCCTGAAACAGCACTACAATGGTTAGAAAGTGCAGCATTACAACAACATCCTGAGGCGTTATTTGAGTTAGCCCATCATTATGAGATAGGTGAATTAATTGATCAGGATATTAATAAGGCCGTCGATTTATATACTCAAGCAGCGGAACTTGATAATACCGATGCTCAATATAACCTCGGCTTAATCTACGCTAAAGGCGCGGAAATTAATCAAGATCATAAAGAAGCAAAAACTTGGTTTGAAAAAGCGGCGAAACAAGGTGATGCTGATGCTCAATACAATCTTGCGGTCATTTATGAAAAAGGCTTAGGGGTTACTGTTAACCAAACAAAAGCGACTAAATGGTATAAAAAATCGGCAGAAAACGGCAATGTTAATGCACAATTCTCAACAGCAACGCGATATATGTTAGGTGATGCTTCACCTAAAAACGACATACAAGCGGCTTACTGGTTCAAAAAAGCCGCTAACCAAGGTGATGCAGCCGCACAATTTAATCTTGCAGTACTATATGAACTAGGACGTGGCCTAAGTCAAAACACACAAATGGCGATTAAGTGGTATACCAAAGCGGCAACCGCAGGTGAAACAGGCGCACAATATAATTTAGGTATCAAATATGCATTAGCCGATGGTGTACCTAAAAATATGGAGACTGCGATTAAATGGTTTCATCAAGCGGCTGAAAATCATAATGCGTTTGCTCAATTAGCCTTAGGTTACTTATATGATGAAGGCAAAGAAATCGAGAAAAATACGGATTATGCGATTTTTTGGTATCGTAAGGCGGCTGAAAACAATAATTCACAAGCACAATTTAACCTCGCACTTATTTTTGATAAAGGTGAAGATGTTAAACGTGATTTAGATGAAGCATTTCAATGGTTAGAGAAATCGGCTAAAAATGATAATGCTGGCGCACAATACAACTTAGCGAGTTATTACACGGAAGGACGGGGCGTTGACAAGAATCTAGAAGAAGGCTATTTCTGGTTCTTAATTTCTTCGTCACATGACTATGATGGTGCGGCTGATAATGCTGACTATGTTGAATCTTTATTAAGTAAAACGGTTGTTGAAGATATTAGACAACGTGCAAGTAATTATTTAGTTGAGTTAACTTCTGATGATCAATCAGATAGCAATGATTTAGAAAATGTTCCTGCAAAATTGAGCTTATTAATGGATTACTAAGTTAATAGCATAGATAACCTATTGTAAATTAGTCTAATTACAATAGGTTTCTATGAAACGGCTATCTAATTTGCATATCAATATCTATGCTGTTTCAGTGGTCATCAAAGGGTAACAAGCCATATACCACCGATAAAAAGTAGCATTATGTTGCTTTGCTAATTCAATAACACCGAGTTCATGGGAGGAATGTAAAACGCCAAATACACTGCAATCAATAAAATCAGCTTGATCACCTCCGAAAAAATCTTTTCCTTGCAAGCCATCATTTACCCAATGATCAATTTCAGCTAAAAATTCTGCTTCTACCTCGACGATAGCATGTTTAGCCTGCATCTTCTTGGCAACTTTAGGCATAACAAATGCACCCATAAGATGAATTATCTTACCTTTAAACCAACCAAACTGATTCTTTTTCATAATCAGGGCAAAGTTCTTATAAGAAATTCGTGTACTGGGGTGAATTAAAGGGGGTAAAAAGTGAACTAATTTACCATCTAACCACTCTACCCATTTTACGGCATCAGAATTGCTGGGTAGATGAACATAAGTTTCATTCACATACGATACAATTGCCGCTGATTCAGTCACGACCTGCTCATTATCACGCAGTACAGGGACTTTTTTATGTGTTGTAAAATACAGCTCTTTCATACCAAAAGGAGTAACTTCCACAGTTTTGTATTCACAGTTTGCATAATTAAGTAGGGCTTTAACTTTCCAGCAAAAAGGACAAGAATCAAACTGATATAGCGTTAACATACGCACCATTTCCATTATAAATTGAAGTTTACGATGATTTGTTTGAAAAACCTTTAAATCGATCCAATCGAAACAAAATCAACAATATTTAAACTGCTGTTAAGTAAGGCATTAGTGTCACCCTGATATTCTCTCACTGGGCTTGTAATACTAAATTTTGACACCAAAACTTACCACAGAGGCAACCAACACATACGTAGAGGAAAGAAAATTGGAACATGCAACAGCCGACATACTCGATAGCATCATCAAATTACTTGTTTTGTCCGTAGGCGCAGTTGCCGCGTTTAGGCTTTTTAAGCTACCACCGATTCTTGGTTATCTCCTCGTGGGTGCTATCACAGGCGAGTATGCCTTAAATTTAATCGAACACAATGGTTATATTGAATTGATGGGCGAAGTGGGTGTAGTGTTTTTATTATTTGCGATTGGACTAGAGTTTTCAATTAAACAATTAATTGACATGAAGACGACCGTACTCGGCTTGGGGGGGTTACAAGTCATTATTACCACCTTAGCGATTGCAGGTTTACTGTACCATTTAGATTTATCTTGGCAGGGTGCGGTGATTGCAGGTGGTGCGGCCGCAATGTCATCCACAGCCATTGTGATTAAACAATTAACTGAACAAAATGAAATGCGGACTCGACATGGACGGATGGCATTAGGAATTTTGTTATTCCAAGATATTGCCGTTGTGCCTTTTCTGGTGATGATTCCGCTCTTAAGTGGTGATACACAAACAGAACAAAATCCCGAATTTTGGTTAGATTTTGCTAAAGGGGCAGGTACATTCTTATTGATGTTGCTGATTGGACACTTTAGCTTACGACGTATTTTTCATTTAGTGGCTAAATCCAATTCAATGGAATTATTTAATATCACCGTTTTATTGATTGCTTTAACTGCTGCATGGGTCACAGAATCAGTGGGTTTATCTTTAGCATTAGGGGCATTTCTTGCAGGTATGATGCTCAGTGAAACGGAATATAAGCATCAAATTGAAGCAGAAATTCGTCCTTTTCGTGATATTTTAATGGGCATCTTCTTTATCACCGTCGGTACACGGTTAAATATCGCAGTATTACCTGATATTTGGTTCGATGTATTACGGCTTGTGATTGTCTTAGTGGTGGGTAAAACTTTGATTATCGCGGCACTTACCCGATTTTTTGCAGCCGATAATGCCGTGTCTATGCGGACAGGTTTAGTGCTAGCACAAGGGGGCGAGTTTGGATTTGCCTTATTAACTTTAGCACTCAGCGACGGACTATTAAATGCAGAAGAATCGCAAGCGATCTTAACGGCTATTGTCATTAGTATGGTAATTGCGCCTTTCTTAATTAAATTTAGTGACAAATTATCACAGCTCTTTTTCCGTGATACATCCATTAAAGAACGCTACCAAAAAGCACACCGTTTTAGTATTACGGTTAAAGAAGTCGAAGACCACGTTATCTTATGTGGTTACGGACGTATTGGACAAAACTTAGGACGTTTCTTACGTGAACAAGGGATTCAATATCTTGCTTTAGATGTCGATGCAAAAATTATTAAAAAAGCATGGGAAGCAGGCGATAAAATTTATTATGGTGATGCGACTCATGCAGAAATATTAGTTGCAGCGGGTTTATATCGCGCCCGTTTAGTTGTTGTGGCAACGGGTGAATCTGAAGTTGCCAAAATCATCACAGAAACCGTGCGTAAAAAACACGCTGATATTCCTATATTAGTCCGAACTCCCGATGATAAACACATGGAAAGTTTACTTTCCTTAGGTGCAAGCACGGTTATTCCTGAAACATTAGAAGCGACAATGACCGTTGCACAACGGGTTTTAGAAGCTTTAGATGTTCCGAGTGAAGAAGTGAGTCAAGTCATTGATCGAGTCAGAATGGACGGTTATAGTAGTTTGAAAAACTACTTTCACGGTGAGAAAAATAATGTTCGTTTAGGCGATCATGATAGTCATGAGCTACACACGATTATTCTGCGTGAAGAAGATTATGCCGCTGATAAAAAGATCAATGATCTCTACCTAGCCCGCTTTAGTGCCATTATTGTTTCATTGCGACGGGGACGTTTTCAAGGCGATAATCCTGCGGCGACCACCATGCTTAAACGGGGAGATGCTTTAGTTATTAAAGCCCCTGTAGATAAGCATCTCGAAATTGAACAATACTTGCGTAATTATAAACGGGGCGGGAATAGTCTGGGTTTAACCGTGATGTAATATTGCGGTCTGATACAATCGTCATTTCTTTATTGATGAAATGATGGTTGAAAATGCGTCTTTTAAGGCTTCGTTTTAAAAATCTTAATTCCTTAGCAGGTGAATGGCAGATTGACTTTACCCACTCTGATTATCAAAACAATGGCTTATTTGCAATTGTTGGTACAACAGGAGCAGGTAAATCCACATTACTGGACGCAATTTGTCTAGCCCTGTATGGGCAAACCCCTCGTTTAGGTAAAATCACCAAAAGTCACAATGAAATTATGACTCGCCATTACGGTGAATGTTTTGCAGAAGTAGAATTTTCTATTATCAAGAAAGGGGGTCAAGCACAATATCGCTGTCATTGGGGACAACATCGCGCGCGTAAAAAAGCCTCGGGAGATTTACAAAACCCCAAACATGAAATTATTGATGCTAAAACTAATAAAGTATTAGCAAGTAAAATCAAAGCCGTCCACGATATGATGATTGAATTATCGGGTTTAGATTTTGAGCGTTTTACCCGTGCAATTTTATTAGCACAAGGGGGTTTCTCCGCTTTTCTACAAGCTAAACCTGATCAACGTTCCCCCATTCTCGAGCAACTCACAGGCACAAAAATCTATACAAAAATTTCTATTAACGTTGCCGAACGCAAAAGTATAGAAACACAACAATTGAGAAAACTAGATGCACAGTTAGCAGGTATTCAATGGTTAAGTGCAGAAGAAAAACAAAAAAAAGAAGCCTTATTAAGAGAACATCAACAACAATTACAACACTATAAACAGAATTTAAACAATTTAAATACCGCAATAGAATGGAAAAATCAGCTTCAAGCTTGCCAAGTACAATCTAAAAAACTGCTTCAAGATAAGCAACAGTTAGACGCAGACTATCAGGAGTATCAAGATGATCTTATTGCACTGCAAACCGCTCAAAAAGCTAAGCAATTAGCGATTGAATATCATCAGCTCGAAAAACAACGCCAAAATAGTGAAATCAGCCAGAAAAGCTATGGCTCATTATCAACGGAGTTAAACCAATTAGATCAAGATAAAAAGACATACTCTATTGCTCAGCAGAAAGCACAGCAAGATTACCAACAGTTAGAACAACAGCACGATGAATTAATCAAGTTATTACAGCAGGTTCGAGAAATTGATACCCAAGTTACTAGGGTACAAAAAGAATTGGATGATAAACAGCAAGCAATCAAGAAGAACAAAAATAAACAAACTCGCTATCAGGATGAAATAGAAACATTAAAAACACAGCAAAAACAAGTTCAGCTACAATTACTTGATATTGAGACATACTTAGAAAAAAATAATGTAGATCAACACTTAAGCGAAGATTTAGTTCCTATCCAAGTACATACAGAGCAATTCGTTCAAGGTAAGAAAATACTTAAAGAAATTGAGCAACAATTACCACCTTTACAACTTGAATCACAGCAAAAGCAGCAGCAATTAAAGAAGCTAAATAATAAAATAACAAATAAAAACAATGATTTAAACAAATACAAAGAGGTGCAATCAGAGCTACAACAACAGCTAAATGCTCGGCTTGAACATAAACCGACAGCTTTTTGGCGGACTAAACTTAAAAAACAAGAAAATAAAGCACAAGCATATATAAAGCGTTTGGATAAATTTCAGGAAGTCATTGACTTAGCAGATAATATCGAAATCAGTAAGCAACAAGTACAAAAATACCATAATGAATATCAAAAGCTTCATTTAGCCTATCAGCAACAGACAAAATTGTTTGATGTCCAACAAACTCAAGTTGAACATTTAGCGACACTTTTAGAAGAAAAGCGCAATTTAGAAACTTTACAAAAAAGTTTAGAACAGCATCGACAAGAATTAATTGATCAGGAAGCTTGTCCCTTATGTGGTGCGTTAGAACATCCTTATGCAGTTGATTTACCTCGGATCAATAGTAAAAAAACCTCTCAACAACTTACAGATGCACGAAAAAAATTACAGAAACTTGAAAAGAAACAGCAGGATATACTGCAAGAACGCACTGAAATAGCTTCGCACCTAAAAATTAAAAAACAATTACTACAACAACAAGAGCAGAACTATCAAAATGATATTAAACAATACCCATTTGATCCTAATGATCTACAGGCACAATGCCAGAAAACGCAATTAGAATCTAAGCAACTGAAACAAGAAATAAGTCATCTGAGTCAAAAAATTAGTGTGATTGAGGCTGATGAAACAAAGGAAAAGCAATTACAAACTAAAATAGATAAAATCAATACCGATTTGCATCAACAGGATAAAAAGCAACAAGCTCTTAAACATCAACTTGAAATAAATCAAACGGAATATGTACGCCTATCGACAGAAAAACAAGTTAAACAAATTGCTCAAACTGAGCATTTGCATCAATTACAAACTGATTTTAAACCCTATTCGATCAAGTTTACGGATGTAGGCTCAATTAAAACCTGTATTAGCGGTTTACAACAACGTCAAAAAGATTGGAAAAAATACCAAACTGATAAAATTGATTTAGTTAATCAACAAGGTAGTAATGAAAAGGAATATGAATTACAACAAAAATATTTACTTGAATTAGAAAAAGTACAACTTCAACAACGAAAAGAACAAGCTAACTATCAAAATACAATTAATGATTTAAGTCAAACACGCTATGTCTTATTTACGGATAAAGTCACTCAGCGAGAAGAAAAACAGTCAGAAAAAAAGAAAAATAAAGCTCACCATACTTATAAAAATAAGCAAAGAGACTATGATGAAATACGGACAGAACACTCGGTTAAACAAGCATTGTTACTAAAACTGAAAACGGATATAAAAAAGCATCAAGCCGAATTATCAAGTTTAGAAACACAATTTCTACAGCAATTACAACAGTATCAATTCACCGATGAAGATGACTATAAAAGTGCTTGCCTATCTGAACAAGATTTTCAAGCCTACCAAACAATACATACAAAATTAGAAAAAAGACAATACAGTTTAGATGAATTAATTATTGAAAATAAAAAACAATTACAGCAACTTGAGAAAGATAAACTGAGTGATAAAACCTTACAAGATTTAGTCAATGAAAAAGAACAACTCCAACAGGAGGATTCTCAAGTTAAGCAATCCCTTGGTGCGATTAAACAAGTCTTAGCAGATCATCAGCAACAACAAAAACGTTTTGATAAACAATTAATACAACGGAATTTACAAAATAAAGAAACACAACGTTGGGATGATTTATATCAGCTCATTGGTTCGGCTGATGGGAAAAAATTCCGTAATTTTGCTCAAGGTTTAACCTTTGAAGTCATGATCAGTCATGCTAATCAACAACTCGAAAAAATGAGTGAACGTTATCTACTGCTACACAGTCGTACAACACCGCTGGAATTAAATGTACTGGATAAACAGCAAGCAGGTGAGGTACGTTCCATTAAAAATTTATCAGGGGGTGAAAGCTTTATTGTCAGTCTCGCTTTGGCATTAGGGCTATCACAAATGGCAAGTGAAAACATTCAAATTGACTCTCT
The DNA here is from genome assembly GCA_015486375.1 of Thiotrichaceae bacterium. Classification (GTDB taxonomy): domain Bacteria; phylum Pseudomonadota; class Gammaproteobacteria; order Thiotrichales; family Thiotrichaceae; genus S015-18. The sequence continues at coordinate 16,026 of WFRR01000047.1, forward strand.
ATTTTTGGATGAGGGCTTTGGCACATTGGATGAAGACACCCTAGAAACCGTATTAGAAGCCCTCTCTAAACTCAATCAAGACAATAAAATCATTGGCATTATTTCGCATGTTAATGGCTTAAAAGAACGCATTAGTACACAGATACAAGTGACCAGTTATCAACATGGAAAAAGTCAATTATCAGGTGCGGGGGTTCGCTGTTTGAAACCCGCTTAAGCTGAAAATCCATTGAGAGAATCAGGAAAATTGAGAAGCTATTCGGTGTCACTAAATTGCTGTTAGATCGGTGAGTCTTTTACATAGTCTGTGATGGCATTATGGGTGATATTAAGATTATTAACACTAGTGTTCCATTTTTCTTGGTATTCACCACTCTTGACCACTTGATCAAAAGTGATTTGATCCTCTTTGGCTATCTGGGCAAAGTGACCTTTGTAGTATGTATGCTGATCTTTAGCGTGTTGATAGTCCTTTTTCAGTTCTTTTAAATGAATGTAATAGAGGCTTAAATCCCGTTTTGGCGTAGTCATGGGGGCATACATTTTACGGGGTGGTTTTGATGATAGTGTCGGGGAAAGTTGGGCTTCGATGTTCGCTATATCCAGTTTACCATTATCAATATTCATGGCTAACTCAGAGAAGTAACCGACAGGATTATAAACTTCTCTTGGATCGCGTAATCGCCTCTGTTCCATATAATCTAAGAGTGTGCTTGCCGTCGATTTATCTAAACTGTATCGAGCGCAAATAGTACTGATATTAGTCTGCATATCAGGTGTATATTGAACAGGAAAGTGCAGCTTATAATTAATGGTTAAATCTGCAATAGGTTGTTCATCATCACCTTTTTCAGTGTAATCAATGGATATATCAGCATTGTCTGAACAAACATCAATATAATCACTGTAACTCGCTAAATCATTATCCGATTCGCAGTGCAATGGTTCTTGTATTGCCCGATTTTGAGTCACTGTTTGTTGTTTAAGTTGATTAACTTGTTGTCTTATCAGATTTTCTAAGTCGGTATTTTTGAGTTGATGCTGTTGATTAATTTGTAATTGTTTTTCTAGTGCATCTTCTGTGCGTTGGATCTTTTCGTCTAGCCCTTGTAAACCTTTAATTTGTTGATTTAAACCCTCTATTTTCTGGCTTAGTCTTTCTGAATCGTTAAATTGTTGCCCTAAATCATTGATTTGTTGACGAACAGTATCGAGCATTTCTGCACTGAGATTTTTTTGTACTTCTAGAATTTCATCTGTTGAAACGCCAATACTTTGTTTAATCAACTCTTGATTATGCTGTTCAATTTTAGCTAAATCTGCGGCGGTTATGGCTGCTTCTATTGCGACTTGAGTGTCGGTATTTTTTGATAAATTGGCTTGAAGGGTTGTATTTGCAGTGTTTTTAGCAGAATGATTCGAGGCTGTTTTAGTCGCGGGATTGTGTGCAGTTTCGGTGTCTAAGGGACGAGTATATTGATTATTATAAGGCGTTTGCGATGCATTATTGGTATCATCATCAATGCTTTTACCTGTGTCATCAGGAACATTGCGAATCGCTTCAGGCAGTAATTGTTTTGGATCATTGTTATCAGATGTGAGTTCAACATTTGCTTGATTCCATTGACTAAAATTGAAGTTAATCGACATCCAAAAGCCATAAAAACCTTTGCGTAAAATTAAGATATTTTTTTCGGC
>WFRR01000048.1 GCA_015486375.1 Thiotrichaceae bacterium
CAAGGTGTTGCTCCTTGTTTGGCATAGAGTGCATCCGATAAAATATGTTGCAGTTTAATAGCAGAAGGCATGGGGTAAGATTGCTGTTGCAACCATAAACGAATGACTGCTTTTTGTTTCTGAGGCGTAAATATTTTTAATTGCTCAATATATAATGTATTTTTATCAGGATTGAGTGCTTGATCTAGATCTACTTGAGTATATTCAGCTAATAAATGTTTTGTTTCTGATTGTAAATAGGCGACTCGGCTGAGTGTAGCGTGAATACCCTTCCAGCGAGTTTGTAATAAAGGTAGCACCTCATGACGCAAAAAATTACGATCAAAATCAGTATCACGATTACTGGGGTCGTCAATATAGTCAAGTTGGTGTTGTTGTGCATATTCCATAATAGAATCACGAGAATAGCGTAATAAAGGGCGTAATAATTGCCCTTTATAAAAGGGTCTAATGTCGGGCATTGCAGCTAAACCATCAACCCCTGATCCTCGGAATAATTGTAGTAATACTGTTTCAGTCTGATCATTTTGATGATGTGCAGTTAACAAAATTTCATGGTTTTTGAGCTGCTGAGAAAAAACTTGATAACGTTCTGTGCGTGCAATCGCTTCTAGGCTTTCACCTTTTTTAGGCGATAAATTAAGAGCAACCACTTCACAGGAAACTTGGAGTTCATTGGCAATTTTCTGACAATGCTGACCCCATGTTTCAGCCACTGTTTGTAAACCATGATTAATGTAAATCGCTCGAAAGGGTTGTATTTTACCCATCCGTTGGAGTGTAGCTAAACAATGCAGTAAGACATGTGAATCTACACCGCCGCTATAGGCTAAAATATAGCGGTGGCAGGGGTAAGTTGCGAGGATTTCAAGTAAAGATTGACTAGAAAGTATAGGCACTATGCTAAAAAATTAATCCGACTCTGTTTCTGTATATTGTCCAAAACGCATAAGACGTTGATACCGCTTTTCTAATAAGCTATCAGCACTTTCTAGGCGTAATTCACGTAAGTTATCCCGTAGAGCTTCTGCGATATTATTAGCAACAGTTTCAAAATCACGATGTCCTCCCCCAATAGGTTCTGGCACAATCTGCTCAATTAATTCTAGTTCCCGTAAACGCGTGGCTGTAATACCCATTGCATCCGCAGCTTCTGGGGCTTTATCAGCACTTTTCCATAAGATAGAAGCACACCCTTCAGGAGAAATAACCGCATAAGTAGCATATTGCATCATTAATACACGATCTCCCACTCCCACTGCTAATGCACCCCCTGAGCCACCCTCACCAACAATAGTACAAATAATGGGCGTGCGTAGTTTTACCATTTCAAATAAATTTCTAGCAATTGCTTCACTTTGCCCACGTTCTTCTGCACCGATTCCAGGGTAGGCTCCAGGTGTGTCAATAAAGGTAATGATGGGTAGATGAAATTTTTCAGCTAACTTCATTAAACGTAACGCTTTTCGATAACCTTCGGGGCGTGGCATACCGAAATTACGTTTAATATTTTCTTTGGTATCACGCCCTTTTTGATGTCCAATAACCATAATCGGTTTGCCATCAAAACGGGCAATACCGCCAACAATAGCAAAGTCATCACCAAATGTTCGATCACCATGCAATTCTTGAAAATCAGTAAAGATTAAATTAATAATATCAAATGTATAAGGACGACAAGGATGTCGTGCTAATTGAGCAATTTGACGAGAACTGAGCTTAGAAAAAATAGATTGTGTCAGCGTTTGTGCTTTTGCCTCTAAACGCCTAATTTCTTCACTGAGGTTAATTTCAGTGTCATCGACGTGGCGTAATTCTTCTATTTTTGCTTCAAGTTCAGCAATTGGCTGTTCAAAGTCGAGAAAATCTGGATTCATTAAAATTTCGCGCTACCACCCTTGCTTTTTAAACACAAAGGAAAACGCGACTCCATTAAGTTAATGTAGTGCTTTATTGGCAATAATATTTATATAATGCCTCGGCATTCTACCCTGCTTGTTTTGATTTATCTTGGTTTTTTTGTTGTGCCAAAATTTGTTCTAAATAGCTTTTTTCTTGCTCTAAAAGACGTTGATTAGATTCTTGATACACTTCTTTTTTAGCCTGTTGTTTGGCTAAATTCTTTTGTAACTCAAGTGTTTCTCGTTGCTGTATTTGTTGTCCAGTATACGAATTTTCATATTGTTTCTGTAAGCGTTGATTGTCCTGTTTAAGTTGTTTATTTTCACTGTTTAAATTTGATAGTTCATATTGTTGCTTTTTATATTCTTGTTGATACTGCTGATTAGCTTGCTGAATATTCTTTTCGGCTGTTTCTAATTGCCCTTTTAAACGCCCCATTTCTTGCCCATAATGATCAATCATCGATTCATATTGATTTGCCTGTCGCTCTAATTGTTGCGTGCTTTCTTCACGTTGTTGTTCATATTGCTGCAAATAACGCTGTTTATCTTCTGCTTGTTGCTGTTCTAAACTAAGACAACGTTGCTGATATTGCTGTGACTGTTCATTTAATTGCTGTAGCTGCTGCTGTGCTTGCTGATATTCTTTTTGCACATTAGCATATTGTTGGCTCATTTCACTGAGTAAGCGTTCATTTTCATTAAGGCTCTTTTGCAAGCTAGAATGCTCGACTTGGGTAGATTGTTGTAGTTGTTTAAATTGTTGCTCCGTTTCTTTCTGTTGTTGTTGTGCGGTTTGTACCGCGTGTTTTGCTTCTTTTTCTACAGTATCTGTTTTTTCTTCATAATTTTTTTGAGCCAGTTTTAGCGCATCACTCCATAAGGTATTTGCCGTCTCAACCAGTGATTCAGGCAATTCTGAGCGTTTTTCTAAATGTTGGATACGTGTGCCGATATTACCCCAGAAATCATTAACCACTTTTTGCAAAGTTGAAGCACTGCCCGTTCCTAATACTTCCCGAATTAAACGCCAAGAAGGTTGAACCCCCTTTTCCAACAGTTGTTTTGCTACATAGTGAGCTTGCTCTGTTGTTTGTTTACCTAATTTATTCTTTTCAGCTAATTCATCCCGAATTTTTTGCAAAATATCATTTTTTTCCATATCTCTATCTCTTATTTATATTGATACACTGTACATACCACCATGATACATTGTATGTAACGATAGTTACAAGTATAAAAATTTAACTTTCTATAAGGTACATTCTCGAAAGTTGACTGCTAAAAATATTAGATTCTAGAAAATATAATCGGTATTTATAAGAGAAAATGCGTTTTTAATAGGAAAATCGTCGAGATGTTATTAATGTGAAAAATCTAAGAATTTCTGACTTCAATCCAGCTAAAGATTAATGAGGACTTCGTTTTATCTGCACCGTTAATCTTAGATACTATTAAAATCATGGGTTTAGGGAACAAAATAGGCTAAATAGAGACTATCTGTATAAGTTGAACCCATTATCAAGTAAACAGAGATTTAATCTTAAAAAATTACAAGCTGGTAATCGACCTAGGGAAACTCTATATTATGCTTTTCTTATTTTTAAGGCGTGAGCGATACAATGCCAATTTATGAATATCAATGTACCCAGTGTGGACATGAATTAGAGCTTATCCAAAAAATCAGCGATGCGGTGATAACACAATGTCCAGCTTGTGCTGAACAAACTTTACAAAAATGTGTCTCTGCACCCTCTTTTCGCTTGGGTGGTAGCGGTTGGTATGAAACTGATTTCAAATCAGGTAAAAAGAAGAATATTAGTCAAGCGGATAAACCAGAACAAAAAGCAAGTTCATCTTGCGACAGTGGGAGTTGTAAATAGTGATTAATTTTGGGGTGTTGCGTAAATATATTTTAACAGGGCTATTATTGTGGATTCCATTAGGAATCACCATTTTAGTGGTCAAATTATTGGTTGATTTACTCGATCGAAGTTTAATACTCTTACCACCCCCGCTACGCCCTGAATCATTAATTGGATTTTCTTTACCAGGTTTAGGTATTTTAATTAGTGCAATTGTGCTGATTGTGACGGGCTATCTTATTATTCGTTTTGCGGATAGAAAGTTACTCGAATGGGGTGAAATGTGGCTAGGACGCATTCCTTTTGTCCGCAGTATTTATTCTGCGAGTAAGCAAGTCACCGAAACTATTTTAAGTGCTGATAAAAATGCCTTTAGAGACGTGTATCTAATTGAATATCCCCGTAAAGGTATTTGGACATTTGGTTTTCAAACAGGTAATGGTATTCAAGAAGCAAAAAATTACACGAAAGAAGACCTTATTACCGTTTTTATTCCCACGACACCTAATCCTACTTCTGGATTTATTATGTTAGTACCGCGGGGTGATGCGAAAAAAATGGATATTGAGGTAGAAGATGCCCTTAAACTAATCGTTTCCTTAGGTGTAGTTACTCCGAATGAAGCTGCTTGAAATTAGTATTAGTAACAACTTCTGAAGAAATATTCATCAATATTATAGTAAAAATTTCAATGTTTATAAAAAGTTTAACTCTTTGCAATGGTTTATTGACTATTTGGCACTATGCTCTAGTTATCATTTAATTGATAACACGGCTAGAAATTATTACTATAGTTTCTCGTGTAAGAAAATTAACTATTACATATAACTGAAACAATGAAAGGAAATAACTATGTCTCAGAAATTTAACAAAAATGCATTCGCTCTCGCTATTGGCGCAACGGCTCTTGCAGGTGCAATTGCTACAGCAAATGCTAACCCTTTTGAAATGAACTCTCTAAACAGTGGCTATCAAGGTATTGTACAAGGTGAAATGGGAGCAAAGGGCGACGAAGGTAAAGGTAAGGAAGGTAAGTGCGGTGAAGGTAAATGCGGCGCTGCTATGGAGAAAAAAGGTAAAGCTGAAGGCAAATGTGGTGAAGGTAAGTGTGGCGCTGGCAAAAAAGATGGCAAAGCAGGCGAAGGTAAATGCGGCATGGAAATGATGGATGCTGACAAAGATGGCAAGGTCACTAAAGAAGAGTTTATGGCTGCCCATGAAAAGATGTTTGCCAAACACGATGCTAACAGTGACGGTTCTATTGACGCTGATGAGATGAAAAAAGCTAAAGAAGGGGCTTGTGGTGGTAAAAAAGGCGGCGAAGGTAAGTGTGGTGGTGATAAGAAGTAACTCTCTTACCTAAATTAATTGTTGTCTAAATAGCAGTTATTAATTAGGCAAGCTTTTGATTTAATGAAAAGCTTGTCTATATAAGCAAAAAACAATCAAGTATGGATCATTCAATCCATCAATAGACTGATTCACCAGTTTGAATCCAATTTAAAGGAGAGATAAGTATGGGTGCATTACTCAATATAGGGTGCTGGGCGCAAGGTATTCTGGATAAATTTAAAAGCCTTGATTTTTTAGCACCATTGGCACTTCGTCTCTATCTTGTTCCTGTTTTTTGGACGGCAGGAATGAATAAAATAGAAGGTTTTGATGGTATTGTATACTGGTTTGATAGTGGTCTTGGTTTACCTTTTCCAACCTTAATGGCAGGGCTTGCGACAGGTACAGAAATTGTTGGAGCTATATTATTATTGATTGGTCTTGGAGTTCGCTGGATTTCATTACCCTTGATAATCACAATGCTCGTTGCAGTGTTCACCGTACACTTACCGAATGGCTGGCAAGCCGTTGCTGATCCAATGTCTGCATTTGCGAATGAGAACGTAACGGGAGCAATCGACCGTTTAGACCGTGCTAGAGATATTTTACGAGAAAACGGAAACTATGAGTGGTTGACTGAAACGGGTAATTTTGTCATTAGCAATAATGGTATTGAATGGGCGGTAACTTATTTAATTATGTTAATTGCATTGTTCTTTATTGGTGCTGGCAAGTACGTTAGTTTTGATTTTTATATTCGCCGTTTTGCTAACCAACATTGCTCTATCTAAGTTAACCAATTTACAGATTGAATATCTTTTTTCGTATTTTAAAATTAGGGAGAAGATAGGCAAGTGAAATGCTTAAAACTACAAGGAATTGTATGAAGTTTGAGAAAAAATATCCTGTTAAGGGTGCAGGTTTAGGTATGCGCCGTGAGGTAATTGATGATTTTGATACACCTGTTGCTGAGGAAATTGATTTTCTAGAAGTTGCCCCCGAGAATTGGATTCCTATCGGTGGAAAAATGGAAAAACAATTTCAACAATTAACTGAGCGTTTTCCTTTTGTTATCCACGGTCTTTCCTTATCCATTGGCAGTCCGTCGTCTCTTGATGAAGCATTGGTTAAGCAAATAAAAGTGTTTATGCAGAAGTATGGTATTCATTCTTACAGTGAGCATCTTAGTTACTGTTCTGATGATGGGCATTTATATGATTTGTTGCCCATCCCCTTTACAGAAGAAGCTGTACATTATGTTGCCAAACGTATTCGTCGAGTACAAGATATTCTAGAGCAAAAAATTGCGATGGAAAATGCCTCGTATTATGTCGCCATTGGACAAGAAATGAGTGAAATTGAGTTTATCAATGCCGTTATTAGTGAGGCAGATTGTGACTTACTTTTAGATGTCAATAATATCTATGTGAACTCAGTCAATCATAGTTATGATGCTGAGGATTTCTTGAGTGCTTTACCTGCGGAGCGTATTGCTTATGCACATATTGCAGGACATTATAATGAAGCCGACGATTTGATTGTCGATACACATGGTGCAGATGTCATTGATCCTGTTTGGCAACTGTTAGACAGTGCCTATCGACAATTTGGTGTTTTTCCCACCTTAGTTGAACGAGATTTTAATATTCCACCCTTGGATGTATTAATTAAAGAAGTGCAACAAGTACACACGATTCAAGCTAAATATTTGCCACAAACTGCTTAACAAAATCATCTTAAACAAAACACTACTGCATAAATCACGCATAAAAAGGAATCCCTAATGGCAATCGCTGCTTTTCAACAACTACAATACGAATTTACCCGTCATATTCGTGACCCTCAACACAGTGATAAACCCGAGGGAATCGAAGCGCGTCGTATGAAAATTTATCGGGAATTATTATTTAATAATATTAAAAGTTTTATTGATAATGCCTTTCCTGTCTTACATTCTTTATATCAAAGTAGCGACTGGGAAGCATTGATTCGTAAATTCTTTATTCAATATCGTTGTCAAACGCCTTACTTCGTAGAAATATCACAAGAATTCTTAGCCTTTTTGCAAAATGATTATCAAGCTACGACAAATGACCCCGATTTTATAACTGAGTTAGCACATTACGAGTGGGTAGAACTGGATTTAATGATTTCTAAACAAGAAATTAATTTAGAAGGAATTAACCCTAAAGGCGATTTATTAGCAGAGATTCCGCAGCTATCCCCTGTTTGTCATGCCTTAGCTTATCAGTGGGATGTACAACACATTAGCACCAATTATCAACCTAGCACGCCACCTGCTCAAGCGACCTATTTAATTGTGTACCGCAATCATAATGAGCAGGTAAAATTCATTGAAGCAAACCCTGTTACGGCACGGTTGATTAATTTATTACGAACTGATCAATCTCAATCAGGGGAAGCTGTACTGCGACAAATTGCGACTGAAATGCAACATCCTGATCCTAACTTGATTATTCAAGGTGGACATCAAATTTTATTAAAACTACTTGCTTCAGGCGTGATTTTAGGAACTTCAACGCAGTCAATTTAAATAATTAAATTAAAGGGTTGAAAGATTTACGTTGTTGAAAAAATTAGATAGACGCTTTTGCGTTGCGCCAATGCTAGATTGGTCAGATAGACATGAGCGGTATTTTTTACGTTTAATCAGTAAGCACGCTTTACTGTATACCGAGATGGTGACAACAGGGGCATTAATTCATGGTGATCGACAGCGTTATCTGAAATTCAATCCAGAAGAACATCCAGTTGCGATGCAGCTAGGAGGGAGTGATCCAACTGACTTAAGCGAATGCGCTCAGATGGTTGAGGACATGGGTTATGATGAAATTAATATCAATGTAGGTTGTCCCAGCGAACGAGTACAGCGGGGCAGTTTTGGGGCCTGTTTAATGGCAGAACCTGAGCTGATTGCAGATTGTGTTGAACAGATGCGTCAGGTGGTTGATATTCCGATTACAGTTAAACATCGCATCGGGATTGATGATAAAGATAGTTATGCTGAGCTACAGCACTTTATTCGTACAGTGGCAGCAGGCGGTTGTGAAAGTTTTATTATTCATGCGCGCAAAGCATGGTTGAAAGGCTTAAGCCCAAAACAAAACCGTGATATTCCGCCTTTAAAATACGAGGTTGTTTATCAAATCAAATACGACTTTCCCGACTTAGACATTATTATTAATGGTGGGATTAAAACCCTAGCCGAGTGTCAGCAACATTTAGAGCATGTTGATGGTGTAATGATGGGTCGGGAGGCATATCACAATCCTTATATCTTGGCTGAGTTAGATAAAACACTGTATGGAGCAGACACACCGCTTTTAACACGGAAACAAATTTTACAGCAGCTTATGCCTTATATTGAGGATCAATTAAGCCAAGGGGTTTACCTCAAACATATGAGCCGTCATTTACTGGGGCTTTTTCAAGCTATCTCAGGAGCAAAAGCATGGCGGCGACATATTAGTGAAAATAGTTATAAAGTTGGAGCAGGTATTGAGGTATTAGAAGATGCTGCCAGCTTGGTCAATTGTGATTAAATATTTGCCATATTATGATCGCTTCTACTGTAAGTTATTCACAAATACAAATGCACCGCGTATATCGCCTTGTTCATAGCCAATCGCTTTGTCCTTAGGGTAAAGGGTATTAATTCGTTTATGTAACTTGGGTGAGAGTGTTGTGCCATGACAGGTTAAACAGGAATTTTCAGTCGGAATAGCTTTCATAAACCGGAATTGTTTCTGACCTTGATGAGTCACAATTTCCGCATAGGCCATTAATTTCACATTTTCTCCAAGGGCTTTGCGGGTTTCAAAGTCTTCTAGGATTTCCCGTTGCCAGTTATCAGGGGCATTATTAGGATTACGATAGTTAAGGCTGACCCGACTAAGCTGCTTACCGTAGACATCAGAAAGATGCGCGGTTAATTTAGGCATTTTATGATTACAGACGCGCAAGGCCTTCATTGGGCCACTTTCCCGTATTGCTGTACTTAAATTTTCTTTAATTTTACCTGCAAAGATGGATACAGCCCGTTTAGCTAATGCTGTTTCTGTTTGTACTGTGACTTTCGTACCTTTCGTCGAGACTTCAGACGCAACGCTGTTTGTACTGCCTGAATTATCATCCGTGCTTTCAGCCTCATCATTACAAGCACTTAATAAGCTAACAAAGGTCATCATTAGCAAAATAAACCGTTTATTTATAAAAATCATTTTGATATTGCTGTCACTCAAAAAACAAATTTTACGTGATTTTTATTACTCATGAATCATTATTCAAGCTAAAAACGCCGATAACAATAAGAAAAAATAGCCAATTACGCTGTAATATTTTAGCTGATATTCAATTTTCCTATTTAAGAGAGGGATAATCTCCCCTAGAATACCGCCAATTAACGTTAAATTGGATAAATTATGACAATTAAAGTCGCTATTGTGTCTGACACACATGCTCACCTAGATGCTCGAATTGCTGCTGTGGTCAAAGGCTGCGATTATGCTATTCATGCGGGTGATATCTGTGGAGAAAATATATTGGAGTCTTTAGAGGCGATGACGGGTAATTTAATTGCTGTTGCAGGTAATAATGATCCTTACTGTCATGAAAAACCGCTTCCTGATGTATCAATACTGGATTTACCCGGTGGGCAATTAGCCATAGAGCATGGTCACGTACATGGAATGGCTAAACCGTGTCATGATTCTCTACGTAAGGCACATTCCAATGCTCGCGTGATTATTTATGGACACACGCATAAGCAGGTTATTGATAAAAGTAGTATGCCTTGGGTCATTAATCCTGGCGCTGCGGGACAAACACGCACGAATGGTGGTCCTTCTTGCTTAATTCTTGAAGTAAGTGGTGAAAAGTTAGAACAATGGCAGATTACGCCCTATCGTTTTCCCGAAAAAAACGCCGAATAAAAAGCATTGATACCAATAATCGAGTCATTTGTACCGACGCTCATTAAGTAGGCAGCATTATTTAACTTTTTGCCGTATCTTCTTTAACCATAAACAACGCAGCAAATAAAAAAAAACATATCGCTGCAATAATAAGAAAAAATAAGAAAAATAAGACTAAAAAAATGTTTATGTAATGCTTAATGTACCGCCCTTAGAAGTTAATACTTGCCCGTATCAACTTCTAAGAAATTACCCACCCTGTTCTAGTGTGTAATTTCATTGCCCTAAAAAGGGCGGTCACTCTATCTATCATAAAACTAAATATAACCTTCACTGATCAAGTCTGACCACAGAGTTGGGATAGCGTTCCGTTTGTCTGCTCTAATTTTGACACCTTCTACCATAAAATATCAAAGCTGATAATTAACCTAGCTTGTTTTTTAAGCAATCTACTGTTAAGCCTGTGTTATATAGCTCTGCGTTACCTGAAACTAGCTTATCCACAGACTTATCCACAGATAATGTGGATAAGTCACCAATATACAATCAATCATTTAAGCACGATTAACGCATAAAGTTTAAGAGTGCATTGTACTTGGGTGAACCCCCTGAATCGACATTTTCAAGCATACCAAAAGCTGTATTAGGCTCTGATTCGGCAATACCATAAAAGTGTAATAATAAGCCGCCTCCTGCTCCGCGCCACTTACTGAAGTATTGGCTGTATGCATTACCCATACGTGGATCAAGGTTGGCTTGTAGGAATAAATTCTTCACAGCGGGATCACGTATAGTGTGGGGAGGATCATCACGTTTTAGGTGTTGACCTGCTTCATAGGCAACTAACTGTATACCAAACTCCTTAGCTATCTCAGCACTGCCTTTCATACCTTCATCATAGGCCAGTTGGATTGAGCCGCCTGCTGGGCCACCTTTTAATTCGCCACCTTGCGATAACTCTTTAAAAAGTTTATCTAAACCTGCTGCCCCACTTTGCGCCCATTGCTTCACTTGAGCTCGGTTTTCTATACGCGCAATATTGTCGCCAAAATAAGGAGCAACCGCATAAGCCTCGACTTTCTTACCACAAGGTGCATATTTAGAGAGAGGGCAGGCTAAGGTTTCACGTCCGATTTCAGGGTTACGTGCAAACGAAGAGATAACACAAATTATCCGTCCACTTTGTCCACCAAATTCTTGTTTCCAAATATTACAGGTATCAACACTCTTTTCACCATACCAATTAGCCAGTAAATATTGCTTGCGTAAACCTGCTTTATCTTGATATTTATTCGACCAACGACTCATCGCCAGACGAGATGCCATGTTATGGACGGGATACATGCTGTTCCAGACTTCATTAGAGTATTCAACATAGACTTTTCCACCGCGTAGACGTTGTTTAACGAGGCGGGCAAAATTGCGTATAAAATCTTGATTTGCTTTATAAGGCATACTAAACCAAGGGGCTGCACCTGATTGAGTAGCTAAATCAACCATTACTTCAATAGGAACCCCTTCTTTTTTATTATAATGAGCGGTCTCTAATGTAGGACGTTCTGACCAATTCACTAAATCAGTTTCTTTAGAATTCTGCCAAGGCATAAAACGAATGACACTAAAGGGACGAACTCGATTAACGTATTTAGGATTAAAAAGCTTATTTTTAAATGAGCCTTCATTTGCAGCAGAAACAAGGTGAATATTTTTAATATAATTTCTTGGATTAGTGGTTTTAATCCGAATTTTCAAACCCTTTTTTAAAGTTGTTAGGTTAAATGCAATCCGCCCTTGTTTAGTATTAGTGATAGCAAGCCCCCCTTCAACACTGATTTTTCCTTCACCTTCATACAGAACAACATAATGACCGAGGGGGAAATGGGCGGGTAAATTGATACTACTAATGACGCTTGTGAAGATAGGGCGTTCACTGCGTAAAGGTAAAGAACGTATCCAACCGTTAGCATCTTTATCCAACCAGCCTTGCTCTTTGGTATTGAAAGAGTTGCTACTGGTACAACCAGGATCAACCGCTTGCTTGTTTTGCCAGTTGTATTCACACGAGGTATACCAGCCTTGACTCAGTTTAAATAGATCCGAAAAGGGCAATGATGAATTAAGTTTATATAAGCCTGCAACATTAAAACCAACGGGTGCTGCCGCCAGTGTATGTCCCATCGTAAGGAGAACAATCGACAAAATTAGCCGAGTTAAAAAAGGGTGTAATTGCATTAAAAGGTACCAAGTGTTTTTATATCTATCCCCTTAATCAAAGCAATCTATAACTTATTTTCCCTGCTCTTTAAGATCAGTGGTTCTAAATAAGTTATAAACTCGCGTTTGCCCAAATGAAGGATTTATTAAGTAGTGGGGACTATTTCTAATAGGCAGTAATTATAGACTGCTTATTAGAAAATCACATAACTTAATATGAGCTGAACAAAATAGGTTCAACGAATTATTTAGTGACGGAAATGACGCATTCCTGTGAATACCATTGACATACCATGTTCATTAGCAGCATCAATAACTTCTTGATCACGCATTGAGCCACCGGGCTGAATCACGGCAACAATCCCAGCGTCATTGGCATGATCAATACCATCACGGAATGGGAAGAAAGCATCCGATGCCATCACAGAACCTGCGACTTGTAAATTCTCATCTTGGGCTTTAATTGCAGCCACTTTGGCAGAATACACTCGGCTCATTTGTCCTGCGCCCACCCCAATCGTTTGTTGATTCTTGGTGTATACAATGGCATTAGACTTAACAAACTTAGCCACTTTCCATGCAAATAATAAATCACGCATTTCTTCATCCGATGGTACACGCTCAGTCACCACTTTTAGGTCAGATTCTGCGACCATACCAATGTCTTTATCTTGAACTAATAGACCGCCATTAACCCGCTTAAACTCTCTACCTGCCTTTGGATTATCCCAGTAGCCACACTCTAATAAACGTACATTTTCTTTTGCTGTAACCACGGCTTTCGCTTCATCACTGACCTCAGGGGCAATAATTACTTCAACAAATTGACGCTCAACAATTGCTTGGGCTGTTTTTGCATCGAGACATTGATTGAAAGCAATAATGCCACCAAATGCGGAAGTAGGATCAGTTTGGAAAGCCAGATCATAAGCATCTAAGATATTTTCGGCAATCGCAACCCCACAAGGGTTAGCATGTTTAACAATGACACAAGCTGCTTGACTGAATTGTTTAACACATTCCAAAGCAGCGTCAGTATCACCAATATTATTGTAAGATAATTCTTTGCCTTGGATCTGTTTTGCGGTGGCAACGGAGGCTTCACTGGGATTCGGATCACGATAGAAAGCGGCTTTTTGATGCGGATTTTCACCGTAACGCATTTCTTGCACTTTTAAAGCATGATAATTAAAGCTATTGGCAAAATCACCTTTTGAACCATCTGCTTGAATATCACCTAAATAGTTAGCAATCATACCGTCGTATTTAGCCGTATGTTCAAAGGCACGTACGGCTAATTGAAAACGGGCGGCTGGACTGACACAACCATCATTATTGGACATTTCTGTTAATACGGTTTGATAGTCTTCAGGATTAACGACAATAGAAACATGTGCATGGTTTTTAGCCGTTGCACGTACCATCGTCGGCCCTCCAATATCAATATTTTCAATGGCATTTTCTAAACTGCAATTAGGCTGTGCAATCGCAGCTTCAAAGGGATAAAGGTTGACGACAACCAAATCAATACGAGGAATGTCATGTTCTGCCATCACTGCATCATCTATGCCGCGACGTGCCAGAATTCCACCGTGAATTTTAGGATGTAAAGTCTTGACTCGACCATCCATCATTTCAGGAAAACCTGTGTAATCGGAAACTTCAGTAACAGCAATATTATTTTCCGCAAGTAAACGCGCTGTTCCACCTGTAGAAAGAATTTCAACACCTTGTTGACTGAGTTGTTGAGCAAATTCAACAATGCCGTGTTTATCTGACACACTAATTAATGCCCGTGTGACAGGAAGATTACTGGTTTGTGACATAAGTTGTTCCTTTAAAGATTATTGCTTAATGGTTACAGTGTTTTTTTGATAAAAGTATCAATTTCATCAGTGGGAATATAAATAGCATCGCCGCCCTGACGTGCTTTATATTCATATTCACCCTTTTTAAGCCCACGATCCGAAATAACAATACGATGTGGAATACCTAAGAGTTCATGATCGGCAAACATCGCCCCTGGTCGCATATTACGATCATCTAATAACACTTCATAACCTTGTTTAATTAAGGTGTCATAGAGTGTATCGGCTGCCTGTTTAACTGCGGCTGATTTAAAGTAATTAAGCGGGACTAATGAAATTTGGAAGGGAGCTAAATTTTCTGGCCAAAGAATGCCATCTTTATCATGATGTTGTTCAATGGCAGCAGCCACCACACGAGAAACGCCAATACCATAACAACCCATTGTCATGACTTGGGCTTTGCCATTTTCATTTAATACGGTTGCATTAAGGGCTTGGGTATACTTTGTGCCAAGCTGGAAGATATGCCCAACTTCAATACCCCGTAGTAAAGATAACTGACCTTGACCATCAGGGCTGGGATCACCTTCGACAACATTGCGTAAATCCATCAATTCAGCTTCGGGTAAATCACGTAACCAATTAACGCCTGTTAAATGTTCGCCATCTCGATTCGCACCACAAATAAAGTCGGTCATATTCTTAGTGGCAAAATCAGCAATCACCCGAATCGTTAAACCAACTGGCCCAATTGAACCTGCTTGACAGGCTGCACTTGCCTGAATTTGTGCATCATCCGCAAAACAAATCGGGGTGGCAATCCCTGTAATTTTTTCAGCTTTAATTTCATTGAGTTCATGATCACCGCGTAATAACAGTGCAATCACATCTTCATTATTATCAGCCAGTACTAACAGCGTTTTTATTGTTTGTGAAGCATCGCAGTCAAGGAAATTACAGACTTCTTCAATACTGTGTTGATTCGGGGTTGCAACGGATTGCATTTCTGCATTAGCGTCAGCACGCGGGCTAGTAGGCTCAAGGGTTGCCGCTAATTCTACATTGGCGGCATAATCACTTTGATCCGAGAACGCAATCGCATCCTCACCCGCATCGGCTAATACATGGAATTCATGGGAAGCACTGCCTCCAATTGAACCCGTATCTGCATTGACAGGGCGGAATTTTAAACCTAAACGTTCAAAAATACGATTGTAACAAGCGAACATGGTATCGTAAGTGTCTTGCAAAGATTCTTGATTTAAATGAAAGGAGTAAGCATCTTTCATTAAGAATTCACGCGCACGCATAATGCCAAAACGGGGTCTGACTTCATCCCGAAACTTAGTCTGAATCTGATAGAAATTGCTGGGTAATTGTTTATAGCTGTTTAATTCTTTACGGGCATAATCAACAATAATTTCTTCGTGAGTCGGTCCGTAACAAAAATTACGTCCATGTCGGTCACGAATACGCAATAACTCGGCACCGTATTGTTCCCAACGTCCTGATTCTTCCCATAACTCTGCGGGTTGTATCGATGGCATGAGCAACTCAACTGCACCGACTTTATTAAGTTCATCGCGGACAATCGCTTCAACTTTGCGTAATACACGTAAGCCAAAGGGTGCCCATGTATAAAGTCCTGAAGCTAAGCGGCGAATTAAACCCGCTTTTAACATTAATTGATGACTGATAATTTCTGCGTCAGCCGGTGTTTCACGTAAGGTGGAAATAGGAAATTGGGAAACCCGCATGGTATTTGGATCGTCTATAAATCAATAAAAGAGGCAGTATACCCTATCGTCTAAAGATTACGCTTAATCCTTGTCATTGAATTAATATAGAATAGGCAATTTTACTAACTGCAACGAAAATTTAAATGAATAAAAAATTACTGAATTTATTGGTTTGTCCCATTACAAAAGGGTCATTAATCTACAATAAAAAGCAACAAGAGTTGATTTCCAAATCGGCAAAATTGGCTTACCCGATTCAAAATGGGATTCCTGTCATGTTAGAGGAAGAAGCGCGTCAATTATCCAGTGAGGAAATGCAAGCCTTAGCAAATTAAACTCATTATTCCTATCCTATTGATAAAAATTAAAAATGATAGACACAAAAATTGTTATTCCTGCCCGTTATGCATCATCTCGTTTACCTGCCAAACCTTTAAAGTTATTGGCAGGTAAAGCCATGATTCAACACACTTATGAACGTGCCTTAGCGGCTGATTTAGGTGAAATTGTTATTGCGACCGATGACCAACGTATTGTTGATGTTTGTCAGCGTTTTAATGCCCCCGTTTGTTTAACCGCTCAAACGCATCAATCAGGCAGTGATCGACTCGCAGAGGTCGTACAAAAGTTTGGCTGGAATGATGAAACCATTGTCGTTAATTTGCAAGGCGATGAACCTCTTACGCCGTTGTCATGTTTGCATCAAGTCGCCAATAATTTACAACAATACAGTGATGCGGCTATTGCCACGTTAGCGACTGAGATTCAACAAACATCGGATTATAAAAACCCTAATATTGTCAAAGTTGTACGGGATTATCAGGGCTATGCACTCTATTTTAGTCGTGCCATGATTCCTTTTCAACGTGATGCAGAGTCAGAACAATCTCAAGCTGTACAAGGGTTTGCTTTGCGTCATATTGGTATTTATGCCTATCGTGCTGCGTTTTTAAAACAATTTAGCCGTTTACCGATTTGCCCGATTGAACAATTGGAAAAGCTAGAACAATTGCGGGCTTTGTGGAATGGTCAACGTATTCACGTCGATATTGCCAATGATGTGCCTGCACACGGGGTTGATACTTTGGAAGATTTACAAGCCATAGAGAAATTATTACGTCACAATGATTAAATCAAATTAGGTATTTCGGCTCTCGCATTATTAGAATCTATTTTTTCCAAAATGTCTGCATCAAGTTGATGCTCAGTAACATAGTCTTTAAGCGAGAGATAAGAAGCACTTGCTCTATCAAAATGCTCTACATGTTTGTCCTGAAGGTGTTTGAATTCTGCAACATTATCAGGGTCATCAGATTGTAGATCGTGGCTTTCAACCGCTTCACAATAGGCTTTATATTGACCATAATCACTATTGTGGATATTAATTAACTGGCGTAAATCTCGTTGTATTAATTGTGGTCTAACAAAGGTTTGCAAGGCACTAAAATCTAATTCGTTCTGCTGCTCTTTTTGTACCAATCGAGCCAAATAAGCCATTGGGTTATTCAATACAGGTTGAGGTTGATTTAAACGGATGGCAAGTAAATCGAGAATATCTTGGGCTTTATCAGGTGACTTCATCACAATATTTTTAGCATTGATATGGTCATTGTCAGACAACTGTAAGGGGTAATCCATTACCGTTGAATCAGGTGAGTTATACGTGTCTTGAACAATAGAATGTCTACTAATGGAATAGTCAGGGGTTTGATTTTGGACGTGTGTTTCAATTTGTTTTTCATGTAAACGATTATTTTCTAATTGTATTTTTTCAGACTGTTGCTTTACCTCGGTAATTTCTTGTTCTGATTGTTGTTTTAGGTCGGTAATTTCCTGTTTTGATTGCTGCTTTAAGGCGATTATTGCTTGTTCCGACTGTTGTTTTAGCGTTGCTATTTCTTCCTGATAGGTTTTAATCGCTTGTTCTTTCTGTGCTAATTCTGAATTAAACTGATCCGTTTGTGCTTTTGTATCTGGTGTAGTTTCTATTGCTGTATTTTGTTTAAGTAACTGTTTAATTTCTGAAAATTTATCATCAAACACCTCTGTAACCACTTGAACAACCGAGTCTTTATCTAAATATTTAGCAGTTTCTACTATTGGAATATTGGGGTTATCTGATGTTATTCCCTGTTCGGTTTGAACAGTTTCTTCTAAGCTTGAGTCTGTATCGAATGGGGCATTATCTTCTGGATCATCATCAAAACACAGTCCTTGATCAATCGGAGTTTTTATATAGTAATCAGGCAATAATATGGTCGGATCATTGTTGGGATTTTGTTTATCAGGATGACGTTCACCCCATGAAGCAAAGTCGTAATTGATGGATAAGTAGTTGTTATATTTTCCACCTTGTCGCCATTTGATAATATTGCGTTTAGCTAAATAACGCAGGGCATTGCCGATATGGTCGTGGCGAATTTTAGTGAGTTGTTCTAAACGGGTCGTGGTAGCGTGATCTTCAAGTTTTCCGAAGCCGACGGTTTGTCTCAAAATGGTATTGAAAATCCGTAAACAACGCGCAGAAAGTTGACAAGTGGAAATATGATCTAAGCAGCGATCGTAGATGATTTTGGAGTGTTCGTAATCGAAGAGGAAACGATTATCTTTGATAAAGCCCAGTTTTACGCCCAAGGCA
>WFRR01000049.1 GCA_015486375.1 Thiotrichaceae bacterium
CGGAAGATAAGCAATTAGGCATTCATGCCCTAAAGGAAGAAAACCCCGATCAATATCGTCTAAAGCAACGCATTAAAAAGAAAGTCATCAATGAAAAATTAATTAAAAATAGTGAGGGAACAGCCACATGGATTTAAGACAAAAAACAGGATCAATAATGGCGCAATGGCTTCACCTTCCAACGACATTAGCTGCCCGTTTTTCACCTTCAAAAGTAGAGGACATAGGGGGGACGACACAGGGCTATAATGAGGATCACCGCCCTTATGCTTGTCCAGACAACAAAAATGACCTAAAATCAGCCGATTTTGCCCATTATAAAAATTATCAGCACATCACATTGGAGAATATTGAATCGCTACTTGATTTCAGTTTAAGCCATCCGATTGAGGTATCAGAATCACATAAAAAGTGCTGCCTATTTTGTTTGCACCATATCGGTGAATCGCTTCCTATTGGTAAGACCCATGCAAGGCTAAAAGCCCACTATGGAACAGGAATCAAAAAGGCAGTCATTCAAGAAAGCAAAAAAATATTAGCCGATAATGGTTTTATGAAAGCCGTCCCCTATGCTAAAACGAATGGGATTCAATATCTGTGGTATTCCCCTCAAGAATTAGCCCAGCAAGTTCAGCTAATAAACCCTAAAAATGGTCATGTAAACGCTACAAATAGTTATGATAATCATCAAGACCGTGTGACTGAATCCAGCACTCCCCCAAAATCATTATTAAATCTATCCACGATTGGAAAACAATCCTTACAGTTCTTACAACAGGCGACCCAAGCAAGCTGGATCACCATCAAAAAATACTATGGTTTCAATGATATTAAAATTAAGAAAGCCTGGTTAATCAATATCAGTGTATTGATTGGAACAAGTCTTGCCGTACTAAATATTACCCCATTGATTAATACGCTGATCCAAGATACCCATGCTTATTATTTATTAGGAACAGGCGGAACATGGACATTGCTGTATAGCATTGTGGCAACCTCGGTTTGGTTACTTCGTACTTATACGCCTGTCAAAGTGGCATTTGGTCTATGCTTGACAACCACATTATTCAGTTTACCCATTTATGCCATTATTAATAATTCAGGCGGTGTAATCGGTTATCTTATGGTCGATACGCTGTTTAAACTCCATATTCCAGAAGACGTAGTGGTACTTTTATATGGTCATCTATTTATTGCCAGTACCATTCCAATGGGCAATCCCCTCTTTAAAATAGCCCTGTGGTTAAAGCAAAGCCTTAATCCACTGCATGAGATTGCGGTTTATGATCCCATCAATACCAATACCCATACACTAAATCATCATGATTTGAATGATGATCATCTCCAAAAAGATCAATCTTCATCACCTGATCTCATCACACATAGCCCAAGTGAACGTCAAAAAATTGAATATATGCAGCATTTGCTCGATGCCCGTGATCTCAATAAAAGCCATAATATGATTCAAGTGGTGGATCTTATTAATGGCTTGCGTACCACGGTCTATATTGTGCAAACCTCCGCTCGTTTTAATATTGCTGATTTAGAAAAACAAGTCAAGAATATGCAGCGTAGTCTAGGCGTTAACCACATCACTATTATTCCGAGCATCGAAGGCAAGCCGAGCCTCTCACATATTGAAGTGCCTAAGCACAAAGGCAAAAAAATTAAAACGATTTACCTAAATACACTCCTTGAAACTTCACGCTTTAAAGATCAATCCCGTACTCATATTCCTTTGGGACAAGACATCTACGGCAAAACCTTATATCGAGATTTAAGCCAATTCTCCCATATTGCCATTGCAGGCACAACCAATTCAGGTAAATCGGTCCAAGTGAATAGCATGATCATCAGCCTAATGGCAAAAAATAGCCCAGATGAACTGCAATTTATTATGATTGATCCTAAAATGCTGGAATTATCTATTTACGCCAATAGTCCCCATTTAGCTCGACCTGTTATCACTAATATGGATCAAGCGAAAGGCGTATTAGAACAACTCGTCAATGAGATGGAATATCGCTATGCCTTGCTCGCACAAGCACAGGTTAGACAATTATCAAGCTACAACCAACACTGTAACCCCAGAAAAAACAATGCGCTATTTGAAAATCCAATGACTGAAAATATCCTCAATCCTGCCACTCAAAA
>WFRR01000050.1 GCA_015486375.1 Thiotrichaceae bacterium
CATATACTGTATGTGAACCTTTTCGATATTTTCTCATTCACTTGACACCTAAAACCACAGTGTACTAAAAGTCTTGCACTAAAGTGCATAGTTTTGACTATCGCATCGAGACAATAAAAAAGCCACGCAACGCCAAGGCAAAGTCCAGTTAATTAATGGTGTCAATCTGTGCGGAAAAATGCGTAAATCTTTAGGCTCAAAACGTAATATCATGGATGAAAGCGATATTGCTATTATTACGCGTAGTTTTGGGCAGTTTGTCACCGAACAAGCCCGTGAACTGGATAAACCTGCCGAGGTAAAAAGCAATCGGGGTCGGCAAGCAGCGCATCAAACCGCGCCAATGCCCAAAACCTTTGCCAGCAAAATTTTTAACAGCCATGAATTTGGCTACCGTCGTATTACCATTGAACGCCCCTTACGTGAATCGTATCAATTCAGTGACGAACGTATTGCCACCTTGCGTTTTTCACCCACTAAACCATTACATGCACCCATGCAGTGGCTATATCAAGAATACGGTGAACCCTATTGGTCAGATAACATTGCTTGTCCTCTGTACGGGCAATTGGCTGACTACGAGGATGAGATTCGCAAACAGCTCAAAATTGATTTTAAAACACTCAAAGAAAAGCAAATCAAAGACCTATTAAATCAACAACTTTGGCTAGACCAAAAAGATATTCTGCTTAACGCCAGACAACTGCAACAAGCGATGGACACAGAACAGCATAATAATATGAATCCGTATGCTGCCAAGATAACAGCAGCCTGTAGCAAACAAGGCTTAAGGCTTACAGCCAAACAGAAAAAACAGATTGTCACTGCTGTCAGTTGGAAGAATCCAGAAGCAGAAAAGGTGATTAAGAAAATCCATAAAAAGACCGTTGCCAATCCGAATTACGGCTTATTTGCGCTAGACGGTCAAATCCTTGAATACAAACCCGATAGTAATTTGCGTGATTATGAAAATATTGCCATTGATCCTTCACAAGGTGTTAATGCGATTAATGAAGCCTACTTTGCCAAGGAAGTTCAGCCCCATGTCGCCGATGCATGGATTGATCGCAATAAAAAAGATGCCCAAGATAGCGAGATTGGTATTGTCGGTTATGAGATTCCCTTTAATCGCCATTTTTATCAGTATCAACCACCACGGGATTTAGCTGAGATTGATGCGGATTTGGCGAAAGTGAGTGGGGAGATTATGAGATTGTTGCAGGAGGTATCTTCGTAATGGTGGGGAAGTATCGGGTTTATTCTGAGTATAAGGATTCTGATGAAGCATGGTTTGAACAAGTACCTAAACATTGGGATATTAGCTCTTTGAGATGGTATATAGAAATAGCAAGTGGAGAAAACTTATCAAATACAAACTTTAATAAGACTAAAGATAACGTAAATCGCTTTCGAGTCATTGGAGGTAATGGAACTCTTGGATATTCAAAAAATTTAAATACAACTAATAAGGTCTTCGCCATTGGTCGTGTTGGTGCTTTATGTGGGAATGTACATTTTATTAACGAAGATTGTTGGGTTACCGATAATGCACTCAAGTTATCTTCATGGAGAGGGTTTTATGATGGATATTTTAACTATTTACTTAAAGCAGCAAGATTAAATGAGTATGCAAGTACAACAGCACAACCACTCATTACAGGAGAACAAGTAAAATCATTAAAAGTACCCATCCCCCTTTCCAAAGAACAAGAAATCATAGCCAGCTTCCTCGACCACGAAACCGCCAAAATCGACAGCCTAATCGAAAAACAACAACAACTGATTAAACTGCTCAAAGAAAAACGTCAGGCAGTGATAAGCCATGCCGTGACCAAAGGCTTAAATCCTAATGTCGCTATGCGGGATTCAGGAGTTGAGTGGTTGGGTGAAGTGCCAGAGCATTGGGATATTAAAAGATTACGTTATCTTGGAAATTGCCAGAATGGAATAAATATTGGAGCTGAATATTTCGGATCTGGTTACCCATTTGTTAGTTATAGTGATGTTTATAAAAATGAGGTTTTACCAAAGAAAGGAAGTGGATTAGTAGAATCGACAAAGCAGGATAGAAAAATATACTCCGTCCTAGTTGGTGATGTAATGTTTACAAGAACATCTGAAACCGTTGAGGAAATAGGTTTATCTTCAACCTGCCTTGCAACTATTGAGGAGGCATCCTTTGCAGGTTTCTTGATAAGATTTAGACCTCTTGCTAATGTTTTAGAAGTTAATTTCTCCAAGTATTACTTTAGAAATGTCCTGATGAGAACTTTCTTTATTAAAGAAATGAATCTAGTAACAAGAGCTTCACTAAGTCAAGATTTATTGAAAAAACTGCCAGTAACATTACCACCATTAAAAGAGCAAGTAATGATAGCTAAATTTCTGGATAGAAAATCAGAAGTATTTAAGAATCTAACAGGAAATGCAAAATTAGCTATTAAATTGCTCCAAGAACGCCGTACCGCCCTAATCTCAGCCGCCGTCACAGGCAAAATCGATGTAAGAAACTGGTATGCTTAACTTATAACCTATCCCATAGGTCAGTTTATTCATTCATTGAGTAATTAAAAGTAACCATTAATACTTATTTTTTTTAAGTGTATCTCGTACATGTAAAGAAAGTAACCAATAACAGTTACTTTTTGTAACCTTAAATGGGATGCCTCATGAAGCTTAAAAGAATATGATTCTAATAAAAAGATTTATCGCTAAACTTTAAAATCATTATTTTTGTGGGCTACCAAATAAGCTAGGATAGGCTTACATAAAAAGGGTCAGTATTAGGCTAAGGAAACAATGATATGACAGTATGCAATGGTGGTGATCAATCCAGCGAATCTTCATTTCAAAACGATATGGTTCAGCAGCTTATTGCTAATGGCTGGTTATTGGGAAAACCTAAAAATTACAATCGTAAACTGGCTTTATATGAAGAGGACTTACTAGGATTTATTCAAGATACGCAAAATACCCAATGGCAAAAATTCTGCAAACTCTATCCCAATAATCCCAAACAAAAATTGCTAGAACGGGTTGCCAGCCAATTAAATAAAGCCGATCCCCATGCCGCTAATAAACAACTGCGTACCTTTGGCACATTGGGCGTATTGCGTCATCCCATACGGGATCGGGGTACACGCTTTAATCTATGTCAGTTTAAGCCTGAACATAATTTAAACCCTGATATCTTGGCGCGTTATCAAAAAAATCGCTTTCGGCTTGTGCCAGAATTGGTGTATAGCCCGTGGGCAACCAAAGCCCATCAAGTAAAAACAGGTGTTCGTGCCAAGCAATATCGGATTGATTTAGTATTATTTATCAATGGTTTACCTATTGTTACTTTGGAGTTAAAATCAGAGTTTAAACAAGCCGTACAAAATGCCATTAAGCAATATAAAACGACGCGCCTTGCCATTGATCCGATCACTAAAAAACCTGAACCTCTCTTGACCTTTAAACGTGGGGCATTGGTGCATTTTGCGGTGAGCCAATACGAGGTGTATATGTGTACCCGCTTGGCGGGACAAGATTCCTATTTTCTGCCCTTTAATAAAGGCACTCAAGACGGTGGCGCAGGTAATGATGTTCCCGCTGATGTCCATCAGTACGCTACAGGGTATTTATGGAATGAAGTCTTACAGCCTGATCATTTACTCAATATTCTGGCACGTTTTATCCATTTGGAGATTAAAGAAAAAGAAGATTGGGAAGGACGCAAAAGCAAAAAAGAAACGCTGATTTTTCCCCGTTATCATCAATGGGATGTGGTGAGGCAATTAATCCATGCCGCTAAAACCGAAGGGGCTGGACACAAATATTTAGTGCAACATAGTGCAGGTTCGGGCAAATCCTATTCGATTGCATGGACAGCGCATCAGCTTTCTGCATTGCGTGATAAGCAAGGTCATAAATGCTTTGATTCGGTCATTATTGTCACCGATAGAACCGTACTGGATGATCAATTACAAGAAACCATTTCCCAGTTTGAACAGGTCGATGGCGTGGTCGGGCGCATTAATCGTCAAGAGGGCGAGGGGTCTAAATCCGAAAAACTG
The DNA here is from genome assembly GCA_015486375.1 of Thiotrichaceae bacterium. GTDB lineage: Bacteria > Pseudomonadota > Gammaproteobacteria > Thiotrichales > Thiotrichaceae > S015-18. Next base: position 4,059 of record WFRR01000050.1, read on the forward strand.
GCGGCTGCATTAGAGCATTCACAAGCCATTATTATTGTCACCCTGCAAACCTTTCCCCATGTGCTTAAAGCCATTGAAAATAGTGTTAGTTTAAAAGAACGCCAGTATGCGGTGATTGCTGATGAGGCGCATTCCTCACAAACAGGCTCAACCGCTCGAAAGCTCAAAGAAGTATTAATGACGGATGGGCAAGAAACCACTGATGAATTGAGTGCAGAGGATAAGCTTGGTGCAATTATTGCGGCACGGCGTACAGCCTCCAATCTGAGTTATTTTGCTTTTACCGCCACTCCAAAAACCAAAACGCTGGAGTTATTTGGGCGTTTACCTCAGCCTAATGAACTGCCTTCCAAAAGCAATCTGCCGCAAGCCTTTCATGTTTACAGCATGCGCCAAGCGATTGAAGAAGGTTTTATTCTGGATGTCTTAAAAAATTACACCAATTACAGAGTCGCTTATCAACTGGCATTAAAAATCCAAGCGGCGGATAAAGCAGTGCAGAGTAAGCGAGCTAAGGTGAAGCTGAATCAATGGGTGCGTCTGCATGATTATAATATTGCCCAAAAGGTACAGGTGATTATTGAGCATTTTAAAGACAATGTAATGGGTTTATTGGGTGGACAGGCAAAAGCAATGGTGGTCACGGGTTCGCGTAAACAGGCGGTGCGTTATAAGCTGGGTTTTGATCAATACATTATTGAAAAAGGCTATCAAACTTTACGTGCCATGATTGCTTTTTCGGGAGAGGTGGAATTTAATCACAAAGACCCGAATGCGGCGGACTTGCTTGAGCAAAAATTTACCGAACACAGTATGAATCCCGATCTAAAAGGACGCGATATGCCTCAAGCCTTTGATTCGGATGATTATCAAGTCATGATTGTTGCCGATAAATTTCAGACAGGTTTTGACCAGCCGAAACTGTGCGCCATGTATGTGGATAAAAAACTCGGTGGGGTTGAATGTGTGCAAACCCTGTCACGCCTTAATCGGACTTATGCAGGAAAAACGGAGTCAGGCACTTTTGTACTGGACTTCTTTAATGAGCCAGAAGATATTCTCGCTGCTTTTCAGCCCTATTATCAAACCGCTGAATTAATGGATGTGTCTAATCCTGATTTAGTCTTTGATTTATTTGATAAATTGCGTGCCGCAAGTATTTTTCAATGGCAAGAAGTCGAGCAGTTTTTTCAGATATTTTTTGTTAAAAATAGCAGTAATGCCGCTATTAGCAATCTGTGTAAACCCGCTGTGGAGCGTTGGCAAACACGTTATCAATCTGCGCTTGCATCGTATACTCAAGCAAAAGCTATGTTTGCACGCACCCAAAAAACAGGCGATGCGGTCTTGATTGGCAACGCTGAAAACGACCTCAAAGCCTGTCAGCAAGCAAAAGATACATTGGTTATTTTCAAAAAGGATTTGGGAACATTTGTACGTTTTTATGAATTTATGTCACAAATTGTTGATTATAATGATAAAGATTTAGAAAAACTCAGCTTATATGCCCGTCATCTACGTCCAATGTTGAATGAAACGCTGTTGGATGAAGAGGAGATTGATGTCGATAATGTGGTACTGAGTCACTATCGTTTAAGCAAAATTCGCCAACAGGATTTGCAATTACAAGAAGAAAAAGGCGAGTATTTAAAACCCGGTGTGGGTATGGGGACAGCCAGTGCCAAGGATAAAAAAGAGGAATTTCTATCACAGCTTATTTCACGCTTAAATGCGATATTTATCACCGATGCACTGAGCGAAAAAGATATGCTCAATTACCTTTATACCATTCGTGATAAGGTCAAAGAAAACAGCAGCGTGATGCAGCAAATCAGCCATAATAGCCCCGATCAAGCCATGTTAGGTGATTTCCCCAACGCCTTGGATGATGCCATTATGGATAGTAGCGCGGCACAGCAGAATCAGATGATGCAGTTATTATCCAATCCCCGTAAAACGGCTGAGTTTGCACAGATGGTGTTTGATTTATTGTCAGATAAGTTATAAAAACAGATATTGCTTATGACTTATATTATGCTTTTATAAGGCTAAGGAGTATCAATAATAAAATGAATTTATTTTCCCCAATATGGTTTATGGAAGGTTTTTGGCATTCCTTACAAACCCCGTCACATTTAATTTTGCTGGTAAGTTTAGCGATTTTATTCGGTCAACAAGCGCAACATAATCAACAAACGCTGATTAAAAATAGCATGGCTTTTGTGTGTTTACTCTGCTTTGGGTTTGTTATTAACCACTTTTACACACCTGTATGGAATATAGAGCGATGGTTGCTGCTCATTGCACTGGGTACGAGCTTATTGGTGATAATGCGCTTGAAACTTTCTGCTGTGATTGTAGCCATAGTCAGTCTGAGTAGCGCAACGATACTTGGGATAGATTCAAAACCGATTATAATCCCAGGATTTGGTGAGAGTATTCAGTATAACTGGTTAGCAGGAGTTGTGGTGAGTACAGTGATATTGCTAACCGCACTCGGGCTATTTAGTTTTACACTGCGTAACGTCATCAATGGAGTGGTTTTACGTGTAATGGGTTCATGGATCGCAACCAGTGCTTTATTTGTACTAACCTTGTTATTCGTTAAACATTAACTAATAAGGAATGTGTATGAAACAATTATTCCGTACACATTCCTAATATAGAGAGTCATTATTTTATGAGAAAACAAAAATATAGCAAAAGATGGACACTAATATTAACCACCTTATTATTAATCACCCCTCCCCTTTTTGCAGAACATTTTCATTATTTCATCGATATTGAGAGTACATTTAATCTCAACCAACATAATCAACTTGAAGCACTAAAAATATCTTGGGTTTATGATGAAAAAATGAGCGCATTGATGAAAAAACAAAACGCTGATCTGAAGGAATTAGGGCAAGTAACCATCAATGATCTGCATAAACAGCACTACTTTATGAATATACAATTTAATGGAAAACCTGTAAAAACAGGACCAGTCAAAGTGTATGAATTGCAGGAGTTTACAGATAAAGGACAGACAGTTTTACAGCTTGATTTTGTTTTACCATTGCAAACGCCTCTAGCGATGACTGGTAACAATACACTGACATGGAATTTTGCTGATCCTACAGGTATTGCAATAATGACTTACTACAAGCAAAACAATATTCGTCTTGGAAATTTATTGAAATCCCGCTGTACTACAAGAGTGGAAGATAATAAAAATATAGCAGAACATGGCGATCCTGAACAGCGATTAAGCATGGTGTGTTCAGGCTAAACTTGTTCACAAGACATGCGTTAAAAAGCCCAATCCAATCATGACAATAATGGCTCCCCCTGCTCTAACAACCCATTCCCCCCAAGGAAAATGTTTGAGTTCACCCAAGGCAATACCTGCTAAATGCAATAGACCTGTGCCAATAACAAAGCCAGCACTATAAATCAGCGGGTTAGTCGCATTGGGTAATTCCGTACCATGTGCATGACCATGAAAAATAGCAAATATGCCAACAAGAATAGCGGCAATCCACAAAGGGGGACGTAGCGCAAATAAAACAGCAAGTCCTAGCACAACACCCGATAACGCGATACCTGTTTCAATATAAGGGATGGGTACACCCGCGACACCTAAAGCTCCCCCCAATGCCATGACTAAAGGAAACACCACAGGTAAGATCCAGATAGCAGGCTTACCAAGAAAAGCCCCCCATAAGCCGACCGCAACCATAGCAACAACATGATCAAGTCCTAGAATGGGGTGCATAAAACCTGCCATAAAACCACCTTGTAAGCTGCTCGCATCAGCATGAGCCAATGCTGATGTTGGAAAAACAAGTAAAAGCAATAGGCTGGTAACACTCATTGTTATAATACTTTTTGTATTCATTTTTTCTCCTTTTTTTCTGTAGATAATCTTATGTAATGATAATATGGATAGATCAGGAAAAACGGGCTTAAATTAAGCAAAGTGAATCTCCTAGAATATAATTGAGCTTAAATCTTAAGATTGGCATAGTTATTGCTTAGTAATTATCTAAAGATAAAATTTATTATTGATCAATAAGGATTAACGTAATGTTAGAAAGGCTAAACCTATTCAACCTAGCGAAGGCAAATATTCGTATTTTGCATTACACATGGTTCGCTTTTTTTATGAGTTTTGTGGTGTGGCTCAGTTTAGGTCCCATGATGCCCTTTATCAAAGAAGCTCTACAACTCAGTGATCAACAAGCCAAAGTATTACTGATTTTAAATGTTGCGATGACGATACCCGCCCGAATTATTGTCGGGATGCTCGTTGACCGATTTGGTCCACGGATTATGTTTAGCAGTATTTTAATCTTGGGCGGATTAATTAGTATTGTATTTGCATGGGCAGAAAGCTATGAGCAATTAGCCGTATTACGCTTTTTATCAGGCTTTATTGGGGCAGGTTTTGTGGTCGGTATTCGCATGATTGGAGAGTGGTTTCCCGCCCGACAAACAGGGGTTGCTCAAGGTATCTATGGCGGCTGGGGTAATTTCGGTTCAGCAGGTGCAGCCATTACCTTACCCTTTATTGCGGCTAATTTTGGTGGAGAAGATGGCTGGCGTTATGCGATTACTTTTGCGAGTATCGCAGCCATTGCTTATGGCAGTTTATACTACTTCATTGTTAGTAATACGCCCAAAGGATCAACCTACTTTAAGCCTAAAAAGATGGGTGCAATGGAAGTCAGTACAGGCTCTGATCTCATCTTATATATGCTAATGAATATTCCACTATTTTTAGCCTTAGCCTTATTAACATGGAAATTATCGCCGAGTGAAATGGGCTTAATTTCTAGTCTGACAGAAACGATTATTTATTTCGTTTTAAGCGCAATTTACCTTAGTCAGGTTTGGAAAATATGGCAAGTGAATGCACATATTTTAAAGAACCCTGTACCGACTATGCAGCGATACAAATTTAAACAAGTAGCGATTTTAGACTGGGCGTATTTAATTACCTTTGGTACAGAACTTGCGGTCGTGTCCATGTTGGCAATGTTCTATGTGGAATGGTTTGAATTAGAAAAGATTAATGCAGCTTTATTAGCAGGAATTTACCCTTTTATCAATTTGTTTGCTCGCCCCGGTGGCGGCTGGATCAGCGATAAAATTGGGCGTAAGTTGACCTTAATTATCGCCTTTGCAGGGATTAGTTTGAGCTTCCTATTGCTCGGCTTAGTCACTAAAGAATGGTCAATAATATTGGTAATCGCAATCACTATCGTCGGCGGTATCTTTTCTAAAGCAGGTTCAGGCGCAGTGTATGCAATGGTGCCATTAATTCAACGTCGTATGACAGGACAAATTGCAGGTATGGCCGGTGCATTCGGTAATGTGGGTGCAGTGATGTTTTTAACCGTCAATTCATTGCTTGATTACAATCAATTTTTCCTCTTTATCGGCATTGCCGCCAGTATTGTTTTTGTGCTTATTTTGATCTTTTTAGAAGAACCGAAAGGAAAAATGACTGAAGTCCTAGCCGATGGCACCGTTGAAATGATTGATGTTAAATAAATCCTTTTTGCAATAGAAATAAGAGAATAAGGATTAAAAACAGCTCAATAAATGCCATGCTTTTCCAGAATGTAATCGGGTCGCGACTTAAGAGTGGCTCGGTTTTATTGCTCTCCAGTAAGGCATTGTTGGGCTTGGATAAATCGGTAATAAACTCGGATAAAAGTCCATAACGTCGCTCTGGGTTTGGATGCACGGCTTTACGGATGGCTAAATCAACCCATTCAGGCACTTGAGGATTATATTCCCGAATAGAGATATAGCTAAAAGTCTTTTTATGGGCGCGTTGCGGGGCAATTTCACCATAGGGTAATTTACCCGTAAACATTTCATAAGCAATCACGCCGAGTGAATAAAGGTCAGAACGATTTGAACCCATTTCACCTTTGAAATATTCAGGTGCAGCGTAGTTTGCTGTACCGACAATATTGGATTGTTCTAATACGGACTTTATTTCTGCTAAGCCTGCCACTTTAGTTGAGCCAAAATCAATAATATTCAGAGTATTGTTCAGGTCAATAATAATATTGTCAGGCTTAATATCTTGATGAATCATTTCCATACGGTGCATAGCTCGCAAGCCCCGAGCAATTTGGGTAATACTGCCTCTTACCTGTACTAAGCTCGCTTTGGGGTTTTCTAACATCCATTGTTGCAGAGTCTGCCCTTGGATATATTCCACTACGGTATATAAAAACTGGCGTTGTCGTTGCGGATTGTAGGCTTTAATTAAGTGCGGAGAATTTAAGCGTTTAGCAATCCACTCTTCATGCATAAATAGCTCAATATAGGCAGGATCATCTTCAAAATTAATCGAAGGGGTTTTTATCACCACTTGAGTCGCTGATGAATTAGATTTATCCTTTTTTTGAGTATGCAAATCCTCGGCTAAATAGACCTGACTACGGGAAGTGGCGGTTAATTCTCGAATAATTTTAAATTCATCCAAAATATAACCCGTTTGTAAGTCGGGTGGAAAAGGTAACTGTGTTAGCTTTTCATAGAATTCCTTTTTGTTTGCGCTGGCAATGGATTGAATTTGCACACATTGACAGCTAATATTGTCACTACTTTTATTTGCTAACGCAGCATTACAAATTACCTCAGTCGCCACTTGTGGCGTATCTTGATGCTCAATTAATAATTGTTTTAGCGTCTCTTTTTTAAGAAAATCATGTACACCATCGGTACTTAAAAAATAAATATCACCAACCTCAATCGAAAGGCGTTGATAATCAATTTCTAAATGACTATCAATCCCTAAAGCACGGCTTAAATATTCTTGATCATGGCTAATCCAGATACGATGATCATGGCTTAATTGACGTAATTCATGCTTACGTAAACGATAAATACGACTATCACCAATATGAAATAAATGCGCTGTTTGTGATTTTAGAACAATCGTGCTAAAAGTAGTGACTAGCCCCTTGGAAGAGCTATAACGCTTCTGTCCCTGTGAATACAGCATACTATTGAGCGCAGACATAATGCGATTCGCGGCATGTTTGACTGTCCATGATTCAGGCGTGCTGTAATAGTCTGTTAAAAACTGTTTTACACTGAGGCGACTCGCTTCCTTTCCTCCGTCACTGCCACTCATTCCATCGGCAATCGCAATCGTAATACCTTTATTTTCTAGTTGTTCACTATTGCTAGGAATCTTCGCACCATAAGCATCTTCATTTTCATCCTTAATTCCTTTTAAGGAATATTGTCCTAAGCTAACTTTTAATTGGGATTTGCTCATTACTACTTTCCTATAGAATTTTTACTATTCATCAATCACGCTCACGCTTCAAAGATCATCGTTAATGCACCAAAATAGTGCGTTAATGCACCAAAATAGTGCAACAAGCCATTAGTATATAAAAATATAAGCATATATAAAATCACTAAGGAGTAAAATAGCGCAGCTAATTATCTTGAAAATCCTAATTTTAGTAAGCTACCTAGCCGTTATTTATTATCTATTTGAAAATATTAATATTATAAATGCGATTAATAACGATAGTGTTTATTACCTTCTAAATACTATTATATTGGCATGATTATTGCATTTATCATAACTATATTATTAATTTTTGGCTGAAGCGAGATTACAACATGATGAAGAATTTAGTCGTTATTGGCAATGGTATGGCAGGAATGCGAACCGTTGAGGAACTATTAAAACTAGAGCCTGAGAAATACCAAATTACTGTCTTTGGTGAAGAGCCGTATGGTAACTACAATCGTATTATGTTATCGCCTGTTTTAGCGGATGAGAAAACCATCGAAGATATTATGCTTAATGAAGAGCAATGGTATATCGACAATAATATCACTCTGCATAAAGGCTGCAAGGTCACTAAAATTGACCGAGTGCATAAAAAAGTCATTGGTGAAGATGGTACAGAAGCGGCTTATGATCGCTTATTAATTGCCACTGGTTCAACCTCCTTTATGTTGCCGTTAACAGGGGCAGATAAACAAGGGGTATTGGGTTTCCGTGATATTGCTGATGTCGATACCATGTTAGCAGCCGCTCAAAATTATAAGAAAGCGGTTGTTATTGGCGGTGGTTTATTAGGTTTAGAAGCCGCTAATGGTTTAATGAAGCAAGGTATGGATGTCACGGTTGTGCATCTACTCGATTCATTAATGGAACGCCAATTAGATAAAGCCGCTTCAGCAATGTTATTAACGTCATTGCAAGAACGCGGTATGAAGTTCCTAATGGAACATGCCACGGATGAAATTTTGGGTGATGAGCGAGTCACGGGCATACGTTTTAAAAATGGTGAACAAATTGATGCCGACTTGCTGGTGATGGCGGTGGGTATTAAAGCGAATATTGACTTAGCTAAACAAAGCAATTTGCACTGTGAACGCGGTATTGTTGTCAATGATACCTTGCAAACATTTGACCCCAATATTTATTCTGTCGGTGAATGTGTCCAACATCGCGGCAATACTTATGGTTTAGTCGCCCCGCTATTTGAGATGGCAAAAGTTGCGGCGAATCATCTCGCAGAAATTGGTATTGGACGTTATCAAGGCTCTGTCACTTCAACACTCCTAAAAGTGACGGGTATTGATCTTTTCTCGGCAGGTGATTTTTCAGGCGGTGCAGGAACAGAAGAATTAGTACTGCATGATGCTGCTTCAGGCACATATAAGAAACTCATTTTACGAGACAATTGTGTTATTGGTATCGTCTTATACGGTGATACGGTTGATGGAACTTGGTATTTTCAATTACTGAAAGAAGGTACGGATGTTTCTGATTTTCGTAAAAGCATTTTATTCGGACAAGCCCATTTAGGCGATTCTGGACACGGTGATGAAGATCGGGTGGCTTTATTACCTGACAATGCTGAGATTTGTGGTTGTAATGGTATTTCAAAATGTGAAATTGTTGACTCGATCACTGAGAATAAATTATTTACCTTAGATGATGTTCGCGCTCATACTAAAGCGTCCTCTTCTTGTGGTTCTTGTACAGGTCTAGTGGAATCACTGCTCGCGCATACTTTGGGTAGTGACTTTGAACAAGCTCCCAGTAAAAAAGGTATGTGTGCTTGTACCGACTATTCACATAATGAAGTCCGTAAAACGCTACGAGAGCAAAGTTTAAAAACACAAGTAGAAATTCGTCATTATCTCGATTGGAAAACCGACGATGGTTGCCCGAGTTGTCGTATGGCATTGAATTATTATTTACTGTGTGAATATCCGGGTCATGATGATCCTCAATCGCGTTTCATCAATGAACGCGCCCACGGCAATATTCAAAAAGATGGTTCTTATTCTGTTGTACCGCGTATGTTTGGCGGCATGTGTACGGCTGATCAACTGCGTACCATCGCGGATGTTTCTGATAAATATAAAGTCCCTGAAATGAAAGTCACAGGGGGACAGCGAATTGATATGTTCGGTTTGCAAAAAGATCAATTACCGCTGATTTGGAAAGATTTATCGGATGCAGGTTTTGTATCAGGTCACGCTTATGGTAAAGCAATGCGAACGGTTAAAACCTGTGTTGGTGATACGTGGTGTCGAATGGGAACTCAAAACTCAACTCGTTTAGGGGTTAAGTTAGAGGAGTTAACATGGGGGTCATGGATGCCACATAAGTTCAAACTCGCAGTATCAGGTTGTCCACGTAATTGTGCTGAAGCGACCATTAAAGATATTGGGGTTGTCTGTGTCGATTCGGGTTATGAATTACATGTTGCCGGTAATGGCGGTATTAAAGTACGCGTAACCGACTTTTTAACCAAAGTAGAAACAGAAGAAGAAGTCCTAGAATGGACGGGTGCTTATTGTCAATTGTATCGTGAAGATGCGATTTATCTTGAACGTACTGCCCCTTGGGTAGAACGAGTGGGTTTACAAAAAGTGAAAGATATTTTAGAAGATGAAGCCCAACGTAAAACACTTTACGATCGCTTTATCGTATCACAGCAACATGCTCAAATTGATCCTTGGAAAGCAGCGGCTGAAGGGAAAAATGCACATGAATTTCAAAACATTAAAGTCATTGCTTAAAGTAGAAATAGGGAATAAAAGATGAATCAAACTGTATCAAATTGGGTGAAAGTAACCTGCTTAGACGCTATTCCTGCCTTGGGTGCAAGAGTGTTGGAAATGAATGGTGTAAAAATTGCTATTTTTCGCAATAACAGCAATCAGGTATTTGCATTAAAAGATGAGTGTCCACATCAAAAAGGACCGCTATCACAAGGAATTGTGCATGGAAATACGGTGACTTGCCCCTTACACAATTGGAAAATTAGCCTTGAAAGTGGCGAAGCCGTTGCACCTGATGAAGGTTGTACTAATCATTTTGCTACGAAGGTAGAGAACGGGGATGTTTATATTTCTGTTTCCTAAGTAAAGCCGAAGGGAAGTTTAATATGCAAATATTAAGCTATATTGATAGACAGGATTGATAGCTATATCGTTACCTGTCTATCAGGTTTAAGGTCAAAGAGAAATCTTATGTTATTTGGTCGTAATAAAAAAAATCCAATTAAAATTGCCGATAAAGGCATTAAAACGTGGAAATATGCTACTTGTGGCTATTGCTCCACAGGCTGCTCGATTGAAGTCGGTCTAAATGCAGAAGGTAAACCCGTGAGTTCACGGGGTGTCGCCGATGCCGATGTCAATCGCGGTAAATTATGTTTAAAAGGTATTTTTGAACATGAGTTATTTGATTCTGCAGGACGCGGAAAACAACCGTTGATACGCGAACAATGGCATCAAGATTGGCAAACAACGGATTGGGATAGCGCATTAGACAAAAGCCATGCTGAAATTCGGCGTATCCAAGCTAAATATGGTCGAGATTCTTTTGCGGTTATTTCGACAGGGCAAATGTTGACTGAAGAGTTTTATACCCTCGGCAAGTTAACGCGGGGTTTGATTGGCACGAATAATTATGATGGTAATACTACCTTATGTATGGCATCAGCCGTATCAGGTTACAAACGTTCTTTTGGTTCGGATGGACCTCCCGGTTGTTATGAAGATTTTGAACATACCGACTGTTTAATTGCATGGGGTTCAAATTTACCTGAACAACACCCGATTATTTATTGGCGCATGAAAGACGCGCAGGAAAAACGTAATTTTCCTCTAATTGTGATTGATCCACGCGTCACGATGTTGGCACAAAATGCTCACATGCACCTTGCGATCACACCCGGTACGGATGTGGTGCTACAAAATGCCATGATGTATGTGATCTTAGATGAAGGACTGGAAGATAAAGCCTATATCGAAGCGAATACCAATGGTCTTGAAGCTCTTAGAGCGGAAGTGGCTAATTATGACCCTGTAACTGCACAGAAAATCTGTGGTATTGATGAAGATACCATTCGTAATGTGGCGCGTTTATTTGCTAATGCCCCTGCGGCAATGCAAATTTGGACAATGGGAATTAATCAATCCACTCATGGTTCTGATGGCGTGGTTGGAATTAATAATCTTGCTTTGCTCACCGGTAATATTGGTAAAGCAGGCGGAACATCCTTATCGATTACGGGACAATGTAATGCGATGGGAACGCGAGAATGGTCTTCTTGCTCAGGCTTACCCAATCATCGCGCCTTAGAAAATCCACAAGATCGAGAGGACATTGCTAAGTTCTGGAATATTGATCCTGAATTTTTTCCCAAAAAGCGCGGGATGTTCCAAACCGATATTTATGCCGCGATTGAAACAGGTGAAATCAAGGGTATTTGGTTAATTGCTACGAATCCACTCTCCTCATTACCCAATACCGCTAGAATTCGTAAAGCGATGGAAAAATTAGAATTTTGTGTGGTGCAAGATTGTTATGAAGATTCCGAAAGCAATCAATACGCGCATGTCTTTTTACCCGCAGGCACATGGGCAGAAAAAGATGGAGTGATGACTAATACTGAGCGAAGAATTAATCGTATTACCCCGATTACGCCGCCGCCTGAGAATGCCAAACCAGATTTGTGGATTTTTAATCGTATGGCAGAACGCTTTAATATTGATGATAAAGTTAATTTTCCTGAAGATGCAGGTAAAATTTTTCTAGAAATGGGGCAATTATCTAAAGGGCGATTATCAGATAATTCAGGAATGACGCATGAGCTGATTGAAGCACATCGTGGCATTCAGTGGCCTTATACGGAAAAGCAGCGTAATGCAGGTGAAATACCCAAAAAAGGGGGGGTGCGTTTATATACTGAACCCACTACCTTCCGTTATCCTGATGGCAAAGCTAAATTAATTCCTTTACCGTTTATTGATAACAATGAAGTCCCTGATAATAAATTTCCTTTTTGGCTCAATACAGGACGTTTAATTGAACATTGGCACGGACGGACTAAAACGGGCAAAGTGGGTAATAACAATAAATACAGTCCGATTCCTTTTATTGAAATTAATCCTGATGCGGCCAGTGAACTCGGTATTCAACGCGGAGATTATGTGCGTTTAGTCTCGCGACGAGCGGATGCAGTGGTGATGGCAACGCCAACACAACGGGTTGCTAAAAATATGGTTTTTCTCCCTTTCCACTTTCATGATTGCGCCAATCGTTTAACCTTAGGCTTACTAGATCCACATTCCCGCCAACCTGCTTATAAACAATCAGCGATACGCATTGAACGTATTGAAGATCAAGCGGCAGCGGCAAAGTTAAGTATGGAAATGCGAAAATTCTAAGGAATTACTATTATGTTTGAAGTACGTGAAAATGAACCTAAGTATGCTTTTTTAAGAGATGAAGAAAGCAAACAGGTCAATCAATACGGTAAATCCATTGAAACCGTTCCTACTGATGATGCACTGCGTGATAAAAGTTTAAATATTAATAATGAAGCTGACATTGGTGATAACCCCGATCGTTATAAACAACACGGCTTTTACTTTAATGCCGATAACTGTATTGCTTGCCATGCCTGTGAGGCGGCTTGTAGTGAAAAGAATGATAACCCTGCTCACTTAGCTTTTCGTTCGGTGGGTTTTGTCGAAGGGGGAACATATCCTAACTATCAACGCCTCAATATTTCGATGGCCTGTAATCACTGTGATGATCCTGTTTGTTTAAAAGGTTGTCCTACCCGTGCTTATACTAAATTTGCTGAATACGGCGCAGTATTACAAGACCCTGATATTTGTTTTGGTTGTGGTTACTGCACATGGGTTTGTCCTTATAATGCCCCGCAGCTTGATCCTGTTAAAGGTGAAGTCAGCAAATGTAATATGTGTGTCGATCGCTTAGAGGTGGGTTTAAAACCTGCTTGTGTTTCTGCCTGTTTAGGTAATGCCTTAGATTTTGGTGTGATTGAAAATACACCCGAAAACCGCACCCAAACAAAAACCGAAATTCCGGGCTTTCCTCGTACAGATATTACCCATCCGAATATCCGCTTTGAGCAAACTCGTTCAACACAACGGGATATGTCTCGGGTGGATAGTACGGCATTGAAATACCATAAAGATGCAGATACAGGTGATTTCAAACCTGAATTAGATCCTAAACATGGCTTTAAACGAGAATGGAATTTAAGTAAATTACTTGCTTCGCATGAAAGCGCACATGTTGCTTTTACACTCAGTATTCAAGCCGTCATGGGTATGTTTTTAGTTGTGATCTTAGGCTCTTGGTTAGCAGGTTTAAGTGACCTGTTTAAACCCGTGGCGACATTGACACAAAGTAGTGCCTTTGCGCCTTTGTTAGGTTTTATGATTGTACTCAGTAGCATTGGTCTGTTTAAATTGAATATGCACTTAGGTAAACCGCATCGTTTTTATCGAGGTTTTTATAATCTTAAAATGTCTCCTGTCAGCCGAGAAATAGCAGGTGTAACCGCCTTTTTTACAGGATTGATGGGATATAGCTTTTTTGCTTTATTTGATTATAGCTTGACGGTGTTTTTACAAAGTGCTGCTGCATTACTGGCTTTCAGTGGTATCGGTCTAGGTGGTTACTATATGTATAAACTGTACCGTATTCCTGCCCGACCTTATTGGGATCATTGGCACACAGGCGCAGCCTTCATTGGTTCAGGTTTAAGTCTATCCAGTGTCTTAATTGCACTGATTGCATTAACAGTTTCCGCATTAGAGCGTGAATTAGCCGTTTTCTTAGCAAGTATCGCGGCATTAGGACTGATTATTGAAGCTTTAGGTTTATTAGCCCATGCGCGTGATTTAAGAAAAGCAGAAAGTGAAGGTGCAGCTTCTTTTTATGAGCAAGTCACGACTTATGCTTATCCATATTATGTACGCAATGCGATTTTACTGGGTGGTTTAATCTTAGCGATTAGTCTAGTTATTTTCTCATCGAATAGTGCCATTGCTTTTATTGTCTTAGCCATCATGAGCCTGAGTTCAGCCATTATTGGACGTTCTCTCTTTTATGTCGTGGTTATTCCAACCACAATGCCCGGCGCTTTCTTTTGGAAAAATAAAGGCTTTGTAGAACATGCTAGAGAAACAGGTTTAGCGGATATGCCACAAATGGGCGTAAAGCATGAGAGACATCATGACTTTGATTTACTTGCTTTGTGGAGAACGATTAAAAAACAGGACTAAAAGACTAAGTTCCTGACTAGCATCACTTAGGCTATTTAAATAGTCTAAGCCAAAATACCGCAACGCAATGCTTGCGGTATTTTTTTGCTTAAAACCAACGCCACGGTGTCCAAGATGAAACCCGAGATAACCAACTTTTTTTAATGACTTGCGGCTTTTTGATCACCTGTGCTTTTTTCTGCTTAACTTTAGTAACACTCGCATTCACCTTCGTACTATTTCTCTGTGGTTCATCATCATTATAAGGATTAGTCGTTAAGTTCTTAAAATATTGTTCATCAAGTAAAAAGTGTAGATAAGCTTTTCTTAGCTTATTTTTAAATTGACCTAAATCATAAAGTTTTTCGATTTTACCGTTGCGAAGGGCAATGCACTTAATCGCAAAACTACGAATCGCGGTAAATTGCAATTCGGGTAAACGGGTATTATTAAAATCAGCTTGATTAGCATTCAAAGCATCATTAGCTTGGATTAACATATCTAATACACCATGCTGCTTGGTATCCATTTGTTCAGCACTGATTGGCGGCAATGGATTACCTGTCGTCGGAACGCGTCGTCCACGCCGAAATTCACTAATCCGCAGGTCTAACCATGCTTGCATTTGTTGAAAGGCTTGCGGTAATTCTCGTTTAAAATCAGCCACCGTCCATGTCGTGTATTCATGTAAATATTGCTGATAATCAAAATTGTATAAACCAAAAGCCAGCGACACATGTCGACGCGGTATTGTGCGACGATTATCATTAATTTCAATAAATTCGGCTTGTGTACTGCCAAGGCGGTAGCGTTTATTATTTTGGGCATTCACTGGCCCATAGCCATAACTTGAGCCGACCATAAAATCGAGAATATAAATCACTCCATCATCAGCAATATTACCCCCCAGTCGCAAAGGATAAAGGTTAATTTTAGGCAGTCCGCCACCCTCTACTTGTCGTAAGGTGATATTACTCATTTCACAACCTGTTAATACCCCTGCAATAGAAATAGAGTGTGCGCCTTTGGTTGCGATCTCAGTATGAGTAATCTTTAAATCACGACACATACCGTCACTGGCGAAAATACCTTGCAATGCACCATGACTGGAGTGGATTTTACAAAAATTAATCGTTACCCCTTCTAATACCGTACCTGCCATTTGGTCAGCCAGTTTAGTCCGAATAATATTGCCTCGATCATCTTGTTTTTTTTCGTACAGGGGTGGGGGGATTAATTGAATGCCATCCCGATGAGCAATGGTGGTGTAATGACGTTGATCACGAATCACTAAGTTTTCAATATCAATATTATTACGCCAAATACGCACTGCATCCGTTTGATTATCCAGTAACTCAATTTCCTTATTATTAAAGTCTTTGCGGCAATCTTCATCCTCTTCCTCGGTATCACACAGATGGCGGCAAGTTTCACCATCCAGCATATACAGATATTCATGCTGTTTAGCATCAGGAGCAATAAAAACATCATTACGGCTAATCAAGGCAATCAGTTGTTGATGACTATCACGATATTGTTGTACGGCTTTGTGATAGCGTTGCCTATATTGATCAATCAATTTTTGTTTCACTTCTATTTTTTTTTGATCAACTGTGGGGTTAGGGGAAGGGTGTTTTTTTATATGCTCAATCTGTTGTTGTAGAGGACTTTGACTTAAATCAACATCAACGAGATAAGGAGCAATATTCTTTTCGATTTGTTCTCGTAATTGTTGCCTTGAGGTGTCTACATCGGTAAATAAATAACGACGTAAATTAACAATCTCATCAATCGCTACTTTTTCGAGACGCGCATAGTGTGAATAGACCGTATGGGTAATAATGGGGGTTGACATGAAGCGATCCTCTAAGACAGATTAATACCGAAGTATTGTTGCGAATATAGGGCTTACTTAAATCAATACAGTTTTGGCTGATATAAACTTTATTGATTTATTCTTTAAGGTATATTCCTTAAGCATAAAAAAATCAAGTCATTCACAGCAATGCCACTTATTATTATTTATGAACCAGCTATCTGTTTTCCCTATAAAACCCCGCTGGAAGTGTATTAATAGCAAATAATTAATCAATGTTGATTTATATACACCACGTTGTTCAAGGTGTTGTCGATCACATGAAGGATAATGATAATTATGATAAATACAGATAAGCCTCTCTCAACCTTATTAACGGTTGCAACCCTCAGCCTTCTCAATTGCAATAGTGCTAATAGCTCTGAGTCTGACACGACAATACTCGATAAAACTAACCTCAATCTGGGTGTTTCCCAACTCAAATTAGAGGGCTATCGTTCAGAAGATGAAAATATTTTTGGTTCTGCTTTGTCTTACGCCTTATTAACGAATAATAGCGATGCAGCTAGTCAATTAATTAAGGCGGGAGCAGATGTGAATACAGTCAACCCTATTAATGAAACACCGTTAGAACAAGCTATTAATGGTGATTCAGTCCTATTAGTACAGCTACTGTTACAATATGGTGCAAGACCGAATTACCTGCAAGAACCTGTTTCTTGTAATACCTTGGCTGCTACTGCCAGTGGTGGTAATAGTCGTTTCTATCAAATGCCTTTAGATCAGGCCTATAAAAAAGGCAATAGCGAGGTTATTCGCTTGTTAGAACAGGCAGGTGCAAAGTCAATTAGCCTGTGTTCACAGAAAAATTAATATCCATTTATAGTTAAATAGCATCATTTAATAGTTGACTTTGTTTTAAGGGCTTATAGAATATTTCGTCACTTTAAGCGAGGTCATTCTATTTAAGTAATTTTTAGTTAAATTGAGAATACCGAGCAGCTCTATACCAATAACAAAAGCATGTGGTCTGTAGTAAGGATCACCACTGGAGATAAGCATACTATGCCCATTATTACCCTTCCTGACGGTAGTCAACGTACCTTTGAACACGCAATTTCTGTCATGGATGTGGCATATGATATTGGCCCCGGTTTAGCCAAAGCCACCTTAGCAGGTAAAGTTGATGGTCAAGTTGTTGATGCCAGCTTTATCATGCAAAATGATGCTGAAGTCAGCATTATTACCGCGCGTGATGATGAAGGCTTAGAAGTGATTCGTCACTCTTCTGCCCATTTAATGGCACAAGCAGTTAAACGCCTATTCCCCAATGTGCAAGTCACCATAGGCCCTGTGATTGAGGATGGTTTCTTTTACGACTTTGCGACAGAAGAATCATTTAGTCCTGAAGATATGCAGGCGATTGAAAAGATGATGCAGGTGATTATCAAAGAAAATATCCCTGTCGAACGTAGTGTGATGTCCCGTGATGATGCAGTGCAATTCTTCAAAGAAATGGGTGAACACTATAAAGCAGAGATTATTGAAAGCATTCCTTCCGATGAAGATTTATCTCTCTATAAGCAAGGCGACTTTATTGATCTTTGTCGTGGTCCTCATGTACCCAGCACAGGTAAAATTCCTGCGGTTAAATTAACGAAGCTAGCAGGGGCTTATTGGCGAGGTGATTCCAATAATGAAATGTTGCAACGGGTTTACGGGACGGCATGGGGCAGTAAGAAAGATTTAAAACGTTATTTGCATCTGATTGCAGAAGCCGAAAAGCGCGATCATCGTAAAATTGGACGTAAGTTAGATTTGTTCCATTTACAAGAAGAAGCGCCCGGACAAATCTTTTGGCACGATAAAGGCTGGACAATTTATCAAACCATTGAACAGTACATGCGCCAAAAACAGTATGAGAAAGGCTATAAGGAAATAAAAACCCCGCTGATTGTGGATTATTCACTATGGGAACGCTCGGGTCATGCAGCAAAATATAGTGATGATATGTTTTCATTGGAAAGTGATGGTCGTCAGTATGCAGTTAAACCGATGAACTGCCCGTGTCATGTACAGGTCTTTAATCAAGGTTTAAAAAGCTATCGTGATTTACCTTTACGTTTAGCTGAATTTGGCTCTTGTCACCGTAATGAAATGTCAGGTGCATTGCACGGTATTATGCGAGTTCGTGGTTTTGTACAAGACGACGCGCATATTTTCTGTACTGAAGATCAGATTCAAGCAGAAGTGGCCGATTTTATTGATTTTCTGCATGAAGTTTATAAAGACTTTGGTTTTGATGAAGTTATTTATCGTTTATCGACTCGTCCTGAACAGCGCGTGGGCAGTGATGAAAACTGGGATAAAGCTGAAAAATCTTTAGCGGATGCGCTAGATGCACAAAATTTAGACTGGCAAGAATTACCCGGTGAAGGTGCATTTTATGGGCCTAAAATTGAATTCTCTCTGAAAGATTGCTTAAACCGTGTTTGGCAGTTAGGGACGATTCAAGTTGATTTCTCGATGCCCGGTCGTTTGGATGCAGAATATGTTTCTGAAGATGGTTCACGCCAAGTTCCTGTCATGTTACATCGGGCCATTTTAGGTTCATTTGAGCGTTTTATTGGCATTTTAATCGAACATCATGAAGGTCGTTTCCCACTTTGGTTAGCCCCTGAACAAGCGGTATTAATGAATATTACCGATAAACAAAGTGATTTTGTGCAAAATGTTGAGAATCGTTTAAAAAAATCGGGTATTAGAGTCATTTCGGACTTGAGAAATGAGAAGATAGGCTTTAAAATCCGCGAGCATACGATGCAACGTATTCCTTATCTTTTAGTCGTTGGTGATCGTGAGGTAGAAAATAACTCGATTGCGGTACGAAGCCGATCAGGTAAGAATCTTGGTGTGATGAAGGTAGATGATTTGATCAATCACTTACAAAAAGAAATTACTATGCGAGCGGCTTCTCAGTAGTATAATATTAAGCTTAGATACGCTAAGTATTTAAATTTAAGTTAAATTAGTTTATTTGGAGAAATAAAAATCGCGGGTAAAAAAGAAAAAAATCGCATCAATGAAGATATTACAGTACCAAACGTAAGACTCATTGATAAAGATGGTGAAAATAAAGGCGTTGTTTCTTATCGAGACGCAATGGCGGCTGCGGCTGATGTAAAATTAGACTTGGTTGAAATTGTTCCTAATGCGAAGCCACCAGTGGTTCGAATTATGGATTATGGTCGTTTCAAATTTGATGAAAGTAAGAAACGTGCCTTAAATAAGAAGAAACAAAAGAAAACACAACTTAAAGAAATTAAATTCCGTCCTTCAACGGATATTGGTGATTACACCCGTAAAACAGAAATGTTACGTAAGTTTCTTGAGAATGGCGATAAAGCTAAAGTAACCATCCGTTTTCGTGGACGTGAAATGGCACATCGTGAGTTAGGACGTGATTTATTAAAGCGTGTTGAAGCTGATTTAGACGATATTGCAACGGTCGAGCAATTTCCAAAAATGGAAGGTCGTCAGATGATGATGATGTTAGGGCCAAGAGCAAAGAAATAGTCATAATAACTATTTATACTAATCTTTTACCATTCCTTTAAGGTAGGCACTCTTAAGGAATGTAAATGTTGAAACTAACCCGCAATTGCGGTTAATGGAGATGAAGATGCCTAAGATGAAAAGTAATAGCGGTGCTGCAAAGCGATTCCGCAAACGTGCTAATGGCACATTTAAATGTAAGCAGTCCCATCTGCGTCATATCTTGACGAAGAAATCAACTAAGCGTAAGCGTCAATTACGTGCAGGTGATGTTGTCGAGAAAGTCGATACACCCGCAGTTCGCAAGATGTTACCGTATAGTTAAAACAGGGGATTAAACCATGGCAAGAGTTAAACGCGGTGTAACCGCACGTGCAAAGCACAAGAAAGTATTAAAGAAAGCAAAAGGTTATTACGGTGCGCGGAGTCGAGTCTATCGCGTCGCAACCCAAGCGGTAACTAAAGCAGGTCAATATGCTTATCGTGATCGTCGTCAAAAGAAGCGTCAGTTCCGTCAATTATGGATCGTGCGTATTAACGCAGCGGCACGTCAATTTGATATGTCCTATAGCCGTTTCATCAATGGTATGAATAAAGCAGGTATTGAAGTAGATCGTAAAGTTCTTGCTGATCTTGCTGTTCATGACATCGTTGCATTTGGCAAAATTGCAGAAAAAGCTCAGCAAGCTTTAGACGCATAGTACTTACATTACATCGTTATGTAATGTAGTCATCAGTTATTGGCATCACGTCCAATGGCTGATTATTTTAGACCCAATCTCACTCTCTTTAGTGTCGTTTCTGCCAAATAAATGTCTTAGCTTCGCTAACCGCAACAATATTTCCCTCTTTATAAGCCTGTACTCGCCAACAATAAGCCTGACCTTGCTGTAACTTATCGGCTGCAATCGGTGTCATTTTTATATAAGTATAATGATTAGTAGCAATGGCGGTAAGATGCTCTTCTAAAGGACTTATTTCACAAGCTTGGCTTAAACTATCGTTTACAAATATTTGTAAGAGTGCTTGTTTAACATAAGGTTGGATCTGCCAATTAAAGACACTATCAGGATAAAAGTCCAACATTGTTTCTGGACTTAGTAATTCAATTTTATAATCTATTTTAGCACTTAGGACGCGATAGCTTAGCAATCCCGTTTGCTCCAATCCTGGTGATCGAATATCAAAACGGACTAAATATTTACCTGCTTGTTGAGTGGGTAAATTAGGACTAAAAAATTCAGTTACCTTTTTACCTAATAGCACGGTATGTATCCGTTTAATCGGGGTAAAAATAGGGCTTTCAGTATTTGAAAAAGGCGGTTTAGCAACTTCCCAGTTTGCATAAAAGCTCCCACTGCCTTCACTACGAATTTTGGCAGAAGCACGATAACGATCATTCTGATGTAACGTGGTATTGAGTTCACCTTGTTGAAAACGTAAATTCAAATGAAGATTGTCTAATGAGCCTGCCTCCATCATCATGCCCATATTATCAGTGCCTTCCTTATCTGTTTTCATATCAGCATCAGATTGAGCATCGACTGTTTCTTGCTGAGTATTTAGCTGATTATCGGTTTGTGTATCACTGTCGTTATCAATCTCATGGTCATGTTCAATGCCTTTGTCATCAACCACTACTTGTACTTCCTTTGAATCCGTATGTGCCAATGTGACAGAGGCTAACAGTAGAGAAAATATTTGAATTTTTAGCAATATTTTTAGTAAGTGCAAAGGTTTAACAATATTGGAAAGTCGCATCATTTTTATCCATTGTTGTTGATTTTCAAGTAAAGAGTATTCATTAAATAGCGATAAAGAATTTGGACTAAAATGCAACACTTAAACCTGTCATTAATTGATAAGTTTTTGTGCGTGTTTGCATAGCAAAAAAATCTTCAGATTGTGAATATTGTCCTTTTAACCATACTTCTGGGCTAAATGTCTGTGTACTGTTCTTTTGATTATTCCAGCTTAACCCTAACGCTACTGTATTTGAACGCTGTTCTAATTGCTGTGGTCTTCTTTGTTCTGACCACGTCATACTGCCGCTTAAATTGAGTTTATCTTTAATGAGCTGAGTCGATCCATCTAAGATCAATAACTGTAAAGTCAGATCATCTTTTAGAGCCACATTCATTGCAGTTGATTTCCAGCGTTGTTTATCAATTTGCCATTGTGCAGAGACTTGAGTGGACTCTGTAAATTGCTTATGAATCCCGAATGATAGCTCTGTATTAGTAGTGTTATTGGTATGTCCCGATTTATCATTGCTCGTATCATAGGATAATCGGGTATTCCAATCCCATGTGTCATAAGTAAAGTCCGCCGATACTTCAATCGTTTGTACCGTTTTATCAATTTCTTCTTCACCCTTGGGCAAATCAACACTTTTCTGTTCTGAAGAAGAAAAACTAAGCCCAAAACGCGGTTCACCCCAAGCTTGCGGCTGTGCATTGTCTGGATTGCTGGGGGTGTAATCTAAAGAGGTTGAAATTAGTTTATTATTAATCGTATTTTTGATTGGATCGTGCTTGACGTTATCACTTTGCATTTCAAGTGAAGCAGACAAAGATAAGCCATTTTTGCTATAAGTTGCACTGACTAACTGACTATCCAAATCGTTCGATAGTGCTGCATTCGCCAAACTATAAAAGGACGGACTAATCCAGCGTTTTTCTAGACAAAATTCAATCTCTGCGACATCACCGCTGCTATCATCACTGGAGGTATCTTTAGGGTTTTCATCATCATTAGATACTTTAAGCAAAGGGTTGTAATACATCAATAGCTTATAAGCCCGTCCTGCTTTTTTCGCGCTCATGCCCTGACTGTCTGGATCAAATAATGATTGCGCTAATTCCGTTTCGATGTTTAGACGTTGCTTCAGCAATTTACTTTTAGCAGAGATACTCCATGCACTACCCTGATTAATTTCATTACTTTGCATCTGATGTTTACCCTGTAAACTCATCAAATTAAACTCTGTATCTTCGTGGTCTTCAAAGGGTTTAAACTTAGCATTTGCACCAATAATACGGGCATTTTTATTACCTAGACCTAAGCCATTGCGAAAACCTGTAATGGATTGACTATTAAAAACAAAGCCTGTCAAAGTTTTATCTTCTGCATCGGAGTGCCAAGTGCTGGATAAGCCGCGTTGATGAAAGCCATCTAATACCAAACTACTATCAGGAATTTGATGGTGTCCTAATTGAATGCTCAAATTATCCATACTAGCATTGATCAAGTAATCACCCAATTCAATCATATGTTGATTATTATTTCGATAATTTTTATCAAAAAATAAATCACTCTGAGTATCAATAGTCCATTCATCAATTTGCCACTCGCTACTAATCACGCTATTTGCATCGAATGACCAATCTAAATGAGGGCTATTTTTAGTAGAATCTAACAGTGTAGTCGCAGCACTAAGGCTAGTTTCTATTTTGAAATCTGATAAATGCGTGGGCAATTCTGTCTTATCTATATTGAAATCATATTGAGATAGTTCTTGTAAATTTCCTTTAATTAATTGATAAATTTTAAGTTGATGAGAACGTAGACCTAATGCTTTTACCAACGTGATTTTCACCGCATTTTTCGTAAACTGAATTAAAGAAGTTACATCAACCGTATCTAATTCAAATTGTAAGTTATTTTTTCTTAATTCATCCTTGAGGGGTATGGTTAATACACCGTCTTGATACGAAATTTCAATTGCCTGACCGTTCGACTGAAACAGGACTCCTAATATAATTATGCTGAATAAAATCCATTTTGTATTAGAACTAAGTGGTTTGACCTGTATAGAGTGCATCAATATTTACCCAATGCTTGCTGTGCTAACTATTTTAGTTATTAGTTAATTTAATGGTTCATATAATTAGCTTATGACATAACTACTTATGTCAAACTGAACTAAAAAACTCTATACTTAGCGGTTGGTAACTTTAGTCCTTAATCGTTTTATGAGATCCAAGCAATGAAATTTGTAGATGAAGCCGTCATTCAAGTAAGAGCAGGTGACGGAGGTAACGGTTGCGTTAGCTTTCGTCGTGAAAAATATATTGAGTTTGGTGGCCCTGATGGCGGTGACGGCGGCGACGGGGGCGATGTTGTATTAATTGCTGATAAAAACCTCAATACGCTCTCAGACTTTCGGAATGTGCGACATTATGAAGCAGGTCGGGGCGAAAATGGCATGAGTCGCAATATGACAGGGGCAAAAGGTGACGCTAAAACTGTCCTTGTACCGATGGGAACCTTAGTCTTTGATCATGAAACTGATGAAATTATTGGTGATTTGGTTGAAGAAGGTCAAGAGTTAATCGTGGCTAAAGGCGGCTTTCATGGTTTGGGTAATACCCGTTATAAAAGCTCAATTAACCGCGCTCCACGTCAATCGAAACCTGGGACTGAAGGCGATCTACGCCAGTTACGTCTAGAATTAAAACTATTAGCAGATGTGGGCTTATTAGGCTTGCCCAATGCAGGTAAATCGACCTTTATTAGTGCTGTTTCATCGGCTCGTCCTAAAATTGCTAACTACCCTTTTACAACCCTATACCCAAATCTAGGCGTGGTTAAAATTCAGCAATACAAAAGTTTTGTGGTTGCGGATATTCCCGGTCTCATCGAAGGTGCATCAGAAGGCACAGGTTTAGGCATTCAATTTCTTAAGCATCTATCTCGAACCAGTCTATTATTACATCTTGTCGATATGGCACCGATGGATCAACAAGACCCTGTTGAAGCGGTGCGTATTATTGAAAATGAATTAAGTCAATATGGAGAGGCTTTAGAACAACGTCCTCGTTGGTTGGTATTAAATAAAATCGATTTATTACCGCCTGAAGAACAAAAGCCACGTTGCCAAGCGGTCGTTGATGCTTTGAATTGGACGGGTGAAGTGGCATTTATTTCTGCGGTCACCTCATCAGGTACACAAGAACTGTGTTATCGCATTATGCAGGCAATGGATGAAGCCAAAGCACTGGCGGAAGACGAAAATAGAATATTATAGACAAAGAAGACAAGTAGAATAAGGTGACAATATGAGAGAAAAGCTCATTTCCGATGCTAAACGTTGGGTAGTAAAAATAGGCAGTGCCTTGCTGACGCAAGATGGTAAAGGTTTAGATTATCCCGCGATTCAAGCATGGGCGGAGCAAATTGTTACACTTAAACAACAGGGTATTGAGATTATTCTGGTGTCTTCGGGAGCAGTCGCAGAAGGAATGAGTCGTATGGGTTGGAAACAACGCCCGAAGACTTTGTATGAACTGCAAGCGGCTGCCTCAATCGGGCAAATGGGTTTAATTCAAGCGTATGAATCCAATTTTAGCCGACATAATTATCATTCTGCCCAAATTTTATTAACACATGATGATCTAGAAAATCGCCGTCGTTATCTTAATGCGCGTAATACACTGTGTACCTTACTCAAACTCGATACGATTCCGATCGTGAATGAAAACGATAGTATCTCTTATGATGAAATTCAGCTGGGTGATAATGATACCTTAGGGGCATTGGTCGCTAATTTAATTGATGCTGATTTATTTATCATTTTAACGGATCAAGATGGCTTATTTGATCAAGACCCCCGTAGTAATCCTGATGCCAAGCTAATTAGCGAAGCGCGAGCCAATGATGAGAGTTTATTAAGTTTTGCAGGTTCAGCAGGCACGGTACAAGGTACAGGGGGCATGTTGACCAAAGTCACCGCTGCCCAACGTGCGGCACAATCGGGTTGTCCTACCATTATTGCTTCAGGACGAGAACCGAAAGTATTAGAACGTATTCATGCTAAAGAACCGCTTGGTACTCTGTTACTTGCTGATACTAGTCGGCTAGCTGCTCGTAAACAATGGTTGGCAGGACAATTAAAGTCACGGGGCAATGTCTATTTAGATCAAGGAGCAGTAACTGCTTTGCAGCAAACGGGCAAAAGTTTATTAGCCGTTGGGGTTACTAAAATAGAAGGTGATTTTCAACAGGGTGATATGGTGAGTTGTCTCAATGCTTCAGGGCGGGTTATTGCCAAAGGCTTGATTAACTATGCTTCTAATGAAGCAGAATTAATCAAAGGTAAAAGCAGTCATGAGTTTAAGCAACAACTCGGATTTACCGACCGCCCCGAATTAATCCACCGAAATAATTTAGTCTTGTGTTAACTAGTCGATAATGTGGCTTGGAGTAACTGCTTAGCCGCAGAGAAATCTGTTTTTCCTGTCCCTAATACAGGAATGGCATCCACTAAGACACACTGAGCAGGCTGCATTAATGGATTCACTTTTGCCGCATTTAACGCATCTCGTAATGTTTTTCGTGATAAGGCTTCTGTTACCAATAAAACGATTTTCTCGCCTTTCTTACGATCAGGAATGCTAAGGGCTAATATCTCAAGCTCTGAATTAGCGAGTACAGTTCGGATTGTCTCTTCAACCGCGCCTAAACTAATCATCTCACCACCGATTTTAGCAAAACGTGAATAACGATCCACAATACTAATAAAACCTTGTGCATCAATGTGACCTTTATCCCCCGTGTGATACCAGCGAATTGCATCAATCGTGCTAATGACAGACTGAGTTTTTTCGTCATTATTGAGATAGCCTTTCATAA
>WFRR01000051.1 GCA_015486375.1 Thiotrichaceae bacterium
CATGAAGTGGTGTTTTAGTTAAATGCTAAGGATAAATAAATTATGCAAAATAGTTATGAGGTGCTTTATAACAAAGGGGATTTCCCTGTTAAAACATGGACACGCGGTGTTCCCTTTGATGAAAATGCAAAAAAACAATTACAAAATATTGCCACGCTGCCCTTTATTCATAAGTGGATTGCAGCTATGCCTGATGCACATTTGGGTAGAGGCGCAACGATTGGCAGTGTAATTCCAACCGTCGGTGCAATCGTTCCTGCTGCGGTCGGAGTGGATATCGGTTGCGGCATGATGGCAGTAAAAACCAGTTTAACCGCCGCGCAATTGCCTGATAATTTAGCTCCATTGCGTAGTCGAATTGAAGCGGCTGTTCCTCATGGTCATAATCCGATGCGTAACAAGAAAGATGATAAAGGCAGTTGGGGAAATATGCCTAAAGATGTCGTACAGGCATGGCAGCCGCTACAGGCTGATTTTCAAATAATGACGGATAAATACCCTTTTTTAAAGAATACCAATAATATTAATCATCTAGGCACATTAGGCGGTGGTAATCATTTTATTGAAATTTGTTTAGATGAAAGTGATGCTGTTTGGGTAATGTTACACAGTGGCTCACGCGGAGTTGGCAATCGTATTGGCACATATTTTATTCAGCAAGCCAAAAAAGATATGCAGCGTTACTTTATTAATCTACCTGATAAAGATTTAGCTTATATTCCTGAAGGGTCAACGATGTTTCGGGAATACACTTTATCGGTTGCATGGGCGCAGGAATTCGCACGCATTAATCGTGAGGTGATGATGCAACGGGTTTTAGGGGCTTTACAGGATGAAGTACCCACTCCCTTTAGTGCTGAATCTGAAGCAGTGAATTGTCATCATAATTATATTAGTCGAGAGAATCATTACGATAAAAATGTATGGGTGACGCGTAAAGGTGCAGTACGAGCGCGTAAGGGTGAAATGGGTATTATTCCTGGAAGCATGGGGGCGAAATCGTTTATTGTCCGTGGTCTGGGTAATAAGGAAAGTTTTTGTAGTTGTAGCCACGGAGCAGGACGGGTTATGTCACGCACTCAAGCCAGAAAATTGATTAGTTTAGAGGAGCATCGTCAAGCAACCCAAGGGGTTGAATGCCGCAAGGATAATCAGGTTATTGATGAAACGCCTGCTGCCTATAAGCCTATTGATGCGGTTATGCAAGCTCAAGCGGATTTAGTTGAGATTGTGCATACCTTAAAACAGGTCGTATGTGTAAAAGGCTAATGTTTCGCTTGACTTGCCTTGGTGACGACTGGCATAAAGCCATACATGAAAAAAAATATTATATTAGTTGGTTTAATGGGAGCAGGAAAGTCCACCGTTGGTCGTCACTTAGCAAAAAGAATGAAGCGTGAGTTCTATGATACAGATACCGTTATTGTAGAACGCACGGGAGTTTCAATCCCTATGATCTTTGAAATTGAAGGTGAGCAGGGGTTTAGAGATCGAGAAGAGTGTGTTATTAAAGAATTATCCAAAGAGCAAGGCATGATTTTAGCCACAGGCGGAGGTAGTGTGATTCGTCAAATTAACCGCCAACGTTTAGCGGCTACGGGGACAGTCGTTTATTTACGTGGCTCAGCCGATTTGCTTTTTTCACGTATTAGCCATGATACTAATCGTCCATTGATGCAAACAGACAACCCCTTAAAGACCTTAAAAGACCTGCTAAGCGAACGCGACCCAATGTATATGGAAGTTGCAGACTTAGTTGTCTCGACAGGACGGCAAAAAATTGCTCCTTTCTTAAAGCAAGTCGAACGAAAAATTATCCAAATTGAGGATTTCTCCTAAAAGAATAAATATGCGTATGAAAACATTACAATTAGATCTAGGTGAGCGGAGTTATCCTATTCATATAGGGCAGGGTTTACTCAAAGATAGCCGTTTGCTTCCTCCACATATTCACGGTATTTCTAGCTTAGTGGTTTCCAATGAAACCGTTGCGCCTTTATACCTAAAACAATTGCAGGGTTTATTAGCAGGCTACAACAATAGCGATGTCATTCTTGCTGATGGCGAACAATATAAAACCTTAGATACCAGCAATCAAATTTTCACTCATATGCTAGAACAGCGTTGTGATCGCAGAACCACCGTATTAGCTCTGGGTGGTGGTGTTGTCGGTGATATTACGGGCTTTGCTTCTGCGAGTTATCAACGCGGGGTTAACTTTATTCAAGTTCCAACCACCTTATTAGCAATGGTCGATTCATCAGTTGGTGGAAAAACAGGCGTTAATCATACGCTCGGTAAAAATATGATTGGAGCATTTCATCAGCCCCAGTGTGTATTGATTGATACCGATACTTTAAATACTTTGGATGATCGTCAGCTCAGTGCAGGAATGGCAGAGGTGATTAAGTACGGTCTAATTCGAGATACTGAGTTTTTAGATTGGCTGTATAACAATATGGGTGGCTTACTCAAGCGTGATCCTGAACTATTAATCGAAGCGATTTATCGTTCTTGCCAACACAAAGCTGAAATTGTCGCAGCGGATGAAAAAGAAGCAGGACAGCGGGCTTTATTAAACCTTGGACATACCTTTGGACATGCAATTGAAACAGGTATGGGTTATGGCAATTGGTTACATGGTGAAGCGGTATCAGTGGGCATGATGATGGCAGCGAAATTATCCAGAGGCATGGGTTGGTTAAGCAATGAAGAGGTGGAATACACCGAAACTATTTTAAAAATGGCACAGTTACCCACATGCCCGCCTAAGAAAATGACGGTTAAATTATTTATGGATTTAATGTCTGTCGATAAAAAAGTTTTGGATGGTGTATTGCGTTTAGTCTTAATGAAATCAATGGGTGAAGCGGTTATCACCGAAGATTTTGACCATGATGTTTTATTGCAAGTCTTGATTGGGTAAGTAGTATTATGAGCATGACACTGTTACTCACAGGTGGCACAATTGATAAGCACTATCATGAGCTTACAGGTGAGTTAAGTTTTAAAGACACTCATATTGAAGCCATGTTACAACAAGCTCGCTGTCAGCTTGATTTATCAGTGCAACCTGTACTTTTAAAAGATAGTTTAGACATGAATGATATTGATCGGCAAAAGGTTTTAACCGCCTGTCAAAATTGTTCTGATCAGCAAATTGTGATTACGCATGGTACAGATACAATGGTGGAAACAGCACGGGTTTTAGCGCAAAATATTCAGACAAAAACCATTGTTTTATTTGGTGCAATGATTCCTTACACATTAAAGCATTCAGATAGTTTATTTAACTTTGGTACAGCGATTGCTGCAGTACAATGCCTAGAAACAGGTGTTTATATCAGTATGAATGGACAGTTATTTACTTGGGATCAGGTACGTAAAAATCGGAAATTAGGACAGTTTGAAAGTACATTATAATTTTAAGTATCATTTCAAATAACGATCAAGCCAGCTTAATCCCCACTACTAGACTTCATTCAAGCTATTAATAAGCTTGAGTGAAGTCATATCGCATTAATTCGACTTAGTGATTAAAACGACATGGTTGCGCCAACATAGAACATATCAACATCAGTATCGATTGTTTTAAGGTCAGCAGTAGTCACATTAAGTGCGTGACCACGATCACCGACAGAGAAATAACGATCCCAACCTGCACGAATATTCCAACGCGGATTAACAGCATATTCCATTCCAAGTCCAACGATAGGATCAACACCTGAATCACTATGATTTTGATCAGGAATTGCTGCTAAATCTGGGGTACGATCGAAAGAAACATCGCTGTCCCAATAAGAAATACCTGCTTTACCAAAGGCAGAAAACTTAGAGTGACCTAGCTGTTTTTTACCAATTGCAGTCACAGAGAATGCCGTAGTGTCTTGTTGAAGACGACCTGAATCACCCTGACCATCACTCGCATTCAAATCAGCTGTATTACCCAGATCAGCATAAGCAAATTCAACCGCAAAGTTCTTGTTAAAGTTATAACCTGCGACAATTCTTGCTGCACTATCATCATCATCAGAACCACAGCCAATGCCTAAACCAGCACAACGATCTGTTGCAAAGAAGTTAGAGC
>WFRR01000052.1 GCA_015486375.1 Thiotrichaceae bacterium
AAATCGGGTAAAAGCGGGTTTCTCTCCCGCTCTCCCCACAACACCCCGCATGCGGCTCCGCACGGGGCGTTTCGCCTACCCTAATCCAATAGGGGAACTTTCGTTCAGAAGCTCGTTTCCGATTTTACCGCCCAATAATTTCTTATTAGAGATAAGTCGGGCTGCTCTCCTATAGACGTTCAGACCTTCACCCTGTCCTACCCATTACGGTAGGCGTTTGGCTACTATGTCGTCTGCTGACTTCTGCTTAATCAATCCACGGATTACTCCGCTAACCGCAATCAGTTTCCATCTTGTTCGCTCTCTTTTGGCTGATGGATTTCCAAAGAGCCAAGGCAATTGTTACGCCTTGCCTTAGTGCGTATCTTCTGATTGCTCGTTAAGCAGATCTCCCCAGATAAGAACGTGAACTTTCCCTGCACTGCCTCACCATTTACTGTCTCTCTCGAACCGATGGGTTTCGTGATCCTTGGCTCACTCACCTCCGAGACTCAGCCTTATATGATGTTTCTGTTCGTAAGCTCGCAGTTTTGCGCTCGGGCTTCCTTCCCACAATTCCTCGCGGACTTGCAGTTGCCGTCGGCTAGTAGTTATAATCTTCGCTATCACAGCGAGAGGTAGGTTCTCCTACAGAGGACTTTCACCTCATTAGTTCACGCCCATGCTGGGCGTACCAAGGTTTATCACCTGAAGGAACCCGCATTCTTAGCAGTAGCAATAGTAATATCCGACAAACATTATCCGCAGGGGTTGCCAGTGAAGAGGCATATGGGCTTGGCTTAGAAGTTAAGACATTGAGTAATGGATTGCAATATATTGGTCATACGGGTGGTTTTGATAATTTTAATAGTGTCATTGGCTTCTTTCCTGATAAAAAAATTGCTTTTGCCTTATTAATCAATAGTGAAAGTGATCGTTCTTCACAACTAACGAGTGAAAATGGCATTGAAAATAGGATTGCAGAATTACTCAATCAGGACGTGATTAATAAAACCACTGAAGGCAATAGTAATCATATGAATTATTTTAAATTGGCACTGAATCAAGCACTCAGTGTTGATGTTTCTGTCAATTATCAAACCCGTGATAATACTGCGATTGCAGGAAAAGATTATGTAGAGACGAAAGATACGGTCACCATTCGTGCTGGAAAAACTAGCCAAACGATTGGCATCGAAATTATTGCAGACGATAAGAGTGAAAAGGATGAAATTTTCTCTTTGGTACTAACTAACCCTTCAGGTGCTAATTTCCCTGATGGTGTGCAAGAAATCGTTGCGACACATACCATTATTGATGATGATTAGATTGATATATCCGCTAATTGAAATCTTAAAGTAAGTTATGGATTATTAACGCGCTTGATTATAATGCTGTGTAATTTTATTAATCATTAATTGATGCACATTATGAATCCAGATTTGACGCATTTACATCCTTATCCCTTTCAAAAAATTGCAGAATTAAAAGCAGGTGTTGTACCGCCTAAAGAACTGGCGATGATCTCACTGGCAATGGGTGAGCCGAAACATGCGACCCCTGAGATGATCAAACGTGCCATACAAGATAATCTCAGCGGTCTTGGCAATTATCCGTTAACAAAAGGCAGCACTGAACTTAGACAAAGTATCAGTAACT
Source organism: Thiotrichaceae bacterium (assembly GCA_015486375.1). Lineage (GTDB taxonomy): Bacteria > Pseudomonadota > Gammaproteobacteria > Thiotrichales > Thiotrichaceae > S015-18. Next base: position 1,639 of record WFRR01000052.1, read on the forward strand.
GGCTAACACAACGCTTTCATTTACCCAAAGATTCTATTAATCCTGCCCAGCATGTAATGCCTGTTAATGGCACACGAGAAGCATTATTTGCTTTTGCCCAATGTGTGGTTGATGCTAAACAAAGCGATGCCAGTATTGTGATGCCAAACCCTTTCTACCAAATTTATGAAGGGGCAGCACTCTTAGCAGGAGCAAAACCTGTCTATCTACCTTGTACAGAAGAGACAGATTTTGTTCCTAATTTCGATGCAGTCAGTGCAGAAACATGGGATGCCTGTCAGTTAATTTATTTATGTAGTCCGGGGAATCCTACAGGGGCAGTGATTAATCGCACTGAAATGCAAAAATTACTTAATTTAGCTGAAAAGCATGATTTTATTATTGCCTCTGATGAGTGCTATTCCGAATTGTATTTTGATGAAGCACATCCACCCACGGGTTTACTCGAAGTCGCGGCACAAATGGGAAATAGTGATTATCAGCGTTGTGTGGTGTTTCATAGTCTTTCTAAACGCTCTAATGCTCCCGGTCTACGTTCAGGCTTTGTCGCGGGTGATGCGAAAATCCTAGAACAGTTTTTGTTATATCGTACTTATCATGGTTGCGCGATGTCTCCTGTGTTTCAAGCTGCAAGTTCCGTCGCATGGCAAGATGAAACCCATGTAAAACACAATCGAGATTTGTATCGCCAAAAGTTTTCTGCGGTATTAGAAATTTTACAGCCTATTTTAGCGGTACAACAACCTGAAGCCAGTTTTTATCTATGGCCTGAAACTCCCATTAATGAAGAACAATTTACGAAAAATTTATTTGCCCAACAACACGTTAATGTCGTACCGGGGAGCTATTTATCCCGTGAGGTCAATGGCTTTAATCCGGGGAGCTACCGTATTCGAATGGCTTTGGTTGCATCTGTGCAAGAGTGTATTGAAAGTGCAGAGCGAATACGACATTTTGTACAGCATCTATAAACACGCCCTAGATAGTGAGTGGATAAAAAATATGTGATACTGCGATAATTTCAGCTTAAAGGATAATGTAATGATAAAGCGTATGGGTCATAAATATATTGATGTAGCAACAGGAACAACGCTTGATGTCTGGTTTCCTACAAATAATCGTAAAGTAGACAGAAATTGTTTAGCCAAGAAAGTCGGTTTACTTACCAGTGAATTTGTTGAGGTCGAAATTGAATCTTATGATTCTGCCCCTCAGTCAACGGAAGATGCTTATTTGCGCTTACACCTATTATCGGAGTGTCAAGTACAGCCGAATAATATTAACCTCGAGGGTATTTTTGCTTTATTACCCAATATTGCATGGACATCTGCGGGACCTGTTTTACCTTCACTCCTCAATACTCTCCGTGAAAGAATGGCGGCGGAATGTCATCACTTAAGCGTAACTTCCATTGATAAATTCCCACAAATGACCAATTATGTTGTACCTGAAGGGGTGCGTATCGCGAATGCTGATCGGGTTCGTCTTGGCGCACACTTAGCCGCAGGAACAACGGTTATGCATGAAGGTTTCGTTAACTTTAATGCAGGGACGCTTGGAAGTTCGATGGTAGAAGGCAGAATTAGTGCAGGTGTCGTGGTTGGTAATGGTTCTGATATTGGTGGCGGTGCATCAATTATGGGAACACTATCAGGTGGCGGTAAACAGGTTATTTCAATCGGTGAAAAAAGTCTCTTAGGTGCAAACTCTGGGCTTGGTATTTCACTGGGTGATAATTGTATTGTTGAAGCAGGTTTATATATTACAGCGGGTACAAAAGTTAAAACCCCCGATGGCACTGTCCTGTCTGCCAAAGAGCTGTCGGGTCAGTCAGGACTATTGTATAGAAGACATAGCCAAACAGGTTCAGTACAAGTGATCGAGATTAATTCATCACTTTGGGGCGGTTTAAACGACAATTTACATAATAATGATTAGTTGCTAATTTTAGCTGACTAACAGGTTATTAATTTTATCCATTGCTGACGTTCGGTTTCAGTCAGTGGATAATTAATCTGCTCGAAAAACTCCCACAACCTTTGGTATTCTTGCTGTGTATGTTGTCTACAACGTTGTAGGGGTTGCTCTAAAGGGGCATCATGAATATCACAAACAATCTTGGTCAAACGCTGTGATAAACGCATCTGTTCAACATGGGCTGCAATCAAGTTTTGTAAGTATTTAGCCCGTCGCATTTTTGCTTTGCCTATTTCAGGAATAGAAGCAATTAAATTTTCTAATGTGCCAAATCGATTTAATAACTGTGCAGCAGTCGACATTCCTATCTCTGGAACACCGGGGATATTATCGGCTTTATCTCCTGCAATGGCTAATAGGTCTGCGATCTGCTTAGGCCAAACTTTAAAACGTTTTTTTATAGCCCGATAATCCAGCTTCTTATTGTGATTATATTCCCACCAAATATCACCTTTATGAATTAATTGGGTTAAATCTTTGTCCGCAGTAATTAAAATAATTTGTTTATTTTGACGGCGATAATGTTGAGCCAATGTACCAATCAAGTCATCCGCTTCATAATATCCGCTACTAAACTCCGCTAATCCCATCAATCTTAATAATGACCTGCATAATCTAAATTGATAACGTAAATCATCGGGAGCTGATTTACGATGCGCCTTGTATTCAGGATAAATAGCACGCCGATGGGACTCTTTTAAGGTCTGGTCAAAAGCAAATCCTATTTGCATGGGTTGTTCTTGAGTTAATAGATGATAAACAAAATCTATAAAGCCATGAACAGCATTAACAGGATTATTATCCTTGTCTTTTAATGACTTAGGTATCTTGAACCATGATCGAAATATATAAATATTTGAATCGACCAACCATATTTTTTGAGGTGTCATAACTATCAACCGTGCCGTTTAACCATTAAATAATAAAGTCTATTAATGATAATATAATATTCTACTTATAATAAGAATAAAAAATTCTAAATAATATATTAACACTTGCTTAACACTATGTTATTCATATAAAGTTCATTTTTATTTAAAAATTGTCAACCAAATCTTTACATTTTGCGTTTGTATTCAAATATAGCCCTTTTATTCGTTGATATTGTGTCGTTCATCTGTCGAGTATTGAGACAAATTAGGGAATGCTTTTTTATTAGAACCCTAAACTTTTTAAGAAAAAGAATGAATAAAATTTTATTTTTTATCGTTTTAAGAAAAATTTCAAAAGATTTTTTTAAGATACATATAAGTAATAGTGATTGAGTCATTTAAATAGTCAATAGATTTTTCTCTATTATCATTTGTTAATTTTGTTTTTTATAGACTTTCCCTAAGAAGCTTAGTTTTAGTTGTGACATAAACCGAAAACTAGAGAATAGCCCTAATATATATTCTTAGTTTTGCGGAACATTTAACCTATATCGTGATCAGAAAATGCTCTGATTCGATTTATACAATTGCAAGGACAGCAATAATGGACAAAAAATTAATAGCACTATTGATCATTAGTATGAGTGTTTTTTCAGCACATGTTCACGCAGCTTCTGAACAGCATGCAGTCAACGCTGTAAAAGCTGATCCAATGAATCGCTTTATTGAGCAGATTTCAAATTTGATTCCCCTGATGAAAGAGAAGAAAGTAGCGACAACACAAGCCGACTCAAGATCTCAATCGAAACAAGCCCAGTTTGGATTTAGAGTAGATTACAAGAAGATGATTCAAGTTGAAAATACAGGTGCGACAGGTATGTTTCGTCGAGTTGTGAATGCACCGGGCGCTGGGACAGGAGGCTCTAACGATAGTACAGTTGATACAACAACAAGTGCTAAAGTTCATAAAGCCACCATGAAGCTATCAGCAACCGTACCTGCGGGTTTAGGCTTAGCAGAGAAAGACTATGTTTGGTTAATAAAGTTTAAAAAGATCAAAGTTACCAAGAAAGGTAAAAGTATTACAGCAACATTACCTGAAGGTAAATATACAGTTAAATTGACAGTTGGCGGTATCTCAACGACAAAAACGGTGGATCTAGGTGCATCAGGAGCAAGCAGCAATTTAGGAATGAGTTTGGGTCGAATAAAATCATCAGTCTCCTTTGATGGGGGTGGTACAGCAAAATCTCGTTGGACTATTTATAAGATGAAGGGTAGTAAACGAGGCAGTAAGGTTTCTGGGGCAAAAAAAGGGGCATCACTCAGTCACGTTTTAAAGCCAGGTAAATATGAGTTAGTCGTTAAGCTTGGTTCAATCAAAGGCAGTAAAGGGATTACCATCAAAGCAGGCAAAATCGCTAAAGCCTCAATTCACTTACAAGGTGCAACCGTAAAACTGATGGTCACTAAAAGTGATTTAAAGTCGCCTTTAATGCAAGAAGCTACATGGACAATCAAAGAGCAACCCAGCAATCGTATTGTTTTAACTAAAAAGCGTCACAGTGCCACTGTCACTTTAGCCCCCGGTAAATATACCGCTTCAGCGACCTCAGGTGGTATGACTAAAAATAAAAGTTTTGTAGTTAAACTAGGTAAAGAGAGTCGTGTTGCACTTGCAATGGAATAGACAACATAAGTATATTTTAATATGCTTTCATACGAAAAGACGCTAATTGATTTAGCGTCTTTTCGTATAAAAGAGTCAGAGTCAATTAATAAAAGAGGATGGTTTTAATTATTTTCTAGGAACTCATGGCTTGCAGGACGTTCTCGACTTAAAGAAAAATGATTAATATCTAAAAATGAGGTTTTCCCCATTAACTTATCTAGCAGTAATTTGACTGAACCCAATCCCATTGTGACACCATAACGATAATGACCTGTATTGATATATAGATTTTTTATTTCAGGATGCTCATCAATATAGGGGACTCCATTGGGTGAGGCAGGTCGTAGACCACACCAGTGATGTTCAATCTTTACCTGTTTAAGGAAGGGAGCTAATTGATAAGCTGTCTGCTGTAAGCTTTGTTTTGTTTTTGCATGAATTTGCTTATCAAATTGGGTAAATGCCAAACTTGAACCGCATAAGATACGTCCATCTTGACGCGGAATTAAATAACGTCCTTGATGTAAAATAATCCGCTTGAGTTGCTGTGGAGCAGCTTTAAACAAGATCATTTCACCTGAGACAGGTTTGACATTCAGAGGGGTATTTTTCCATGCATTCAATTGCCCACTCCATGCCCCTGTACACAAAATGACTCTATCAACCGTAATCGTTTCTTTTTCAGTTAATACGGCGGTGACCTGCTGGTTTCTACCTTGTTTAATATCCAACATAGCCGTGTGTGCTTGAATCTCCACCTGCATTTGTTCTAGGCGACATTTCAATGCTTTTAATAAACGGGGATTTCTTAGTTGCGCAATCTCTGGCATCCATAATGCTGATTCAAACTGAGGGTGTAATTGGGCTTCAATGGCCTCTAAATCAGCATGATTATCGATAATCTGTAATTCACTCTTGTATTGCTTAGCCCATTGTTGAGCCTGTTCCAATTCATCTAAATTGGGTGTTAGTAAACCTGATTGAATCCATTCTGAATCAATGCCTGTTTTATCATATAAGTCTTGGCACAGTGATTGATAATGTTGTTGCCCATAAGCTGAAAGTAGAGAAATTTCTTTCGCATAACGCCACGGATAAAGTGGGGAAAGAATACCGCCACCCGCCCATGAAGATTCTTTCGCTAACTCGCCTTTATCCAATAAGATAGGAGAATGACCTTGCTCTGCCAAAAAATAGGCCGTCAGCATACCAATAATGCCTCCGCCTATAATTGCAATACGTTCGCTCAAATGACTAATGCAACATATTCGGTAGTGCTAATAAGAAAACAGGAATATTTGCATTAAAATGTTCACCATCATCTGCCAGCATTTGATAGCTACCTTCCATTGTACCGACAGGCGTTTCCATCATTGTGCCACTGGTATAGCGAAAGGTTTCATTAGGTTTTAAAAGCGGTTGTTTACCGATAACACCATCACCTTTAACTTCTTGTTTACTACCATTAGAATCGGTAATAATCCAGTGTCGAGTTAATAATTTTGCAGAAATGTCTCCTTTGTTCGTAATCGTAATATGATAGGCAAATACATAGAAATCATCCTCAGGGCGTGATTCTGTTTCAATGTATTGGGTTTCAACTTTAACAGCGATATTGTAGGGGGATGCTTTATTCATAATGGGTATTATACGTTTTTAATCACGTTTATCGGTAAAAAGTTTGACTTTAGAGGAATTTTTTATAATTTTTAAATCTGAACCTATACTTAATAGATGGTATTTTAATCGATGGAATATGTGAGATATGGACTTTAATTTACAGTTCGATTTAGGCAAAATCTCAGCAATCAGTACGGGAGTATTGGAAGCTGATCAGATTGATTCTTACGCGTTCTCAGCAAGTATGGGACAGGTAATCAGTGTGAGTGTGTCCTCTTTACAAGATAACGCCAATTTTGATGTGCTTTATCAAGAAGACAATGGGGATTGGGTTTATATTGATAATCATGAAGGGATTGCTTCGGAGAAAAAAGCGTGGAGTGGAATGTTACCCAATTCACGCGGTAATCAATACCTTATCGAAGTTAACAATTACTTTTCGACTCAAGCCGCAGAGTATGACTTATTTGTAGGAATTTCTAGTATTGCTCTGGATAATAAATACACCGAACGTTTAGTCACTCAACATGCTGCAGACGGAATCTATTTAGGCATGGCATTACCCGATGTCATGAACAAAACTTCGGCTGAATCTGTCATGTTAAGTAGCGATGGTGAAGGCATTATTTCTTTAGAAATTCTAACAGGACATAAGTTTCTTATGGCCTTATATATGGATACAGACTGTATTGGGCATTGCTCTAAAGTCAAAAGGATTGAAGCATGGGGACGCGAATTTATGACGCAAGAAGGCGTATTTCCGACCATGCCATTAGGTGAAGCCATTGAAATTTATGGTGGACTAGAAAATATTGCCTTTTCAGAAACAGAAGCAAGGGAATTTGCTACATTTGTTAATCATCCTAAAGGCATTGTTTTTGAAGTCTATGGGGGTGATTTTCCTGATAATGATAATGACACTCAAGTTATGTTGCCTGATGCTCAAGTCGTGGCCTTATGGATTAAAAACTAAGTACCTTTCAATACAATTACCCGATTGAATCCTTTATATTTCAAAAATTGTACCTATATTAGCAAAAGTTGTGATTTGACAGTTTTCCTATCAATTCCAATATTTTGCTAACACTTATAATTTTTGATTCTCCACTATGACAAATACGCTTGAAGTTCCTGATTTAAATGCACGCGCCCACAGTATCCTAAAAGCTTTAGTTGAATCCTATATTCAAGCAGGTCAACCCGTTGGCTCAAAAACGATTGCTCAACAAAGTGGCTTATCACTGAGTCCTGCTACGATTCGCAATGTCATGGCTGACTTAGAGAATTTAGGCTGTATTGTTGCACCACATAAATCAGCAGGGCGTGTACCAACCTCATTAGGATACCGCCTGTTTATTAATGGCATGGTGGCAATACAACCTCTGATTAAATCAGAACTACAGCAGTTAAAAGGCGGCTTATCACCTCATACTGACTTAGGCAGTTTAGTTAAATCCGCCAGTCATGTTTTATCAGGTATGACGCAACTAGCAGGGATTGTCAGTATTCCTAAACAAGATAGCTTAATGATTAAGCATCTGGATTTTGTGCGCTTGTCTGCACGGCGTATTTTAGTGGTTATGCTGATGGATGGCGATGAGGTGCAAAATCGGATTGTGACTTTTAATCGTGATTTAAGTACAGATGAATTGCAATATGCGGCTAATTTTTTAAATAAAATTATTGTTGGCAAAGATATGGAACAGGCGAAAACCTACCTTGTCACAGCAATGCAGCAAGATCGTCAAGCCTTAAATCAAATGATGAAATCTGCAATCCATCTTGGTGAACAAGCTCTCAGCAGTCATAATGAAAAAGTGAGTCAAGCCAGTTGTTTGGTATCAGGAGAAAGTAATTTAATTGGACATGATGATTTAGCCGATATGAAGCAATTACGACAATTATTTACCGCGTTTAATCAAAAGCAAGAAATACTGAGTCTATTAAATCGTTGTATGCAAGCAGATGGCGTACAAATTTTTATTGGTAATGAATCAGGTTATTCTGTATTCAAAAATTGTAGTGTCGTCACTGCGCCCTATTCGATTAATGGACAGGCGATTGGCGTATTAGGTGTTATTGGGCCAAAACGTATGAATTATAAACGCGTGATTCCTGCAGTAGATGTCACCGCTAAATTATTGTCGTCAGCCCTTAATAATGGTGCTTAGTGAAGTGAAACATCATTTTAAGTTAGTTACAGAATATCAAGCCGCAGGAGATCAACCCAGTGCAATTCATTCACTTCTTAACGGACTTGAACAAGGCTTAATGCATCAAACCTTACTCGGTGTGACAGGCTCAGGTAAGACCTTTACGATTGCAAATATTATTGAGAAAACCCAGCGTCCTACCTTAATTATGGCGCATAACAAAACTCTGGCTGCACAACTGTACGGGGAAATGAAAGCCTTTTTTCCGAATAATTCAGTTGAATATTTTGTTTCTTATTACGACTATTATCAGCCTGAAGCCTATGTTCCCTCTTCCGATGTTTATATTGAAAAAGATGCTTCGATCAATAAACATATTGAGCAAATGCGCTTATCAGCGACCAAAGCTCTATTAGAGCAATCCGATGTCATTATTATTGCCACAGTGTCAGCAATTTATGGTTTAGGTGATCCAGCGGCTTATTTACAAATGATGCTGCATGTCGATCAAGGGGAACGAATAGAGCAACGGGCTATTTTGCACCGTTTAACAGAATTGCAATATAATCGTAATGAAACCGCTTTTGAGCGCGGTTCGTATCGTGTCCGTGGTGATGTAATTGATATTTTTCCTGCTGAATCAGAGCGGGAAGCGGTACGGATAGAGTTATTTGATGATGAAATTGAACAACTCAGCTATTTTGATCCTTTAACGGGTAAAGTATTACGGCGTGTACCTCGTTTAACCATTTATCCTAAAACCCACTATGCAACACCGCGCGAGGTATTATTAGATGCGATTGAAGCAATTAAAATAGAGTTAAAACAACGATTAATCGTATTGAATGAGCAGAAACATTTAGTGGAAGCACAACGCTTAGAACAACGGACTCAATTTGATATTGAAATGATCATGGAGTTGGGTTATTGCTCAGGCATTGAAAATTACTCTCGTTATCTTTCAGGACGAGAAGCAGGACAAGCACCGCCTTGTTTACTCGATTACCTACCTGATAATGCCTTATTAGTTTTAGATGAATCTCATGTCACTGTGCCACAAATTGGTGCAATGTATAAAGGGGATCGTTCTCGTAAAGAAAATTTGGTTAATTATGGGTTTCGACTGCCCTCTGCTTTAGATAATCGCCCCTTAAAATTTACTGAATTTACACAGATGACCCCACAGACAATTTATGTTTCTGCAACACCGGGTAATTATGAAAATGAGCATAGTGATAATATTGCGGAACAAGTGGTACGTCCAACGGGTTTAATCGACCCTGAAATTGAAATACGTCCGATTGCTTCTCAAGTTGATGACGTGATGTCAGAGATTACTCAACGAGCCGCACGGAATGAACGGGTATTAATTACTACCTTAACCAAACGCATGTCAGAAGATTTGACAGATTATCTAATGGAGCATGGTTTACGTGTTCGTTATTTACATGCTGATATTGATACGGTTGAGCGAGTAGAAATTATTCGTGATTTACGCCTTGGAGAGTTTGATGCTTTAATTGGTATTAATTTACTTCGAGAAGGCTTGGATCTACCTGAAGTCTCCTTAGTTGCCATTTTAGATGCAGATAAAGAGGGTTTTCTACGTTCAGAACGGGCTTTGATTCAAACTATTGGACGTGCGGCTAGAAATGTTAACGGTAAAGCGATTCTATATGGCAATCGCATCACTAAATCTATGCAAGCTGCCATTGATGAGACTCAGCGACGACGTGAAAAGCAAATAGAGCATAATCGTCAACACAATATTACCCCAACAACCATTAATAAGAAAATTAGGGATGTTATGCAGAGTAATGAGCGTTACTCAAGCAATGACTCCCAAGCCGACATTTTAAAGGTTGCAGAACAACAAGCTACTTATAAAAAGCTCAGTCCACAGGCATTGGCTAAAGCAATTAAACAACTTGAAAAACAAATGCTAGACCATGCTGAAGCATTAGAGTTTGAACAGGCAGCTCAACTGCGTGATCAAATCGAACAGATTAAACAGACGGCTTATCTCACATAAGCTTTAACTAGCGAAATTGATAACAAGCTGCTAGATTTAGAACCATTCATATTATTCTCAGGACGAAGAATGTCAGCACGCAATATATTGATTACATCTGCCCTCCCTTATGCCAATGGACATATTCATTTAGGACATTTACTGGAATACATCCAGACTGATATTTGGGCACGTTTTCAAAAGCTCAGAGGACATAATTGTCATTATGTCTGTGCAGATGATGCCCATGGCACACCGATTATGATTCGGGCTAAACAGGAAGGGATTACGCCTGAAAAGTTGATTGCAGATATGTCGGTGGCACATCAAGCGGATTTTGCAGGTTTTCATATTGACTTTGATTATTTCTATTCAACCCATTCCCCTGAAAATGAAGCTTTTGCTCAACAGATTTATTTAGCCGCTAAAGCCAATAGTCATATTGAAGAAAAAACCATTCAACAAGCTTACGACCCTAAAGCTAAAATGTTTTTACCTGATCGTTTTATTAAAGGTGAATGTCCTAAATGTGGTGCGGATGATCAATACGGTGATAACTGTGAAGCCTGTGGTGCAAGTTACGACACCACGGATGTAATTAATCCTGTTTCCACAGTGACAGGCACTAAACCCATCAATAAAGAAACGGATCATTACTTTTTTAAGTTAGGTGATTTTCAGGATTACTTAGAAGATTTTCTGAATAGCGGTGCAGTACAAAAAGAAATCGCGAATAAGATGAAAGAATGGTTTGCCGAGGGCTTAAATAATTGGGATATTTCTCGGGATGCACCTTATTGGGGTTTTAAGATTCCTGACTCAGATAACAAATATTTCTATGTTTGGGTTGATGCACCAATGGGTTACCTCGCTAGCTTTCAGAAGTTGTGTGAGAGTAAAGGCATTGATTTCAATGAATACTGGAAGCCAGATTCTGAAGCAGAAGTATATCACTTTATTGGTAAGGATATTGCCTACTTTCATACACTGTTTTGGCCAGCCTTATTAAAAGCAGGTAATTTTCGTTCTCCCACAGGCGTATTTTGTCATGGATTTTTACAAGTCAATGGTGCAAAAATGTCAAAGTCACGCGGGACATTTATTCAAGCCAGTAGCTATTTAAAACATTTGAATCCTGAATGGTTACGCTATTACTATGCAGCCAAATTAGGCAATACTGTTGATGATATTGATCTAAATTTGGAAGACTTTATCCAACGGGTAAACAGTGATTTAGTGGGTAAAGTGGTTAATATTGCTTCCCGTTGTGCAGGTTTTATTAATAAGAAATTTTCTCAAACTTTATCGACCGAATTAGCGAATACCTCGTTATATCAGGAGTTCATTGATGCTTCAGAGTCGATTGCTGAATTGTATGAGCAGCGTCGTTATAGTAAAGCTGTGAGAGAAATTATGACACTGGCTGATCATGCTAATCAATATATTGATGAAGCCAAGCCGTGGGTATTGGTTAAAGATGCTGAACGCATTAATGAAGTCCAAGCGATTTGTACCCAAGGCTTAAATATGTTCCGTGCCATTATGGTATATTTAAAGCCCATTGTGCCTGAATTGGCTAAAGCTTCAGAAGATTTCCTTAATGCGGGTGAGCTTAGCTGGGATAGTGTTCAAAAGCCCTTGCTCGGTCGGGAAATTAATCAATTTAAAGCCTTGATGACGCGAGCAGACAAAAAACAAGTTGATGCCATGTTAACGGAAAACCAGCAGCACCTAGAAGCTGCTCAAGCTGCCAGTCAAACTGAGTCAAAACAGAGTGAGAGTCAACTCAGTAAAGACCCTATTAGTGAAACTATTAGTTTTGAAGAATTTTCTAAAGTTGACCTTCGTATTGCTAAAATTGTTAAAGCAGAATCGGTTAAAAAAGCTAATAAATTACTGCAACTGACCCTTGATCTAGGTGGTGAACAGCGCAATGTGTTAGCAGGGATCAAATCTGCCTATGCTCCTGAAGATTTGGAAGGACGCTATACGGTGATGGTCGCCAATCTTGCTTCACGTAAAATGAAGTTCGGGACATCCGAAGGCATGGTTTTAGCCGCAGGACCAGGTGGCGAAGATTTATTTATTCTAAGCCCTGATTCAGGTGCGAAAGCAGGTATGCGGATTAAATAAATATTATGTCAGATGGAATGAATGACGAGCAATTACTGCGTTATAGTCGGCAAATATTATTACCTGATGTCGATATTGCAGGGCAAGAAACACTCTTAAATTCCCGTGTATTGATTATGGGTTTAGGCGGGCTGGGCGCACCTGTAGCGATGTATTTAGCCGCAGCAGGGGTGGGTCAGATGACACTGGTCGATTTTGATAGAGTCGATTTAAGTAATCTACAACGCCAATTTATTCATTCCACTGACTCGATTGGAATGCTTAAGGTTGAGTCGGCTAAACAGCGTTTATACGCGATGAACCCTGAAGTTAACTATCGCACCATTAGCAATAAAGTCTCTATGTCACAGTTGTATAATGAGGTTGAGCAGTATGATGTTGTATTAGATTGTACGGATAATTTTCCGAGTCGTTTCGGTATTAATCAAGTCTGTGTACACACTTCAACCCCTTTAGTTTCAGGGGCAGTCATTCGTATGGAAGGGCAAATTAGTACTTTTGATTATCGTCAAAAGGACTATGCCTGTTATCAATGTTTATATGGTGATGCGGATAGTGCTATTAATGATAGTGAAGATACCTGTAGTACGACAGGAGTACTTGCACCCGTAGCAGGCGTTATCGGTAGTTTGCAGGCCACTGAAGCCTTGAAGTTATTACTCGGCTTACCGTGCTTAACAGGACGTTTAATGATCTTTGATGCTAAATATATGCAGTGGCGAGAAATGAATTTACGTAAAGACCCTAACTGTCGTGTGTGTGGTCGTTAATTAAAACTCAGATTTTACACGAGGGGTCAGTAATGAGCTAACTGCATGATGAGCAGATAAACCTTGATGTAAGATTTGATGTACATGCTCACAAATAGGCATTTCCACACCAATATTTTGGGCTAATAAATTAATTGCTTGACTGGATTTAACCCCTTCAACTGCTTGACCAATTTCTTTCATTGCCGTATGACATGATTTACCTTCTCCAAGTGCTATACCCAGTCGACGGTTACGTGATTGATCGTCAGTACAAGTTAATACTAAGTCACCGACCCCTGCTAAACCCATCATGGTTTCAGCTTGTGATCCCATCGCTTTACCCAGTCGAATCATTTCAGCTAAGCCTCGGGTAATAATCGCCGCGCGGGCATTCGCACCAAAACCTAAACCATCAGAAATACCTGCTGCAATCGCAAGGATATTTTTAATTGCACCGCCAAGCTCTACACCGATAACATCATCACTAGTATAAACCCGAAAATTATTACTCATAAATGCTTGAGCAATTTGCTTGGCAAGCGAGGCATGTTGTGAAGCCACCGTCATTGCTGTTGGTAAGCCCTGTGCCACTTCACCCGCAAAGGTAGGACCTGAAATAACTGCATAATTTTTAAAATTAGGCAGTTCCTCTTGCAAAACTTGGTGCAAAAGTTTGCCGCTATCAACCTCTAAACCTTTACTCGCCCAAATAATATGGTGATGCGGTTTAATATTCGCCTTAATATTTTGCAGTAATTGTCGAAATCCATGACTAGGAACAACAATTAATTGATGCTCAGCATAATCAAGTAACTCAATCAGGTTTGCACTGCAATGTAGTGTGTCAGGAAAGTGAGCGTGAGGAAGATATTGTGCATTTTCTCGGGCAGCTTCAATGGTTTTAATATGTGCAGGTTTTATATCCCATAAAAGCACGCCAATTTGCTGACGAGCCAGTTGCAGAGCCAGTGCAGTTCCCCAAGAACCTGCACCATAAACGGCTACCTTTTTAATTGTCACGCAAGTTGACTAGCGCTATCGGCTTCTGCTGCATTTTGTTCTTCTAAACGCTGTGCATAGAGAGCATCGAAGTTAATCGGTGAAAGGTGCATTTCTGGAAATCCACCTTTTGAAACCAAACTGGCAATGGCTTCTCGGGCGTAAGGAAATAGAGAAGTTGGGCAGTAACTTGCTAATAATTGATTTTTGTAATCTGCGTCATAGCCTGTAATATAAAAGACACCCGCTTGATTCACTTCCACTAAAAATGCGGTTTGTTCTTTACTTTTAACAGTGACTGTAATAATTAATTCCACCTCATAATGATCATCTTCCAAAGGATTCACATTGGTATTGAGCTGTAAATTGGTTTCTGGTTGCCACTCGGACGCAAAAATCTGCGGTGTATGAGGGGACTCAAAGGAAATATCCTTCGCATAAATACGTTGGATAATAAATTGCGGTTCTTCGTTGGGTGTTGCGTCTGGCATATCTGTTCTGTCTGTATTATTCAAAAATAGGTGAAATCGATTAAATTAGATCGGTTTAAATACTTTGATCTAATGCAAGTAAGTCATCCAGTTGTCCTGATCGATTTTGGGCTGCAAGATCATCATAACCACCGACATGGTAATCACCAATAAATATTTGTGGCACAGTGTTACGACCACTTTTATTCGCCATTTCTTCCCATAAATCGCTATTACCGCCAACATTAATGGTGGTGTACTCAATTTTTTTACTTTTAAGTAACATATGCGCACGTAAGCAATAGGGGCAAAATTTTGTGGTATAAATTAAAACTTCAGGGTTCATGACTTGTTTCCTTGCGCTTTTATTTTATTGCTTATGAATGGGTAAATTAGCAGATTCCCAGCTCATAATTCCACCTGCTAAATTATAGACATCGGAGAAACCTAACTGTGTTAATTTTTGACAGGCGGTGCTGGAGCGATTACCACTTCGACAATAAATTAAAATAGGCTTATCCTTTGCATTGTTGAGCTGTGACATTTGATCAGATAGTGAGCCCAGCGGAATATGTTTTGCACCATTAATAATGCCTGCCTGTACTTCCTTATCCTCTCGAACATCAACCACAACAGTCTCATCTTTATTGAGCAATTGCACTGCTTCATTCGTATTGATTTGATTATATTTACGCGTTAGACGAGCAATCTCTATTTTGACAATAAAAGCAATAACCACTACCAAGCCTATAAAGAGAAGCGGGTTATTTTGGACAAAAGTTATATATTCTGTCATAGCCAAGTATCCATAAAATGGCTTATATTACCTGATAAGTGCTTAAGGTACACCCCTAGCGGGCAACTCGACAAAAAACATCTTGCATCATACTAATGAGTCTTAAGGTGCGGGTATCTCCGACGCGATAAAAGACCCGATTAGCATCTTTTCGAGAGGATAAAACGCCTTTATCACGTAAAATAGCTAAATGTTGCGAAATATTACTTTGGGATGTTCCTACGAAAGAAACAATTTCTTGAACACTGTATTCTTTTGCACCCAATACACATAATATTTTGAGTCTTAAAGGATGCGAAATGGCTTTAAGTGAACGAGAGGCACGTTCAATATCCTCTTCACGATTTAGCAAGTCTGCGACGAGTTCACAGCTTTCTGCTGTACTGGGAGTATGATCCATAACTTATTTAGGCTCTGTATTTGTTTGGTTTATTAGGGGCTTTTTAGCGTTGAGGAATTTATAAGAAATAAATAATAAAAACAAATATTTATACATCATTTTTTAAATGATAATATTTAGGTTCTATCTATATTTTGATCGTAGATACAAGAGATTGAGTTAAACAAAAATTTCCTAGTTCAATACTCAAGATTATATAAAGATTGATAGTATCTTCAAAGACTAGTACCGTTTACCTCATCGCCTTAATAATGATTCTTCAACATCAATTTTTTGATCAATATGGAATATTACTATCTATATGTAAAATAATATACTTATACACTAAAGTATACAAATTATTAACGCTACACGTACAATTTTTAAAAATTAATGGAATATTAACCTTAAAATGATGGATATAAGAAAATTATTTCTTCGCAGCTATTGGGGTCTTTTTCTAATATTTGCAAGTACTGCTTTGACTTTTGTTGCAGCAGAAGATAATAGTAAAGTTAGTAAACAAATCAAACAGCTATCTAATAGTATCGAAACAGAAAAAGCACAGTTTAAACAATTACGAACAGAAGTCGAAAAAGTAGAAAAACAACTTGGGACAATTGCACAACAAAAAAAGAAAACCCAGCAAGATATTAGAGGCTCTAAACGTAAATTAAACCAATTGCGGACTGAAAAGCATCAACTTAATAGTGAGCTAGAACAACAAAGGGAAGCATTAGCACAACAATTACAAGCACTCTATTCCGCAGGAGAGCAGTCTCATTTACGTTTATTATTACGCCAAGATGAACCTTCTGAAATCAGTCGAACCATGAAATATTTTGAGTACTTTAATAATGCTCGTGTACTAAAAATTCAATTGGCACAAACCACCTTGACGAAATTAAAACAATTAGAACAAACAATGCGGACTGAACAAAAGAAAGGGGTTGCACTGATTGCACAGTTAAGTACAGAATCTAAACAAGTGCAACAACTCCTATTACTACGCTCTAAAGGTCTAGATAAATTAAATAGCACAATCTCCAGTAAAGAACAGCGTTTAGAACATTTGCTCGCTGAAGAAGCAAAGTTACAGGCTGTTGTGGATAAGATCTCAAAGAATGTTGAACCCCTTCCTTATCAACCGCAGGTCGATAAGGAAATTGTCAAGAAAGATGACAACAAAATTAAGTCTATCAATGAAAAAACCCCTATCGCTTCCTCTACACCAATAAATAAGGGTAAAAAAGTGACTACCCATAAAGTACCGAATAAAGTAATGAGTAGGTTAAAAGGTAAATTATCTTGGCCAATTGCAGGTGTTATGATTCATCGCTATGGTGATAAAAGGGATGGACAAGAAAAATGGAATGCTGTGGTATTAGCTGCGAAGACAGGGACAAAGGTCAAAGCCATCGCCAAAGGTCAGGTGGTTTTTTCTGATTGGATGGGCGATTTTGGACAGATGGTGATTATTCAACATGATAAAGAATATTTAAGTATGTATGGTTACAACAGCGTTCTGAATAAGAAGGAAGGTGACTGGGTTCAAGCAGGTGATATTATTTCAGAAGTGGGTAATTCCGGTGGACGAGACCGAGATGCACTTTACTTTAAAATTGTAAAGGGAAGCAAACCACAAAATCCTAACCCTTGGTTTAAACTCTGATAAAATTTTTATATAATGCGAAGATGTTTTCTTCACCATGATTAGCGATTTTTTGATACACTCGGTGGTCGATTTTTTAGATAGCTTTTGTGTCAAACCTATAATCGATCAATATTTATTGAATGACTGAGAAGTCATATGCTTACCAAAAATAGAAAATAAGAAATATATCAAGACAATGCACCACGGAGTATTATTACATGCATTTTAATAAAAAGTTGCTATCAGGGCTAATCTCAGCGGTTTGCATTGGATTTGCTGTTAGTCTCAGTATCAATGCTTATGCCGAAAAACCGCAAGCAAGCACAACAGCAGCCCACTTACCTCTCAAAGAATTACAAGCATTTTCTGAAGTTTATGCCCGTATAAAACAGGATTACGTTGAAAATGTTGATGATAAAAAATTAATTACTGATGCTATTCGTGGCATGTTAAGTGGTTTAGATCCTCATTCAGCTTACCTTGATGAAGATGACTTTACCGAACTACAAGTAGGAACGAGTGGTGAATTTGGTGGTTTAGGCATAGAAGTAGGAATGGAAGATGGCTTTGTGAAAGTTATTTCCCCTATTGATGATACCCCTGCACAAAAAGCAGGTTTAAAACCTGGTGACTTAATTATTCGCTTGAATGATACTCCTGTAAAAGGTATGAGTTTGAGTGATGCTGTTAAAGTCATGCGAGGTAAACCTAAGTCTAAAATTATTCTAACTATCGTACGTGAAGGCGCACCTAAGCCCTTCAAAGTCACGATTATCCGTGATGTGATTAAAGTTAAAAGTGTTAAAAAACGCCTATTAGAAAAAGGTTATGGTTACTTACGTATTACCAGTTTCCAGTCTAAAACCACTCAAGGTGTTATTGATGCAGTGGCTGACTTGAATAAGGAAAATAAGCTTAAATTAAAAGGGCTGGTTATCGATTTGCGTAATAATCCTGGTGGTGTGCTACATGCCGCTGTGGGTGTTTCTGATAATTTCCTTGATTCGGGTAAAATTGTTTATACTGACGGACGTATTAGTGACTCGAAGATGGAATACTTTGCTCAAAAGGGTGACGTGCTAGACGGTGCGCCCATTATTGTATTGGTGAACCAAGGCTCAGCTTCTGCATCTGAAATTGTTGCGGGTGCATTGCAAGATCATAAACGTGCGCTGATTGTCGGTAAGAAAACTTTTGGTAAGGGATCAGTACAAACTGTCTTACCTTTAGATGAAAAAACAGCAGTAAAAATAACGACAGCTCGTTATTTCACGCCATCAGGACGTTCCATTCAGGCTTCGGGGATTATTCCTGATATTCCTGTCGAACCACTTAAAGTAACGGGTTCAGATAAAAACGAAGGGCTAGAAGTTTTAACAGAAGCGAGTTTATCAGGTCATCTTGATAATCCTAATACTCAGAAAAAGGATGAAGTAGAAAAACCTAAATCAGAAACTACGAATGATGAGTCAAATACCGATAACACGTCGGATACTAATAGTAATAATGACAAGAGTGAGACTAAAGAATCAGATTCAGGTAAGAGTCAGTCGGATAAAAAAGATAAAGATTCTGGCAAATCGCTAGCAGAAAAAGACTATCAGCTTTACGAAGCCCTTAACTTACTCAAGAGTATGGATTTAATCCAGAATCACTTGAATAAAGCTAAGGAGTAGCCTTCACTAAACCCTGAAACAAAAAACCTGTGTTATTGTTCAGGGTTTATTACATTTTTCAAAAGATCAACAGGTAAATTTCTATGTCCTTAGAAAAAGCACGCTTTAATATGATTGAGCAACAAATTCGTCCATGGGATGTTTTGGACTTTGATGTATTAGCAACCTTAAAGTCAGTTCCTAGAGAAAATTTTGTACCCAACATACACCGTTCCCTCGCATTTGCTGATATAGAAGTTCCTCTGGGTCATGGTGAAACAATGATGCATCCACGGGTTGAAGGTAAAGTATTGCAAGAGTTAGCGATTTTACCCAGTGATACTTGCTTGGAAATTGGTACAGGCAGTGGCTATTTAACCGCGTGTTTAGCTAAACTTTCTACACATGTTCATAGCGTAGAAATTCATGAAGATCTATCCCATATTGCCCAGAATAATTTAGATTCCATCGGTGTAATGAATGCTAGTCTAATGGTAGGTGATGCTGCTAACGATTGGCAAACACAGCCTAATTTATACAATGTGATTGCCATTACAGCATCCATGCCCCGTTATAATAAACGTTATGAAAAGAAGTTAGCCGTGGGGGGACGATTATTTGTCGTTGTGGGTAGTGAGAATAGTACCCAACCCATGCAAGCAATATTAGTAACCCGAGTTACCCCCAGTCAATTTTTGCGTGTAAGTTTATTAGAGATGCCTTTAAAACCACTGATTATGCAGGAAAGAGAAGAACCTGCTTTTGTTTTTTAAATTGCGTTAATTAGAATAGATAACGGTTAATAGCTTTACTCATTTGTTTATTTAGATATAAATGAGCGAAGCTATTCATGCTGAAAAAGTATTTTTTCACATTATTTACGCCAAAAAGCAGGCGTTAAAATTACCAATAAAGTGAATATTTCCAAACGTCCCATTAACATAGCTAGACACAATAACCACTTGCTAAAGTCATTCATGGTATGAAAATTTTCGGCGACTTCACCTAGACCTGGTCCTAAATTGTTGAGTGTTGCAACAACGGCAGAGAAAGCGGTGGTGTGATCGACTCCACTCATCATTACCAATAGCATAAATGTAACAAATAGAACAATATATACAGCAAAAAACCCCCATACGGCTTGCACAACTCTTTCAGGCACAGGTTTACGATTGATTTTAATAGATAGTTTTGCTCTTGGATGAATCAAACGATAAATTTCACGATTCCCCTGTTTAAACAGCAATAAGACGCGAACAACTTTCATCCCTCCTGCGGTAGAACCAGCACAACCGCCAATAAAGCTCGCAAATAAGAGTAAGACAGGCAAAAATCCTGGCCACTCACTGTAATTGGTTGTAGTAAAGCCAGTGGTCGTCATAATCGAAACGACCTGAAAAATAGCTTGCCGTATGGATTCATCAAGACTCAGTAATTTATCAATGTCAGAAGAAAGGTATAAATAAGGGATGGAGACAATAATCAATCCGCTTAAGATAGCAATATAGGTTTTAAATTCAGAATCCATAAAGTAGACACTGGGTCTTAAGGTACGCCAAGCCGTAAAATGTAATCCGAAGTTCACCCCTGCTAATAACATAAACACCACGGCAATGGCTTCTATAAAGCTACTATCATAAAAGCCGATACTACTGTCATGGGTTGAAAAACCGCCGATTGCCACCGTACTAAATGCATGTCCAATGGCATTAAACCATGACATACCCGCAAATTTATACATTAATAAACAAGCAACGGTAAGAATAAGGTAGATATACCAGAGTAGTTTGGCTGTCTCTTTGATACGTGGAGTCAGTTTAGAATCTTTAATTGGTCCGGGAGTTTCAGCCCGATAAAGCTGCATTCCACCCACACCCAACATGGGTAAAATCGCTACAGCTAAGACAATAATCCCCATACCACCTAACCATTGTAATTCTTGTCGATAAAATAGAATGGAGCGGGGCAATGCATCTAAACCTGTAATAACGGTTGCACCTGTTGTGGTCAAACCTGATATTGATTCAAATACTGCATCGGTAACAGAAAGGTTAACTGTTTTGTCTAAAAGAAAAGGAATAGCTCCTGTGAGACCGAGTACTAACCAAAATAGCACGACAATTAAAAAACCATCTTTTAGACGCAGTTCATTTTTTCTATGTCGTACAGGAAACCATAAAAAAATACCGATCAAAGCGACAATAAAAAAGCCGTCAATAAACGGCATAAGACTGTCTTCTTCTTCAAATATAATGCCAACCCCAATAGGCGGCAATAAGGTTAGGCTAAATACAAGAATTAATAAGCCAAGAACACGTTGTATAACCAGAAACTGCACAGGCTTTATCTTCGCTTAGGGTTTAAAAAAAGGTAATACCAACCTGAAATAGTTTTTCTACCGCAGGAATATAACGCTTATCAGAAAGTAGCATAATAATATGATCTTCCGCTTCTATCACAATATCATCAGAAGCAATAATGACCTGTTTATTTCTCACAATAGCTCCAATTGTAGTGGTCGGGGGTAATTTTATCTTGGCAAGTTTTTGCCCGATAACACGTGAAGTTCTATTATCACCATGAGCAATAACCTCAATTGCTTCTGCAGCACCTCTGCGTAATGAATACACAGAAACAATATCACCACGTCGAACATGGGTCAGTAAAGCACCGATGGTGACTTGTTGGGGTGAGATAGCTAAATCAATTGTGCTGGTTTCAACTAAATCCATATAGCTGGCTCGATTAATTAAAGCAATAACTCGTCTTGCTCCGAGCCGCTTGGCTAACATGGCGGAGAGAATATTGGCTTCATCATCATTGGTTAAAGTTAAAAAGACATCAATATTTTCAATATTTTCTTCTAATAAAAGTGATTCATCTGCCGCATCACCTTCTAAAACAATGGTTTTATCTAATATCTCAGCTAAATAGGAGGCACGTTGGCTATCAACTTCAATAATTTTTACATGGTAACGGGCAACTTCTAATAAATGGGCTAAACGACGACCAATACTCCCTCCTCCTGCAATCATAATACGCTTATAAGGTTTATCCAATTTGCGTAGTTCGCTAATCAGGGTACGAACATGATTAGGCGCAGCTAGAAAAAAAACTTCATCATTACTATTAATAATGGTGGATTCATTGGGAATAATCGCGCGTCCGCCGCGAAAAATAGTCAATATTTTACTTTTTACACTGGGCATACTGGTCTGGAGTTTACCTAGCTTACAGCCGACTAAAGGCGCACCATGATAAGCTTTCACAGCAACCAGTTGTATATGCCCTTCCGCAAAATCAAGTACCTGTAATGCTCCAGGGTGCTTCATTAAACGATAAATATAGTCGGTGACTAACTGCTCTGGACTAATCAGTACATCAATTGGAATCGCATTATTGGTAAATAATTCAGGGTATTTAAGATATTCTGAAGAGCGAATACGGGCTAGTTTCGTAGGGGTATGGTAAAGGCTATAGGCAATTTGACAGGCAACAATATTGGTTTCATCATTATTCGTAACTGCAATTAACATCTCTGCATCTTCAATGCCTGAGTTTTCTAATACTGTCGGGTGTGATGCAATGCCCAGTTGAGTACGAATATCCAACTTATCTTGTAATGTCCGTAATGCTGAGAGGCGTTGATCTACAATGGTTACGTCATGCTCTTCTTGTACTAAGCTTTCTGCTAATGAACGCCCTACTTGCCCTGCCCCGAGAATAATTATTTTCATATTATTATTAATTCACCGATGAGGTCTCTTATAATTATTCGATATCAGTTAGTTACGCCCATATTTTTTAGGATCAATATTCAAAGTTCGCATCTTTCGATACAAATGCGTCCGTTCCATTTTTACTCGCTCTGCTAATTTGCTCACATTACCTTTAGTCTGCTGTAATTGATACACCAAATAATCATGTTCAAATTGTTCTCGGGCTTGACGTAAAGGCATATCAAATAAGTTCTCAGGAATTTTACCAATGCCATAACTATAAATAGGGACTTGAGAGCCCAATGCTTCCTCTACTTCATCTTGGTTAACTTCGTAGTCTGCACCAATAATTAACAGACGTTGCACCAAATTACTCAACTCTTTAATATTACCGAGCCATGTATGTGAGCGTAAAAAATTTTGTGCGGGTAAAGAAAAATGTCGATAAGGCAAGCCTTCTTGCACAGTTAAATTATCGACATAAAAATTGAGTAATTCAGGTATATCTTCGGGATGTTCACGCAGAGGCGGAATAAGTAACGGAACAATATTCAGTTGATAATAAAGTTCTGCATTAAAGCTCCCAAGCTCAACATCATCACGTAAATCATGATCTGACGCTGTAAAAATAATGGTATTTAAACTTAGCCATTCTTTGCCATTAATACGTTTAAATTTCTTTTCTTTTAAAGCCGTGAGTAGATATAGCTGCGTTTCTTGGTCTAAATTAGCAATATTAGATAAATATAACGTTCCGCCACTGGCTTTATCCAGTAAACCAAAGTGTATTTTATCAGGGGCTTCTTCCCAACCAAAAATTTCACGTCCCATATCACCGTGGCTCATCGCATTGACGGAGGCGGTTTCAAAAGCTCGATTAGTTCGCGCACTGTGACTGTGAATATATTGTGCAAAAACTTCTTTGCCGACCCCAGATTCACCATAAAATAAAACAGAGGTATTGTGTTTCGCAATTTGTTTTGCTTGTTTTTTCAAATTAAGAATAGTTTCACTCGAACCAATCGGGGCTTGCATTCGGGTGACTTTCTTGCGTAAACCTTTATTTTCCTGTTCTAACTGTGAAGCATGCAGTGCATGTTCAATAGTTAATAAAGTTTTTGCTAATGAAAGTGGTTTTTCGATAAAATCATAAGCACCTAAACGGGTGGCTTCAACCGCCGTTTCAATGGTGGCATGACCTGACATCATAATAACAGGACAACATAAATTGTTATTTTCACTCCAGCTTTTTAATAATGAAATGCCATCTTCACCGGGCATCCAAATATCCAATAAAACCAAATCTGTTTTACGAGAGCGATAGATATTTTTAGCTTGCGAAGCATTTTCTGCCACACTGACTTCATAACCTTCATCTTCCAAAATCTCACTGAGTAGATTACGAATATCAGGTTCATCATCTACCACTAATATATATTGTGCTGTCATTTTTATACTCAAATTCCTTTAGTTCTTACTATAGACCATTTTACCTGCAAGCAAGGTATTAATTACTTCTCCAGAAAACCATTGTCCTAAAAAAGGTGTGTTCTTTCCATCACTTAACATCAACTCAGCTTCTAAGCACCAAAATGCATCGGGATCAAAAATAACTAAATCTGCATTTGAGCCACAGCGTAACTGACCTGCATCAATGTTTAGAATTTTAGCAGGATTCAGACTAATTAATTTTAATGCATGAGATAAATCAAATACACCTTCTTCAACCAGTTTTAAGGTTAAAGGCAACAAGGTTTCTAAACCTGAAATACCAATTTCGGTTTGTTGAAAGGGGGCAAGCTTAGCGTCAATTTCATGCGGTTGATGATCGGAGCAAATAGCATCAATCACACCGTCTGCAAGTCCTTGTCGTAAGGCATTTTTATCTCGTTCACTCCGTAAAGGCGGATAGGTATGACAAAGTGGATTAAAGTGCATAATATCAATATCTGTCAAAAATAGTTGATGCGCTGCAACATCGGCGGTAATGGGTAGACCTTGTTTTTTACCGTATTCAATTAATTTAACACTGGCTGCACTGGATAAACGACAAAAATGGGTTTTTGCCCCTGTGGCTTCCACTAATGTCAAAGCTTGTGCTAACGCCGCACTTTCAGCCGCGACAGGAATACTTGGTAAACCGACCCGAGTAGCGACACTACCCGCATGAACACAGCCTTTTTGTGCCAAAGAATGTTCTAACGGGTGGATAAAAACTTTTAAATCATGCGTACTCGCATATTTCATCGCCATATGTAAAGTATGTAAGTCTTTTAACGGTTGCAAACCATTACTAACCCCCACACAGTTCGCTTGCTTTAAGCCTCCCATATTACTCAGCGTTTCACCTTTCAAATCCTGAGTTAAATTACCAATCACTTCAATATGTGCGGTAGCCGACCGCTGATTAATTTCGTGGATCAAATTTACATTGGCAGTATTATTGACCAAGACACGGGGTTCAGGCTGAAAACATAATGTAGTAATACCTGCACTGGCAGCAGCGTATGTTTCCGATTTGATACTGGCTTTATAACTCGCTCCTGGTTCGCGTAAGTAAGTCGCTAAATCGACTAACCCCGCAAATACAAGCTTCTCTTTTGCATCAATATAGGATTTTGATAATGTATTTTGAATATTTTTACTAAAATTAGGTTTGAGGTGACTGAGACTAATTTCGCTAATCTTGCCCGCTGTGATATTAATATCATAGGATTGATCATCAGAATGTATCGCTTGCTTAGCAGGATCAAGTAGCCGTGCATTAAAAATTTTATCAATCATATTGCTATCCGTGTTTGCTCCTGTTGTTGAGTTTGCATTACCATTGACATAATCGCCATACGAATAGCCACGCCATTGGTCACCTGATTTAAAATCACAGATTGTTTACCATCGGCAACCCGTGAATCAATTTCTACACCACGATTTGCAGGGCCAGGGTGCATGACAATCGCATCGGGTTTTGCCAATTTTAAGCGTTCTTCTGTTAAACCATAAAACTTATAAAATTCTTGTTCTGATGGCAATAACGCAGCTTGCATTCGTTCTTTTTGTAAACGCAACATAATAATGACATCGACATCTTTAAGCCCCTGATCTATATCTGAATAAATATTTTCAGGGCGTACACCTAAATCTTCAATGCCAATCGGTATTAATGTTTTGGGTGCAATCACACGTATTTCACCTGTAGCGAGAATAGATAGCGCGTGAATTTGAGAACGTGCCACTCGGGAATGAAGAATGTCTCCCACAATAGCGACTTTAAGGGGTTGAAAAGAAGGTTTATGTTGGCGAATCGTTAACATATCTAGCATTGCTTGAGTTGGATGAGCATGATGACCATCACCTGCATTCAATACACTAATATGAGGCGCACAATAGCGCGCAATAAAATTGGCTGTACCACTGTGTTGATGTCGAACCACAAAAATATCAATATTCATCGCTTCTAAATTACGAATCGTATCCAATAAGCTTTCCCCTTTACTGGTCGCAGAGGTACGTATATCTAAATTGAATACATCAGCAGAGAGACGTTTTGCAGCTAACTCAAATGTTGTCCGTGTACGAGTGGAATTTTCAAAAAATAGATTCATCACTGTTTTGCCCTGTAACAATGAATATTGCTTTTGAATCCTATTGGGTTGAGTGACAAAGCTTTCTGCACGATCAAGAATTTCTTCTAATAAGAGTGGCGATAAGGTTTCAACGGTTAAAAAATGCTTGAGTTGACGCTGTGCATTGAGCTGCATTGTCGATGGTAATTCGTCAGGCACATTGAGGCGTTGATTAATAAGGTGATCTCTATCCATTTAATTCTCTTAGTTGAAACCAATTTTCCAAAATAATGGCAGCCGCTAATTGATCAATTTCATTTTTATTGATTTTCTTTTTTCGCCCCTGTTGCCGAGACTGTTTTAAACGCTGTTCTGCCTCGCGTGAAGAAAGTTGTTCATTAATGGTTGCAATCGGCAATGAATAACGTCCTTCTAATTGACGTGAAAAACGCAACGCCGCTTTGGTCATTTCACTGCTGCTACCATCCAAATGATACGGAACACCAACTACAAGTTGCTGAGGTCTCCACTCTTTAATTAAGTTTGTGATCTTGTCCCAATTAGGCTGCTGTTGAATACTATTTAGTACACAATGAGGCGTTGCGATCATTGTAAATGTATTACCAATCGCCACTCCTGTACGCTGTTTACCAAAATCAAATGCGATTACACTACTCATGCATGCCCTGCTATATTAGAAAGTAAATTTAAATCAATACCTAAAATATTAGCTGCACCATGCCAACGTTTTTTATAGGGCGTTTCAAACAGAATTTCTTGTGTGGCAGGAGAGGTTAGCCAAATATTTTCTTGAATTTCTTTTTCTAACTGTCCTGATGACCAACCTGCACAGCCTAATGCTAAGAGAAAATGTTCAGGGCCTTCGCCTTTAGCAATATCCGTTAAAATATCACGGGAAGAAGTTAATGCGAGTTCATCGGTGATGCTTAACGTGCTTTCCCATACTTTTTTAGTGTCATGTACAACGAAACCTTGTTCAGGTTGTACAGGCCCACCTAAAAATACGGGAATCTCAGCGAGATTGGTACTATTAGTCGATATATTTAATTGCTCAAATAAATCACCTAAATTGAAGTCCGCAGGACGATTGATCGTAATGCCAAATGCTCCCATTGTATGACTTTGTTGACAAATGAGTGTCACTGTATGATCAAAGTTGGGGTCATTCATACAGGGCATTGCGATAAGAAATTGGTTTTTTAAATTTGATGCTTTATCCATAACCATATTATTGGGTGTCGATCTGTCCTCGTCCTTTGCTGTGAAATATCCAAGTGCGCGTAATATTGAGTTGATCCCATTTTTTGCGAATTTCAGGCGGTAAAGCGGGATAAGGAGCAGCTAACTTAACAATACGCAAAGCTGCCTGATCTAGGCTACGATGGCCTGATGATATATCAATATCGACACTGACG
Source organism: Thiotrichaceae bacterium (assembly GCA_015486375.1). Lineage (GTDB taxonomy): Bacteria > Pseudomonadota > Gammaproteobacteria > Thiotrichales > Thiotrichaceae > S015-18. The sequence continues at coordinate 29,500 of WFRR01000052.1, forward strand.
ACATTACCTGAATGATCTAATGTAGTATTTAAAATTAACTGCCCCTCTAAGTTACGTTGAATCGCTTCCTTAGGAAAATTAGTATTACCCACTCGTTCAATTTTACTCACCCATGAATCAATATAAGCCGCCTCGACTGCACTTTTAGCACTGACTGCATCAATAAAATGAATTCGTGGTCGCTTAGCATAACGAATTTCTGCTTCATTCATCTCAGCTAATAATTGTGCCATTTCTGCCGTTTGATCCAAATGTTCTTCATTGTTAGGTTTGCTTAATTCATATTCTTGCACTTCTGGCTTTTGTGGTGTGTGCTTAAAGCTTTCAGCTTGCGTAGTTAATTGCTGTAAAGTTAAATTTTTTGTTTTATCGGGGATGCTAGCAGAAGAGTATAAAGGAGAATCTTCATGTTCGACTTGAGTATTGAGGGAACTAATTAACTGGCTAGGGCGAAACTTTTCCTCACGAGAACCACTGGCTTGCTGGTTAGCTTGGGCAATAAAGTCTACTTTTTCAGGACTAATATCGCTATGTGTTTGTACTAAAGTAATATCAAGTACAGGTGAAATATTGATTCTAGGTGATATGGAAAGAGCAAACCCTACCCCAAAAATAATAAAGGCATGAAAAAGAATAGCAACAGGAAAAGTTTTACTAATTAAACGATCTTCTGCATTAATAGTTAGGGACATGATATGACAAGCTCTTTTTTGTTATATATAACATATCGTTGAGGTTATTAAACTGAATATTCATGTAGTAATTCTAGCATTTGCTTAAACGAAGGTATATGCACAAAATTAATTGATCGAACGCATGATATAAGCAATCAGCTCGCCATCGTTGCGATTTAGCGTATGACTTTGGTTGCTAGCATAAGCCGTAGACTTTCCGCGCAGCGCAAATACATTATTCATATTTTGACTATAAGCAGGCACAACGTAGTCCAATTTACTCGGGAGTAGTGATTCATTTTTTCGAATAATAGAAATATAAGCCACATTAGGGTGTGGCTGCTGATTAAGCCAATAAAGAAAACTATCGGGTTTAGCCGCTCTTAACTGTCTGAATAGCGGTGTCGATTTTTCCAGTACTTGATCGACTAGCACTTGGCTCAGTTCATCCAATGGGGTTTTATTAGCAAGAATAGCTAACTGTGCCAGTGGTGAACCAAGATGAGGGGTCGCGATACTGATAAGGGTGTTCACTATTTTTGCAAGTTGTATTTGGTTTACTAGCGCATAACGTGCAACCAGTCCGCCATTTGAGTGTCCTACCAGTGTTATTGTTTCTTTACGGTGTTGATAAATAGTGATTAAGTAATGGGAAAGGATAGTGGCTTGTTGTACGATAGACATCTGCCAAGGTAGCTCAATAGTATAAAATACATTAGGTGAAAAAATAGTGGATCGATTACTAGAAAAGCGTTGCACACCCTTGTTTTTTAGAACAAGTGTACCTTGATCTACATATTGATCAGCTAGTAATGCTGTCGTTACGCCTTTATTTCGCCAGACCATGCCATCTTCCATATAACCATGAATAAACACCACGGTTTTTGCAGCGAGAACACTCGGCATCAGTACCAATAAGATACTAAGAAATATTATTTTCATCACTTAAAGAACCTCTACTTATGACCATTCACTGTATTGCATTTGATTTGGATGATACTTTATGGGCTTGCAAACCTGTTATCCATGCTGCTGAAAAAGAGCTTTATACTTACTTAGAACACTCTTATCCCAAAATTACCCATTGTTACTCTTTTGAACAACTAATACAGCAAAGTAAGTGTTTTATGATACAGCACTCTGAACTCTCTTATGACCTCAGTTTACTGCGACAGCGATGGTTATCTAGTTTAGCCAACGAATTTAACTATGAATCGGAGATGGTTGATACCGCTTTTCGGGTTTTCTGGCTAGCACGTAATAAAGTCCAGTTTTATACAGGGGTATTAGATATTCTCGCCCACCTATCGCAACAGTTTCGTTTAGGCGTGATCAGTAATGGCAATGCTGATGTTAACCATATCGGTATTGGAAAATTATTTGATTTTACTGTCTCTGCTCGTGAAGCAGGGGTAGCAAAACCTCATCCTGATATTTTTAAGTTAGCTTTAAAGAAAGCTCAGTGTCAAGCGCATGAAATGATTTATGTAGGTGATGATCTACAACGCGATATATACGGTGCAAATCAAGCGGGGTTGACTGCTATTTGGTATCGACCCCAGCTAACAAATCAAGAGCATAGACTGATAGAATACAGCATCAAAAATTTTAATGATCTAGCGTCCTGTATTGCTACAATAGCGCAAGCTCAACAATCTTAGAACATTTAAGGAGGGTCTCATGACAGTTTAATCATTCCCTTTATATATTATTTTAAACAACTTCTCTTGGGGCAGAGGTTACACGCAATTAAATAATAATAATCTACAGTTGTTTCTCTCAAGGATGAGAAGCAAAACTAACTGAGAATACCATTATGTTACATAGTCAAATAGTTAATACGGAATCACGTACGCGTGATGATTGGATAAAGCGTTTCTGGATATCAGGTCTTGAGACCGACCACGAACGCGTTGTAGATGCGGTAGACCGTATTATACAACTGGGTGCAATGCATCGAAAAGATATGCTACCCAATAGCCTAGATGTCGCAGAAATTCTGCATGGCCTACAAGCTAATCAGGAAATATTATTAGCAGCTTTATTAAGCGATTATCGCCTTATTAAGTTGATTGATTTGAATAATATTGAATCTTTATACGGTAAACATATCGTTAAAATTGTTAAAGGTGTACATCAACTACATAGATTTGTGAATTGTCGTTTACACGATCAACCTTCTGCTCCAGAACAGGCAGAAATATTACGACGCATGTTATTGACAATGGCAAGTGATGTTTGGGCAGTATTGATTAAATTAGCATGGCGTTTACAGCATTTAAGAATTCTAAGTCACTACGAAACCGAATATCGGACTTGGATTGCTCAAGATTCACTCGATATTTTTGCACCTCTTGCCAGTCGCTTAGGAGTGAGTCAATTAAAGTGGGAAATGGAAGACCTTGCGTTTCGTTATATTAATCCGCTGGAATATAAACGGGTGGCTAAATCATTACAGTCTCGCCGTTTAGAACGTGAAGACTTTATTGAAAACTTTGTGGATGACGTTAATCAGTTATTAGCACAACAATCGATTCAAGCTAGTGTATCAGGGCGACCAAAACACATTTATAGTATTTGGAAGAAAATACATCGTAAAGGCTTACAAGTTGATCAACTCTATGATCTTCGAGCGATACGCATTATTGTTGATAATATTGAAAGTTGCTACCGAGTAATGTGGCTCGTACATGAAAAGTGGAGAAATTTACCGCAAGAATTTGATAACTACATTGCCAATCGTAAACCTAATGGTTATCAATCAATTCATACCGTAGTTTTTGCCGATCAGGGACAAACGGTTGAAGTGCAAATTCGCACTAAAGATATGCATATGGTAGCTGAGTTAGGTGTCGCTGCCCACTGGCGTTATAAAGAGGGCGGTGCACAAGATCAGGCAATGGAAAAAGCCATTAGCTCTCTACGTTATTTGCTCGACAATCAGAGTAATGATGCCCAGTTAGTCGATGATTTTCACACCGAAGTTTTTTCAGACCGTGTATTTGTTTTAACCCCTAAAGGCAAAATATTTGAATTACCTAAATGTTCAACTCCTTTAGACTTTGCTTATGCTGTACATACTTCCGTAGGACATCGTTGCCGAGGTGCATTAGTGAATGGTGTCATGGTAACTTTGGATTATATTCTTAAAAATGGCGACAAAATTGAAATATTAACCAGTACAGAAGAACGTCCTAGCCGAGATTGGATGAATCCCAGTTTAAATTATGCTTGTTCATCCAAGACACGCAGTAAAATACGCTACTGGTTTCATCAGCAAAATCATGAAGAAAATTATTTAGAAGGTAAATTATTATTTGAGCGAGAGTGCCGTCGTTTAGGAGTGGCTGACATATCGCTAGATCAGTTAATCCAACGTTTTAAGAAGCAAGATGATCATGATTTCTTTATTGCATTAGGTCGAGATGATATTAGTATCATGCAACTGATTGATGCATTGGATGATTTAGTGGTTAAACCCATAGCAGAAGATTCTGACTCTAAGATTGAATTACACCCTTTTCCTGCCAGTGATAAATCACACCGTTATGATATTAGCGTAAATGGTGTCACTGACTTATTAACCCAACTATCCGTATGTTGCAGACCTGTTTTAGGTGATGCCATTACAGGCTTTATTACGATTGGACGAGGTGTTTCTATTCATCGGCAAGATTGTCCTAATATTCTTAATATGAATGTGGCTCAACAAGCCCGTTTGGTCGATGTTGCATGGAATACAAGTCATAGGCTATATCTGGCTGATATTATTGTGATTGGTTATAACTTACCTGGTTTATTGCGGGATGTAGCGGATGTCTTTGCGAAAAAGCGCATTAATATTATAGAAGTGACCAGTAAACGCGGAAAAGAAGCTAACACCTCGGTGATCAAGGCAAGTATTCAAATTGAAAGCACCCAACAGCTCAGTGCAGTTCTTGATAAAATTATGCAATTGTCCAATGTGATTGATGCTAAACGACAAGTCTAACTCAAACAGGTATGATGCACGCCGCTTATACCACCTTAATTAAAAATCTGAAACCATGTGCTACTGCCGATTTTAGATAAAAATAATTAAATTTTGAGGTTATACCTATAATGAAACGTTTTATTCGCTCTCTTTTATTTTTAATGTCTTTAGTCATGTTCACTGGATGTAATTCAGATTCAGGAACAGAAGAGACAAAGCAACAGCCTTCTGGAGGCTCTACTATGTCCAATCCAACCATCAAATTTGAAACATCACTGGGTGATTTTACCGCTGAACTCTATGCGGATAAAGCCCCTAAAAGTGTTGAGAATTTCCTTAGCTATGTTAATGCTGGTTTTTATGATGGCACGATCTATCATCGTGTGATTGCTGGTTTTATGATTCAAGGTGGCGGAATGAACCCTGATATGTCAGAAAAATCAAACAATGCTCCGATTGAAAATGAAGCTGATAATGGCCTAAAAAATGATGAGTATACCTTAGCGATGGCGCGTACTAATGACCCTCATTCTGCCACTTCACAATTTTTCATCAATGCCAAAAATAATGATTTTTTAAACCATTCCTCTAAAACCGCTCAAGGTTGGGGCTATGCTGTATTTGGTAAAGTCACTGAAGGCACAGATATTGTTAAGAAAATTGAAGCTGTTAAAACAGGTAATCATGGTCAGCATGGTGATGTACCGCTAGAAGCTGTTGTCATGAATAAAGTCACTGTCGTCAAGTAAGTGTAATAACACTGATACAATGAGGTGGGATGGTTTAATTAACATTTCACCTTTTTTTGATGATTTCCTAAAATACAAAAGTGTCCATTATGCAAAAAACATGGTTTATTTCTGATTTACATCTTGATGCCAGTCGTCCACAGATGATTCAGGAATTTTTGGAATTTTTAAGCGCATTGCAAAATCAAGCGGAAGCATTGTATATATTAGGAGATTTATTTGAATACTGGATTGGCGACGATATACTCGAACAAGCTGAGCATGAATTTTGGCCTATTATTATTAAGCTACAGCAGTTAAGTGATAGAGGCGTCAAGCTTTACTTTGTTGCAGGGAATCGTGATTTTTTATTAGGTGATGAGTTTGCAAATATGACTCGATGTAAAATTATTAACCAATCTGAATCAGTGATCGATATATACGGTACAAAAACATTAATTATGCATGGAGATACTTTGTGTACGGATGATGTAGAATACCTAAAATTTCGGAAATTATTACGTTCTCAAGCATGGAAAGATAATTTTTTAAGTAAATCAATTTCAGACCGTATCAAGCATGCACTTAAGTTACGTAATACCAGTAAACAACAAACACAGCAAAAAAATGAAACGATCTTGGATGTTAATCAAACTGCAGTTATTGACGCAATGCAACATCATCAAGTACAACAACTAATTCACGGACATACACACCGCATGGCAACCCATCGTTTTTCGATTAAAGGGCAGCTTGTTAAACGGTTTGTCTTAGGAGACTGGCACGATAAAGCACATTTCTTGTCTATATCGTCCAATAGTTGTACAATGGTTTAATTTATAAGCTGTTTTTTTTCTTTTTTGAACGCAATAGGCTATAAGATATGCCAGAGAAAACGATATAACGTTCAGGGACTGTTAATTATGGAAAGATATAAACATACAACTTTATTACTGTTATTAGGTCTGTCTAGCATCGCAGTGTCTAGTACTTCCTTTGCTGCAAGCACAGTGTGTGGTGGCACAAATAAATATAGTGCAACACCTCAACCTATTTCTATCAGTACAAGTTGTAATAAACCTAACTTAAAGCAACAACCTGCTATTACTGAAGATAATAAGACATTTTGCTTTGATGTTAAACGTGGCAAGATACAAGCTAATCGAGATAAATTACTCAAATGTCAGTTAATCCCAGATAAAAATAAACCGCTTCCGACACCAAATGAGCAATATAAACATAGCGGTCAACACACGGATTTTGAAAAAGCCATTAATGTAATTAAACAATTAATTATTATACCGAAGGCAAATTCATAAAATAAACTGAGTGTTTCACTGTAAAAAGGGCATCTAAATAGATGCCCTTTTTTATTTTTAAAAATAGTTGGAAATTATGTTTCAAAACTTTAAATATTCATTTTTGTTAACCATCGTTTGCCTTGTAACCGCTGCATGGTGGGGAGCAAACTCTTCAATGGGTTGGGTGGTTGCTGTATTTTTAATGTCCGTCTTAAGTATTATGGAAATCTCCCTTTCCTTTGATAATGCGGTGGTAAATGCCTCTATTCTTAAGGATATGGACGAAAAATGGCAGCAACGCTTTTTAACCATTGGCATTTTAGTGGCTGTCGTGGGAATGCGCTTAATTTTCCCTATTGCTATCGTTGCAGTTGCAACAGGCTTAGGTTCAGTTGATGTTATGAATATGGCACTGCATAACCCTGAAAAATATGCACGTTACCTCAATGAAAGCCATACTTCTATTGCCTCTTTTGGTGGTATGTTTCTTTTACTGGTCTTTTTAAGCTTTATGTTTGATTCTGATAAAGAAGTGCATTGGCTAGAAATTTTTGAAGAAAAAATGCGTGATTTAGGCAAGTTAGAAGTGATTAGCATACTGATTGCATTAATTGTATTATTTGCCATGCAAGCCTTATTGCCTATTGATAATGATGCACGTTTAACCGTCCTTATTTCAGGGCTAGCAGGGATTGTTTTATATATCGCAGTCAGTAGCTTAGATTTATTTTTTGAGCCTGATGATACAGGTATGAGTGCGGCGGATACAGTTAAGCGTTCAGGAATGATGGCTTTTTTATATTTAGAAGTTCTTGATGCTTCCTTCTCTTTCGATGGTGTGATTGGTGCATTTGCGATTACCAGTGATATTGTGATTATTATGTTAGGGCTAGCAGTGGGTGCAATGTTTGTTCGCTCACTAACGATTCACTTGGTACATAAAGGTACTTTAGATGAATATATCTATTTAGAGCATGGCGCACACTATGGTATTGGTGCATTAGCCATTATTATGTTGCTCGGTATTCATTTTCATATTTCAGAAATTATTACAGGCTTAGTGGGAATTACTTTTATTGGTCTTTCTCTTTACTCTTCTGTCCGTTATCGACGTTTGCATCAATCTGACTAAAACACCTTATTCGAGATAAGAAGCACCACGATAAATTAGAAAGCGATTTATCGGGTGTTTTTGAATACGCAACGCTATTTTAATCCAGCATATGCGAAACAATTCCATCCGCTAACTTAGGTTCAAACCAAGTCGACTTAGGTGGCATTACTTTATTAGCATCCGCTACTGACATAAGGTCTTCCATACGGGTTGCAAATATTGCAAATGCAACCGCCATTTCACCACTATCAACACGTTGTTCTAAACCTTCTAAGCCACGGATTCCACCTACAAAATCAATCCGTGTATCTGTACGTGGATCACTAATACCCAGTATGGGTTCAATCAGGTAGTTGGCAAGCAAACTCACATCAAGATTGGCAACGGGATCATCAGAATTTTGACGACCCTGTTTAAGTTGTAGGCGATACCACTGTTCTTGTAAATACATTCCATATTCAGTTGGCTTTTTCGGCTTATAGGCAACATCACAGGTTTCAATGGTAAAGTCGTTGGCAACCTTTCCTAAAAACTCATCAATAGAGAGTCCCTTTAAATCACGAATAACACGATTATAATCAAAGATTTTCATTTGATGATGTGGAAAAATCACTGATAAAAAATGATTGTAAGGTTCATCGCCTGTGTGATTTGGATTTATGGCTTTACGGGTTGCGCAGATACGCGAAGCAGAGGCAGAACGGTGATGCCCATCAGCAATATAGATTGCATCCATTGCATCAAAACTATCCGTTAATGTCTGGATCATGTCCTGATCTGAAATACACCAAAGGGTATGTTCAATACCATTGAAAGCTACCGAGTGCATATCAGGTTCACCTTTAGCGGTAAGCGCTAAAATATCATCAACAATTGGGGCATCAGGATAGGCTAACAATACAGGACCTGTTTGCCCATTAACGGCTTCAATTTGACGAACCCGGTCATCTTCTTTAACAGGGCGGGTAAACTCATGTTTACGAATACGATTACTATCGTAATCTTCGACTGAAGCAATCGCGACTAAACCTGTTTGTACATGATCATCCATCATCATACGGTAAACATAATAATGAGCTTGATCATCTTTGATTAAGACCTTTGCATCAATCATCTTATCTAGATTTTCACGTGCCTTTGCATACACAGTGGCATCGTAAGGATCTGTACCTGTGGGTAAATCAATTTCAGGACGTGAAACATGCAGAAAGCTCCACGGACGACCTACCGCACGTTCAATGGCTTCCTCCGTATTGAGTACATCATACGGGGGTGCTACAACATCAGCACCACGACCCTTAGCAGGGCGTAAACCACAAAAAGGACGAATAAGGTTCATAATCAGATTCCGTTAATTCATAAAAATCGTTCTGATTATCCTTATCTTAGACGGGAATGGCAATATTAGTTTTTAATTAACTAGTAATATTTAAATAGTCATAATTCGTATAAACTTTGCACTAAGTACCCATGCAGAATTAATTTAACCTAAAGCTAAAATAGGATATAAAATAAATTAATTTAACGAAATATTAAAAATAATGACTTACATAAGAAAGTAGGCTAAAGAACTAGGTTTTTTCTAATCAAATGGATAAACCATTGAGGCTGTTTCTTTTTCGAGTAATGTATATTGAGGTGGCTGCTCTAACCACCTTAATTTCTGCGCTTTAGGGTCAAATTTGAATGGAGGATGTTGATTAAATAACAGGACTTTGGGTTGAAATCTTAAATTTTCTTCTAGAGTCACACTACAGTAAGCGACAATAATAACTTTGTTGCCTGCTTTAAAGTGATGTGCTGCTGCACCATTGAGGCAAATATCGCCTTGTCCTCGTTCACCTGCTATCACGTAGGTTGTTAAGCGTTCACCATTATCAACATTAAGGACATCCACCTCCTGTCCTTCGTGTAAAGCAGCCGCATCCATCCAATCTTGATCGATGGTCACGCTCCCCATATAGTCAAGGCGGGCTTCCGTACATAAGGCAGCATGTAATTTGCAATAAAGTACTCTGATATTCATGCGGTGCAGTCTAACTGGATTTAAGATTGAAAAACAAGAATTTTTTGTTTCGTTTTATTCAATTTTTGTATCAAGCTGTGCATCTTGTTCTAATTGCATCATTTCTAAAATTACGGTTTCAATCGCAGGTAAATCTGGAATCATACAAGGAATATTACCCACGCGAACATGACTAGCAATATAGGGACAACGTTGTTTATTTTTTTTGTGATCATCGCGCAGTGCTTCTTCACTAACATCTAAAGTATGGGGTGAACCTTTAGTTTGAATTGCAATAAATCTGAGTTTCTCATCGTCTAGTAACGAGTGTAAAATAACGCAATGCTTTTGCATTACATGTGTATTATCCAACATACAGAGTGATTCTAAGGTAATCAGTGGAATCCGTCGTCCATGCCATTCTAGCCAGTTAACCAAATCTGTTTCATCCATTTGATCAAGGTGAATCATCGCCGCCATTAAGTTATTAGGAATAATTAAATTTCCCATGGCAAGTGGCACAACAAGACTTTTTATATTGGGATGATGAGTAGTATTTGACATCAATATTTTTTCCTAAGTATGGGTCGGTTTGGTTAATAAAAGTTGAATCGCATCCAGTAATTCAGCTTCTTGATAAGGTTTTCCCATAAATTTATTCACACCCACTTTCTTGGCATATTTTCGATGTTTAGTCGCCGAACGTGAAGAAATCATAATAACAGGTAGATTTTTCCACCTTCGGGTTTTACGTAAATTAGATAAGAGTTCAAAACCATCCATTCGCGGCATTTCAATATCCAATAACATCATATCAGGGCGTTGTGTATTTAAAACTTCCAAGGCATGCATACCGTCTTTAGCCGTAATCACTTCATAACCTTGCGAGCGTAATAACGCTTCAGTTATTTTACGAATTGTAATCGAGTCATCCACAATCATAATGGTCGTTTTCTCATTTTTTATAGGCGCAATTTGTTGCTGATAGGCTTGAGTGAGCTGTATTTTCTTAGGTTTGCGATGTACTAACTCTAGCGTATTAAGAATCGGGATAACATAACCATCAGATTCAATCGTTGCAGCGGTATATAAGCTAGAGGCATGTAAAATACGCCCTAAGGGTTTAATCACTACATCGCGATTACCTGAAATTTTATCGAGTCGATAGGCAATACGTTGTTTATCCATATGGATGAATAAGACTGGAAATTTTTCGTCTTCCTGTCCTTCAAAAATAATGGGTTGTTGTAAGACCTGAGCAAGGTGTTGTAGTTTGTAATGACACTTATTGTAAAGTTGCTTAGGGTTCTTCTTGGCAAAGCTTTGCTTTAATTCTTGATAACTAACCCGTTGTAAACCGACCACACCCGTCATTGGAATGGCATAGCGTTGTTTAGCCACTTCAAACAATAAAACATGGTTAGTCGCCAAAGTCAGTGGTAAGCGAATGATAAATTCAGTACCATTATTACCTGAAAGTAATTGTAAATTACCACCCATATTTTTAATTTCACGTTTGGCAATATCCATACCGACACCCCGCCCTGAAATTTGATTAACTTCAGAATTAGTCGATAGTCCTGAATGGAAAATCAAACGCTGAATGGCTTCTTCACCTAAATTATCGTGTTTACTAATTATATTCATCGCTAAGGCTTTTTTATAAACTGCCTTTGTATTGATGCCTCGCCCATCATCGGAGAGACAGAGTACAATTTCTGCCCCATCCCGCTGAATCTCAAGCAGTACTTGTCCTGTCTCATCCTTATTCAATTTTTTACGTTTATTAGGACGTTCAATCCCGTGCGAAACGGCGTTACGAATCATATGTTCTAAAGGAGCAGTAATTTTTTGTAAAACCACCCGATCTAGTTCACATTGCTCACCTTGTATTTCTAAAGAGACTTTTTTACCTAAACTTTCAGCCGTTTGTCGTGCAATTCGTTGTAAACGAGGTGATAGAGTATCAATGGTCACTAAGCGAGTTGCTAATAAGCTTTGCTGCATTTCTTGACTCATTTTCGACTGTTTTGTAACTACTTGTCGAATCCGAGCTTGTTCGGAAGAAAGATTCTCTTCGATACTACTGAGGTCATTTAAACCTTCTTGAATAAAGCGCGATAATTGTTGAATTTCTGAATATTGATCCAGTTCTAAAGGATCGAACTGTTCTTCGTCATCATCCTGTTTTAAGTCGGGTTCAGTCTGATGGCTATGTCGAATTTGTGCTTCAGTTTCCAGCTCTAAAGCTCGCAATTGTTGTCCTAAGCGGGTTGCCGTTGTGAGCAATTCATCAATATCATTACCAAAGTGTTGTAAATGCTCACTTAAGCGGGTTTGGTTAATATTAATTTCAGTCGAAATACATACCATATTATCAATCACACTGGCAGGTAAACGAATCATTTCATTGTTATTGCTAGTCGTTGATTCAGAATGATTATTTAGCTTAGTCGTTTTAGTCTGATTTTGGCTAAAATTAATATCATGCAAACTATCTTTCTGACTAACGATTAATTGTTCAAGCAAGCTGTTGTAGCTATTACTGGTGTTTTCAATTTCATTATCAGAATCATCGACTAAGCTAATTTTTTCAGAAGGTTGCTCAGGCGACTGTTTAGTTTGTTGCTGATTCGATTTTTCTTCAATATTGCCTGTATCGGAGTCCCTTTGTAAATTTAGCTTCTCATCCAATAATTTTTTAATTTTTACTTCGCTTTCAAAGACTGTCGTCGATAAGTCGGTATTATCATCTAAGTCTTCAGTCAGTATTGTAGCGAGTTCAGTATTCTCATCTAAATTGTTATCCAATTTTTCTTCTGCTTTAGCAGCTTCTATGCTGGGTATTGATGTAGATAAATCGGTATTACCTTCTAATACTGCTTCAGCAAGATCATGTAGTGTATCAATGGCAGTTTGTACCTGTTTCTGAGCGGTCTTATCCATTAACTCAATCCCAGTCACAATACTATTTAATAGGGATTCCGCTTCATGAGCCACATCCGCCATTGCTTGTGCATTAATCATTCTTGCACCGCCTTTTAACGTATGTAATAGACGTTCTAATTCAACCCAATTTTTATGTTCTTCAGGATGACTGTGAGTTGATAACATCGTGGTATCAATATCTTCAAGTAATTCAGGTAAATCACTTTTAAATAAAGATAAAATCATCAGGGTGGTTTTTTCATCTTCTCTATTATGATCATGTCTATTTTGGTTAAAAGATGAATTTTTATCATTTGAATATTGTGCTTGAGAACTTTGTTTTTGCCTAACTTTTTTGATTTCTACAGCGTTATCTTGGATATTTTTCGTTGAGTTTTTAGGCTGCAAATACTCTTCAGCCTGTTGTAGCTGTTGGCGTAAATGCTCATCAAGGGCATTCTTTTCTAAGAAATCATTTTGTTGTTTTTGTAATGACTGCGCTGAAGTATCAATCAGTTGAGTTAAATCTTTAGTGATTAATACTTGTCCTTTCAAGACATGATTTAAAAGATTTTCGTAAGCCCATGCATAATCGCCTAAAGCCATTGCGCCCATCATGCGCCCACTACCTTTTAGGGTGTGATAAGCCCGCCGAATTTCTTCTAATACCTGTTGATTTTGTAAATCAGCTTGCCAAACAACACTCTGAGAACGAATTTTAGCAGCGGCTTCGCGGTATTCTTCCGTAAAAATAGCCAGTGTTTCAGGATCATTAATTAGAAAGGTTGCAGTTTCTTCCTGTTCAGTCAGAGTGCTTTTTGCAGGGTCTTGAGCCGTTTTACCCTGTTTTTGCTCTAAAGGAGTGCAATTTTCTTGAGAATCGCGGGTGGCATCTTCTGAAATTGCTTTTTTTTTTGCTTTAGCTGTCGATTAATATCGGCACGTTGTAGTTCATCAACTAAATGCGGAATCACCGAATGTTCGGTTAAGTGATCAATAGCAATATAAGCATCTTGCAATAAATCAGTGTAATCCTCATTTTCTTGGAACATTTTAATACTGGTTTCTAAAATCGCTAAGGCATCCGCAAGATAAGGCTGCTCAGTTTCAGAAGGACAACGACGCTCACGTTTTAAATCTTCTTGTATATAAATTTTAATGGCATCGACTAAAGGGATAAATTCAGTGTGACTTAATAAAACTAAAGCCCCTTTGACATAGGATAAATACTGAGAAGCTTGATTTAATGCGTTTAAATCGGATTTATTATCAATAAACTCACTTAAATTTTGTTGCGTAGATTGAATATCTTCAATAATGGCATCTTGAGTTTGTCGTACTACCACCCGATCAAGATTATAACTATCAGAGAAAATAGCATCAGTAATATCATCACCCGTTCGTGCGTATTCTGCCAATACTTGTTGCAGTTGTAATAACCGTTGCGTGACATCAAGAAAATCATCCCGTTCGAGTTGATAAGCATCTTCATTGCTATCATCACTGGCATAAATTAATTGTTTATCCAAATCATCAATAATATTAGCAGCCTGATTCAGTCCAATCACGCGTAAACTACCAATCAGCTTTTGCAAGCTTTCCGATAAATCGGCAATTTGTTCACCAAATGCCGCTTTATTTTGGGTATCAATGGTTTCAATGTGAGTAACTAAATGTCCAATTTGTTCATTAAGGGAATCTGCCACGGATTTCCACAAAGCCCGCCCAGGAGCATGGTAGTATTCTCGTAGTTCATATAAGGTTTCACCTTGTGGGAGATGCATATCAAGCAGATAAGCTTCCTTAACTGCATCAAGCGTCTCTGCACCTTTTTCAGCTAAGCCAACATAATAGAGTAGATTTTTAATTAAGGTATCAAGGATAGAAGCATTGTGTCCCACTTCCTGCTTTTCACCGAATATGCGAATTTCACGTTCCATTTGCCCCATTAATAATTTAACGGTGATACTGCTCTCTAACTTTTCATGTTCTAAAGCTTCTGCAAGCGCAATAATGATCCACCATAAGGCACGTAAGCGGCTGCTCTTATTAAGACGAATGAGATTTTTGGCCACACGCTGCAAAATTTGTAAGCTATGTTGTTTTTCTTCTTCCTTAAACCAACCTAATAAAGATTTCTGAAAGTGGTAACGGAGACGAACACAGGCTTTTTGTAGATTTTCAGTATCTAGTGATACATAGTCATAAATACCAATATCCTCATTACTAATCGTTTCACTATCAGGTAAAAAGACTAAATGTTCAGATAATAATTGCGTTTCTCGGGCTGCGCGAAGGTCATTCAATAAAGGTAAAATAATGACGGGTAAATCTGCATAACCTTCTTCAAGGTGATTGAGATATTCAGGTAAACGAATAAAAGCATTAACGAGTGCTTGCTTTGCTTCTTCAGTTTTATCGATTTTATCTTGGTTTAATTCACTCGCAAGGATGAGCATTTCTTTAGCTAACATCGCTGCACCGTGTGCGCCGACTAAATCGAGTGATCCATGAATATTTTCTAATAATTGAGTACAGTCTAAAAGACCTTCTTCACCCGTTTCATTGGCTTCATTTTCCCACTTTAAGTAGCCATCTAAGTGCTGCTTAGCTTGCTCAATTAGTGGGTCGACATCATTGATAACCCAACCTAAACGGGTTATTAGACTGGCTTTATTTGAAATCATATTGCACCTAATATTTATTATTCTGGTTGACTTTCTTCTTGTGGCAGTACGAAGCCGTAAATCGACTCTCTAAGTTCTGCGGTCGTTTTTGTTAAGTCACCGATATACTGTGTTGTTTCTACGACTTGATCCGATGTTTGTTGGGTAATATATTGAATAACATTGATCGTCTCTGAGATTTGTTCTGCTGAATCAAATTGATCAATCGAAACGCTGGAAATATTTTCGATTAAATCGGCTAATTGTGCAGAAACATTCTCTATTTCATTTAAGGAATTTTTGGCCACTTCGGCATTATGAGTTCCTTCAACCACATGGGCGGTGGTCACTTCCATCGAAGCTACGGCTTCTTCTGTATCCGCTAAAATCGCACGGACTAATACTTCTATTTTTCGGGTTGCTTCTGAAGCATCTTGTGATAATTGCTGTACTTCATCCGATAAAGCAGAAAAGTTTTGACTATTATTTTGTGATTCAGCAGCTGAAGCCTGAATCGCTGCATTTAAGGCTAAAATATTGGTTTGTTCTGCAATATCACTCATTAAATGGACAATATTACCAATCTCTTGAGAACTTTCACTCAAACGCTTAATGCGTTTCGAGGTACTCTGAATCTGCTCTCGGATGGTACTCATACCAGCAATCGTATTGCGTACCGTACTCGCACCTGTATGAGAAATAGCTAGTGATTTCTCTGCTACTTGTGCCGAACTAGCCGCATTCTTCGAAACATTTTTAATTGAATCGATCAGTACCGCAATGGACTGAGAAGAATCTGTTATTTTTTGATTTTGTTGCTGGCTCAATGATGACAAAAGCTGAATGGTATTATCCGCTTTACTGGCATTGTGTGTCAATTCTCGCGACGTATTGTTAATTTTTGTGACTAACACTCGTAATGCTTCTACAGCATAGTTGACTGAATCCGCAATTGCACCTGTAATATTTTCACTTACAGTGGCTTTAATGGTCAAATCACCTTCTGCCAGTGTACTCATTTCTTCTAATAATTTCTCAATCGCTTGTTGTTGTTGATCGTTTAAGCGATGTGAAGAACGTAAGCGTTGACGGGCTTGTTTAAATAAAGAGTAGGCTAGCCACATCGCCATCAGTAGCGCAAGTACACCAAACACAATGGCTGTAATATTATAAAAACTATTATGATCTTCACGTAGTTTAAAGCGTTCTTGCACATCTCTGACCGCTTGTAATAACATTTTTGAATGAGTTTCAATCGAAAAAGTTGCTTTAGAAAGTTTTTGTAAAGTAGGGGCTAGCTCTGAAACCATTGCAATGGTCTTATTCACATTTTTAAACAAATTACGGGTTTCTTTTACCAACTGTAACTGTTCTGTATTTAATAATTTACTTTCATTTTTAAGTAACTTCGCCAATACTTGACTAAATTCTGCGGCATCTTGTACAAATTGGTCACTGGCAGCACTAATATTTTGATGGGTATTGAGAACACGATTGATATTATTATCAATACGTTGGATTAACATCACTTGTCGGCTTGTTAAAATAATTTGTTTATTATTAGCATTATTATCAAGCATATATTGAGTAATCATTTCTGATTTACTGTGTAAACTTGGAATCAAACGGCTCATCTTTTTTGCATAAGCTTGATTACTAGAGATGATTTTCTTTCCCGCTAAGATAGTATCAATTTCTTGCTGATAAACTCCCCATTTTTGCACTAACTGTTCAATCTCTACTTGATAGCGTAAAGAAATCTCAGCATCAATTTTTTGTAGCATCGTTAGGTTTTTGTCGAATTTATCTCGTAATGCTTGGATCGTACTAACATCATGCTTTCCTTTAAGTAATAAGGATTGTGAGGTACTCGCGGATATTTGTTGCGATAGTAAACTTTGTTCCGATAATATCGTTAGATAGTTTTGAGTTTTTTTATTTTCAATCGAGGCATATTCAAATGCAACCACCATACAAGCGATAAATACAATCAGCAAGATAATGGGAAACCAAGGTAATTTACTTTGTGAATGATTATGATAGACAGTGGACATTATTGTTTTTTTCTTCACCGTGTGCAGTAGAGTAAAACTGTCTTAGGCACTCATTAACTCTATACTCCGCCTGATCGCCTGCATATTTAAAACAAAAATAGAATGATCATTTTGCATACGGTATAGATGACAATAACGTGCTAACACATCGTTGGGTTCTGACTGTGGCTGTGTTACTTTTTTAAGCCAGTAATGACGAATGCTTTCCACTTTATCAATATAAAGCCCTAATAAATTTTCAGGCGTTTGAATAACTAAAATGCGAACATCCGTTGTGGTCGTATTATCTGGCTGATTGATACCTAATAAAATAGCCAAGTCCACTAACGGTAGTAAATTACCTCTAAAGCTAGTTAAACCCTTAAACCAAGGCTTCGTTCCTAAGATGGGGGTAATATGCAAAACAGGAATAATTTCTTCAATTTCACTCTGGCGAATTAAAATGGCGTGATCACGAATATTAATGCGTAAAAAGCTACTGTCTTCTGAATTTTCATTTTCTTGGGATTGTAAGCGTTTTTTATCGCGTAACAGTGACATACCGTATAACAGTTTATAAGGGGTCATCATGAGAGATTTCTTTGTGTAGATAACGTTGGATGGTGCTAAGTAAAGTTTTTTCCGAGACAGGCTTAATTAGATAAGCACTTGCACCTTGTTGTAATGCCCACATACGATCGGTGACTTGATTTTTAGCAGAATACATAATAACGGGAATATCGACCGTCTCTTGACGACGACCTAACTCTCGTGTGGCTTGAAAACCATTTAAACCAGGCATCACCACGTCCATGATAATTAAATCAGGTTGTTGTACCTTTGCGACTTCAATACCTTCTCGCCCATTACACGCCTCACTTACCATATAACCACTGGCTTCAAAAAACTGTCTTAAGACGTGACTTTCTGTTGGCGAGTCGTCCACAATCAAAATATGCGCCATGACTAGAATCCTCTGTAATTTTAGAGTGTCAGTTCTAGGTCTAACTCAGATAATTCATTGTTTATACCCCTGTTTAAATCCGCCTCTTGGCGATGAGAAACATGTTGTTGAATCGCTGAAATTAGATCACTCCGCGTAAATGGCTTAGTAATATAACTTTCCGAGCCTGATAAACGTCCATGCGCCATATCAAAGATGCTGTCTTTACTGGATAACATTACCACAGGAATATCACGATATTCAGGGTTACCCTTAATTAATGCACAGGTTTGATAACCATCCAAGCGTGGCATCATAATATCTACAAAGATAATATCAGGACGATAATTAGCAATCATTGCTAACGATTCAAACCCATCATTGGCGGTCAGTACTTTACAACCGTGTTCAGACAGTAAAATTTCAGCAGTACGTCGTACTGTCTTACTGTCATCAATAACCATAATAGTCAGGTTTTTAGGAATCGTATCTGTTCTATTCAGTCTTTCTAAGTCAGAAGTATTCATATTTTTATTTTTTTCGATGATATTGTGTTAATCATTTTAACGAGGTCGTTACCTATACGCCATGTCATTTACGTCCCCAAAATATCGAAAAATCACTACTAAGTTGTGCTCTTTTTGATGAACTAACCAGTTTTTTCGTGTAACGGTATTTTTTCAAGCGTTGGTATTCACTCATAATACTACGAACATAATGTTGCGTTTCACGATAAGGAGGAATTCCTCGGTATTTTAGTACAGCACCAGGACCTGCATTATAGGCCGCTAATGCTAAGCGTTTATCACCCTTAAAACGTTGTAATTGTTGACTGATATATTTCACCCCACCTTGGATATTTTGTTCAGGATTCCAAGCATTAATAACCCCTAAATCTTTAGCTGTACCTGGCATAAGTTGCATGAGACCCATTGCACCCACAGGCGATTTAGCTTTAACTTTGAAACAGGATTCTTGCCGCATAATGGCACGAATCAAATTCTCTTCAACCTGATACTGCAAAGCATATTTTCTAATTTGAGGCAGATAAGGGTGGGTTTTCTGTCTAATGACATGGGCAGAAAGTTGTTTGCAACTTATCCTCTTATTGGGAGAGCGTTTTTTATTATTTTTTTTAACGAAAATTGTTTTATGTTTTAGAGGTTTAGACTTTCTTTTACTCTGGTAAGTTTTTTTTAGGGTATAGCCTTTTTTATGGACCTTTTTATCTGTTAGAAGAATAGAACCATCGGATTGATGATAATAATAGGTGTCAGCAGATAAGGATGTAGCGCTGATTGCACCTATAAATAGTGTAATCCTTACCGAATTTTTGAATTTTATTGTTTTTTTCATCAAAATCTCGCACGGGTAAAATTTTGTTTTAAGCAGAAGACACGCTACAGTAGACACATAATCTTGTCTACAAACAATGATAATTGGAATATTGACCGCATAACTCATAATACAATAAGGCATCTAAAATGAGTGATAATAAATCCCAAGCAATAAATCAAAGCAGTTACCCCCGTGCCAAGGTAAAAAAACAGGCATTTCTTTCTTTAGTTTGGCTGATTCCTTTAGTTGCTTTACTAGTAGGTGTGGGTCTTATGGTTAAAGTATACCGTGAAAAAGGTCCGACCATTGTGATTGACTTTGAAAATGCACGAGGTATTGAGGCAGGTAGAACCCGTATTCGTTATAAAGATATTGATATTGGTAAAGTCAGTGATGTAAAGCTAGTGCGTCGTTCTCAAATATTGGATACAGGCGAAACGGTATTACAAGATAGGGCGGTCATCACCGCTGAACTACAGTCTTTTATGTATGACTATCTCGGTGAAGAAACCGTATTTTGGGTAGTACGTCCCCGTATCTCTATGGGAGAAGTCAGTGGTTTATCGACGCTGTTTAGTGGTTTTTATATAGAGATGGATCCTGGTACAAAACGTAATGGATCTAAAGGCATCTACGCAGGTTTGGATAAACCACCTAAAGTAACCTCCTATGATCGGGGTACAGTGATTACTTTAAATGCAAAACAATTAGGCTCTTTAAATGAAGGTTCACCTGTTTACTATCGTCAATTAAAAGTAGGTGAGGTGATTGGTAGTCAATTAAACAATGATACAGAAAGTGTTGATATTAGTATCTATATTCAAGATAAGTATGCGAATAAAATTAAATCCAATACTCGTTTTTGGAATGTGAGTGGTATTGATGTTGAAGTCACTACATCAGGGGGAATATCAGCAAAAATGGAATCACTAACAGCCTTTATATTGGGTGGAATTGCCTTTGAAACCCCTAAAAATATACATAATAGTGAGGCTTTATCAGGACAGACTGTTTTTCATCTATATACATCTTACAAGGCGGCTAAGGAAGATACGCTGCGTAATCAAAAACTTTATTATACGATGTATTTTGATGATACCTTATTTGGCTTAGCCAAAGATTCTACCCTTGAATATCAAGGCGTACAGGTCGGTAAAGTGGAGAGTATTATGTTGCAGATGAATAATGCGAAAGGTGAAATTAAAACCTTAGTTAAGGTCTCTGTATTTATTGATAAATTATCAGTTAATGCCGATAAAGCACAGGCTGAACATTTACTAAAAAAGTTAGTAGCTAAAGGACTACATGCACAATTAAAGACCTCCAGTTTATTGACAGGATCTCAGTATATTGCATTTGTTTATCCTGAAAAAAGTGAAACCCCACATAAAATCATAAAATTAGCTTCGACAAAAAATAATAAAATCGCTAACTTCCCCACTACGGCAGCAAGCAGTTCTATTCTGAGCTTTGATGCTTCTGAGCTAACCACTGAATTAACTAAAACCATACAAGATGTGCGTTTGGATGTCTCTAGCTTAACCGATGAATTAACCAAAACCGTTAAGGAAGTGCGCAAAGTCGTCAGTTCCAATGATCTTAAAAAGATTGTCTCAGAGACAGGAAAATTAGCTAAGAATCTCAGTAAAATGACTCAATCACTGAATGATAAAGGTATTTCAGGTGAGCTGGTCTCAACACTTAAAACCACTCAAAAAGCAATAACCGAGATTCAAAAAGCGGTACAAAATTCTCAAGGTATGATTAAACAAATTGAAACCACAGCAAAAACCACCCAAAATAGCTTACAAACTTCGCTTGGAGAAGATTCTGCTTTGCAATACAAATTACAGGTTATGTTAGATGAGTTAAGTGAAACCGCGAATTCTTTTTCTGTACTTGCTGATACTTTACAACGTAAACCAAACTCGCTTTTATTTGGAAAGTAGTAGCTCTCTATGACTGAACAGTATTACCTAAGCGGAATAAACAGAATACAAATAGCTATAAATACAAAATAAGCCCATTGCTTCTCCACCCTTTGGGCGACCGATACGGGTCGCGTTATTCCATGCCATGACATCGAAATGTAACCATTTACGTTGTTTAGGTACAAATTCATTTAAAAATAACGCGGCGGTAATCGCGCCTCCATAACCCTCTGGGGAGCAATTTAATAAATCAGCACAACTGCTATCTAATTGCTTTAAGTAATCCTTATACAAGGGTAATTGCCAGACTAATTCTTGCTGTTGCTCTGCATGGCTATTTAGTTCAGTACTCACTTGAGCATTATTACTAAAATAAACAGGTACATCTGTGCCTAATGCCACTCGTGCAGCCCCTGTTAGCGTGGCAAAATCAATAATTAAATCAGGATCATCAGCAATCGCATCACTTAAAGCATCACATAAAACTAAACGCCCTTCTGCATCAGTATTATCAATTTCAACCGTCTTACCTGAGCGGGTACGGATCACATCACCGGGGCGAAAAGCATTGCTTGATATAGCATTTTCAACTGCAGGAATTAATACGCGCAAATTAACAGGCAGTTGATTCGCCATAATGAGGTGAGCTAAGCCTAGTGCATGTGCTGCACCACCCATATCCTTTTTCATTAGACGCATAAAGCGAGAAGGTTTTATATCTAAGCCACCTGAATCAAAACAAACACCTTTACCAATAAGGGTTAAACGTGGGTGGTCGGTATTTCCCCATGTTAATTCAAGATAACGAGGTGGGTGACAACTCGCACGTCCTACTGCATGAATAGTTGGGAAGTTTTCATCCAGTAAAACATCACCAATAATTTCGGTAAAATGAGCAGAAAATTGACGGGCTAACTGTCCTGTAATATTCGCTAGTTGCTCAGGCATCATATGATTAGCAGGTGTATTAATTAAATCACGCACTAAGTAGATTGCATCAATAAATGCACTGACTTGAGTTAATAACTCAGGTTCAATATAGAGTTGTACCTTGTTGCTTTCTTCTTTCTCATATTTATAAGCATCAAAACGATAAGCTCCCAAGCCCCAACCAATCATTGCGTCGCTAACTTCAGATTTATTCCAATCACTTTCAAGGTGATAATGTCCACGCGGTAATTGATTCACCAATTTAGCCAATGCCCAACGACGATTTTCAGAATCTTCTGCAACGCCAACAACGACGCTGCTTAACTTTCCATTTTCATCCGCGAGTAAACAAAATTGATGCTCTTTGGCCGTAAATTCATTACTTCTTAGCCAATTTTTCCATGCTATAGATTGCACTTTTTGCCAACTTTTTAATGTTTTTACTGAAAGTGGAATAATGGCTACTGAGGCTTTATCAGGCGTACTAAAAAACATATTTATTATCCTTAATCTAAAATCTAATGTGAGGAGCAATTGGAATTAATCGTAGTTGGTACAGCAGAAATACGCCAATCATCACCGAGAGCGCGTATATCCTGTATTTTAACCTCGATACGTTGGTGCATTTTATTATGTTTAGGCAGATTAAATAAGGCACGGGTATTATTGCCCATAATATGGGCGGCCATATACAAGATAATTTCATCGACTAAACCTGCATATAATAATGCACCACACAAAGTCGCACCTGCTTCAACATGTACTTCATTAATTTCTCGCTGTGCGAGTTGAAGCAATACCGCATCTAGAGGGACTTTATTGGGTTCATGTTCACCAGGTTTTAAAACAATTACTTCAGCTCCTGCATTATGCAGTGCCTTGATTTTATCTTGATGATTGCTAATCGTAAAAATCCATGTTTCACCCTCTAACTTAAGCAACTTAGCAGTTGTTGGGGTAGATAATTTAGAATCTATAATGACGCGCTTTGGCTGTTGTAGTGGGCGGACTTTATTTTGAGAATCATTAGGTAAATTAAGATCATCGACATTAAGGCGAATATTCAAAGAAGGATTATCATCAATCACAGTGCCTGTTGCGGTTAAAATTGCCTCCGATTGCGCTCGTAATTTTTGTACATCTTGACGGGCGGCTGAACCTGTAATCCACATGCTTTCCCCTGATTGCATCGCCGTTGCACCATCTAAACTCATCGCCAGTTTAACCCGTACAAAAGGACGTTTACACTGCATTCGCTTAATAAAACCACGATTAAGTTGTTGTGCTTCTACTTCCAGTAAACCACATTGAGTCGTAATACCTGCATTATTTAAACGTTTTAAACCTGAGCCTGAAACCAATGGATTAGGATCTTGCATGGCAGTAATAACATGACTGATACCTGCGGCAATCAGTGAGGAAGTACAAGGTGGTGTTTTACCCTGATGTGAACAAGGTTCTAACGTAACATACGCAGTTGCACCTTGTGCCAATTTGCCCGCTTGTGCTAAAGCATGGACTTCAGCATGTGGCTCACCTGCATAGTGATGTGCGCCTTCGCCAATAATTTTTTGATTTTTGACAATCACACACCCTACACGCGGGTTAGGATGTGCGGTATAACGACCTTGCTCAGCCAGACGCAAAGCAAGGCTCATATAATGATGATCTTGGGGAGTAAACATGAATAATCTTACTTAGGAATGAGAGTATTGATAATACCTAAATTGTGAAATTATTTTTCTGACAAAATCAAAAACCACGGGCTAAATCTGCTTTTATATCATCAATATTTTCTAGACCAACCGCGACACGGACTAAACCTTGACTGATGCCTGCTTCTAAACGTTGTTCCTCGCTTAAACGCCCATGTGTGGTACTCGCAGGGTGAGTAATCGTAGACTTTGCATCACCTAAATTAGCTGTAATTGAAAGCATTTGGGTGCTATCAATCATTTCCCATGCCGCCTGTTTGCCTGCTGCTACTTCAAAGGAAACAATGCCGCCCCAATTACTTTGTTGCTGTTTTGCTAAGGCATGTTGAGGATGTGAAGCTAAGCCTGTGAAGTAAACCCGTTTAACACTTTGTTGCTGTTCTAGCCAATGGGCTAATTCATTGGCACTGTCTGAATGCACCTTCATTCTTAAGTGCAAGGTTTCTAAGCCTTTTAAAAATACCCACGCATTAAAAGGACTCATTGATGCACCGCCTGAACGTAATACAGCAAAGACCTTTTCACCGACTAACTCAGCATTACCGACAACCGCACCGCCTAAGCAACGTCCTTGTCCATCTAAATATTTAGTTGCAGAATGTACAACAATATCAGCGCCCAGCATTAAAGGGCGTTGTAAAACAGGGGTACAAAAACAGTTATCAATCACCAATAAACTCTCATTAAGATGAGCAATTTCGGCTAATGCTTGAATATCAACTAATTCAGAAAGTGGATTAGAGGGTGTTTCTGCAAATAAAAGACGAGTATTCGGTTTTAGTGCAGCTTGCCAAGTTTCTAAATTACTGAGTTCAACAAAAGTAATTTCTACCCCAAATTTTGCCATAAAGGTATTTAAAAAAATGGTGGTTGTGCCAAAAATAGAACGAGAGCAGACAATATGATCGCCTGCTTTTAACAAAGCCATCATGACTGCCATAATGGCTGCCATGCCAGAAGCAGTCGCCACACAAGATTCTCCCCCTTCCATCACGGCGAGACGTTCTTCAAAATAACCCACGGTTGGATTACTTAAACGTGAATAGATATTGCCTTTTTCTTCACCTGAAAAACGCGCAGCCGCTTCAGCAGCACTTTTAAACACGTAACTAGAGGTTGGGAATATAGCTTCGGAATGTTCTCTTTCATGGGTGCGGTGATGCCCTGTGCGAATCGCTAGGGTCTCTAAGCTCCATTGATTATCTTGTGTGGATTCATCCATTGTTCGTTCTCGTAATTCCTATTCAAAATGGATTTAATATCTAAAGAACTGGCAGTTTAGCATTGTATCGATATGACTTATTCTTAAAAAAGAAAAATAACCTCCAGTGGTACAGCAAGTAAGGCGATAGATTCTTGATAAGTGCCTGAAAAATTACTGCTACTGTTATCAAAAATATTCTTATAGGCATAATGGGAAGCCGTAGTGACTTTGCTCTGAAACTGATCCCGAGCGGCAGTTGCACTGGCATGAATTTCTTCACTAAAACCATTATTTTCATTGGGATAACTACGAATTGTATCAATCATGGCAACGGCTAATGCCCCTTTATCATCATTATGCGTTCCTGTCAGTTCATTGACCCAGAAATCAACTTCTCCTTGAGTCACATCGCCTTTAGAAAATTCTCGCCCCAGCACGCCTGTATACAGTTGCTTAATATAATCCGTATTATTGCTTGCTCCTGTTTCTGTGCCATAACCCGTTAATTCATAAAAGGGTTTCGTCTCACCTGTAGGGATAGCACTGGATATAGCTGCACTGTAGAAACTATTGGATATATCAACAAGACTATTATTATCTAATAAATCGATATTAAAATTTAATCCTGCGGTATCAGGGACGCGGTTGAAATAACCAACGTAGAGTTCGATAATGTTTTTAATTTCTGCTTCTGTTGCCATCTGTCATCCTTACTTATTCTAATCGTTAAATCGTTACGTTTTAGTGTAGCTTTTCCCACATGAGTTTTGCCGCACTCTTTTTTGCAAATTTTTTATTGATTCCATATGCGACTGTATTGAGCGTCGTTTTATCCTTCTTAACCACAATACAACTACATTGAAATTGTTCAATACCGCTTCGCTCAACTAAATCAAACTCATAATAAGGTAAGTCCTGCCGTCTGATTTGCATATAATTATTAAGTAAACCAATAAAATTTTCTGTGGTCTGTTCCGCAGATTTCTTTTTGCTTTTGGGTAAATGTTTGATGGTTTCAATCAACTGAGCAGCTGCAAATTGTTTAACCGTTTTCTTCGCTGCAGATTTCTCCACACAGGCTAAATATTCTTGACCATTAATCGTAATACTGGCTTCTACTTGAAAAATAGGTCGATGTGACTCTCCTTTTTCTTTATAGTGATATTGGACATTTTCCCAGCCCTTTTTTTGGTACAACTCCACTAATTTCCCGACTGCATTAATCGTGGCTTGAGGTTGACTATGCACCTGCTTTATCGCATCCTCACTGACTGTATCTAAACTGGATTTTTTATAAAAATCAGGAAAATCTAAATCAATTTTCAAGACCTTAGCCAATAGATTATAGTTAGCTAACTGCTCTGATAATTTTTTAGTTTTGATATTAATATTATTTTTTTGGCAATCTGATAAATACTGTTTATTGTGAGTCTTTAATGTTGCAATCGTTGCAAAGCTAGGTGTAACCGCATTATGAATCATTTCAGTCTGATAACTAATCACTTGCCATTGAAAGGTTTGGCTTGCCATCGCTAATAGTGTAGTACTATCCGCCAGATTTTCACTCATACTTTTCATGATAGACCGTCTTAGCACCTGCCATTGATCCAGATTCTTAGCACGAAATAACACTAAAAATATCTCTCGATGAGAAAGACTTTTATTCTGTAAACGTGCGTTTATTTCATCCTCTAAATAATCTGAAAGTCGATTTTCACTGATAGCAGCTTTGAGTAGTACATAAAATTCATTGCTATTAAGGCCTGAATAATCATTTTCATCTAAAAGATCCAGTTGTTGTTTATACTGTTTCTTTTTAAAGAACTGACCCTGTTTTCGTTTATATTCATCCGTAACATCATTAATATGTTGACCGATTTCTGCTAAATCTTCATTACTATAAGGCAGTGTTTCACCCGCAATAAATGCGCCCAATTGTCGAATATTAACCAAATCAGCATAACGTCGAATCGGTGAACTAAAGTGCGTATAGGCGGGTAAATTAAGTGCATAGTGTCCCTCAATAATGGGGGCGTACTCCGCCTTATTAAAGATCAATGCAAACTTACTAATGAGTGTTTCTATGCGCTCCACATTGCCTAAATTAACAGCATTATCAATATCCTCAATTAAGCTATCACGCGGTGGAGCAACCGCTCGAGTGGTGTGATTGCGATACAGCGCAGGAATATCATGCTCTGCAAAAAAACGGGCAATTAATTGATTAGATAAAATCATAAACTCTTGAATAAGAATATGAGAATTATAGGCTTTTTCAGGCGCAATACGTTGTAGTACACCGTCTTCAGAAGTCGCTAAACCTTGCTGTAAATTGTATAAACTAATCGCACCATTTTGTCGCCTTTTCTGGAATAGAATTTGTGATAATTGGTAGCTTTTATTTAAAGCTTGATGGTAAGGATGACTGCTATCCGCCATAATCACAGCGGCTGATTCATAACTGAGCTTCGCTTTACTGCGTAGCAATGTTTTATGAATGGTCGGCATTTGCGTATTGGCATCATCATCAATTGGAATCGAAAGGGTAATGGTATTTCTGGCTTTTCCTGCTAATAAACTTAAAGCATCTTCAGAATAGTGATGGGGGAACATCCCCACATTAGATTCTCTAAGGTAGCGGGTAAAGCAGCGTTGATAAGCCGCTTTATCCAAAGGGGAGTCAAGAGGAATTTGTTCACCCACATCGGTAATAGAGATATGCAGAATATAGCCATTTTCCACATTCTCTAGCCAAAATGCATCATCAAGATCATAGGATGATGGGGAATCAATGGTGAGTCCTTCAATCGGTTTTCTGTAGGAGTTGCTCATAACGTTGATCGGTTAAGGTTTCTAAAAAAGCGACCAAAGCATTAATCCGTGCGTAAGGTCGGGACTTTAAATTTACCATCTTGCTCAGGATCCGTCATATTTCGATTACTGCGTAACATCAGTGTTTAATATACTATGATCAATCAATAAGCTTTGATGATGTATTACACAAATTTAGCGATATTTCGTTAATTTCTTATTGAAATTTCATTAATTAACGAAATCTCATTGAGTACACAAGTGATGGGAAAGATATTTCAATGACTTATATTTTTATAAAACTTGGCATTATTATTGCTCAATTAACTTAGAGTGTTACTGATAATAGAGTTAAAAGGAGTTTAGCACATGAAAATAAGATTAGTTTCACAACTGTTTCTGGTGATATCAGTGCTGTCATCGATGCTCATTTCATCCTTAGTGGCAGGCGTAACGACAAATATTTCATCGCTGAACATCGATTCAGGTGCAGTGGAATATTGGAATAATCATTCAGTTGATGTGAGCAATGATCATTTGAATCAAGCGGTCATTGTCATTCATGGTATGAATCGTAATGCAGATGACTATTACGATTATATTGAACAAGCTGCAACCACGGAAAATGTTTTTGAGCAAACCTTGATTCTTGTACCTAAATTTAAGACGATAGACGATAAGGTAAAGGACAATGAACTTTATTGGTCGGCTTCGGGTTGGAAGAAAGGCTTTAAGTCCAAAAATGGTAATCGCACTCCTTCGTATCAAGTCATCGATACGCTTTTAGATAAAATTAATACCAACTTCCCCAATATTAAACAGATTACATTGGTTGGACATTCAGCAGGTGGGCAGTTTGTACAACGCTATGCTGCATTAAGTCAGCAAGAAAATGCCTTAAGAAGTGATCTTAAAATACGTTATATTGTCGCTAACCCCAGTTCTTATCTGTATTTAAACAGTGAGCGTCCCCAAGATAGCGTGAATTGTGAGGGTTATAATCTGTATCATTATGGAATAGAAAATCTTCCCTCTAGCTTGAGTTATACCGATCTTGATGCAGTGAGTATCCAAACTCAACTCACATCACGTTCTGTCGTTCTATTACTGGGTACAGAAGATAACAACCCTAACAGCAGTAGCCTTGATACTTCTTGTAAAGCGAATGCACAGGGATTTAATCGCTATCAACGGGGCAATGCTTATTATGATCATATCAAGCAATTCAATCCCAATGCTCAACATACTAAAATCGAAGTTGTCGGTATTGGGCATAGCGCCCATGATATGTTTAACTCGCTTACGGGCAGAAATACCCTTTTCGCTAGTGAACAGAGTCATACCGTCGCGACTGCAAGTGCTAATGTTGCTCATACAG
The DNA here is from genome assembly GCA_015486375.1 of Thiotrichaceae bacterium. Taxonomy (GTDB): domain Bacteria; phylum Pseudomonadota; class Gammaproteobacteria; order Thiotrichales; family Thiotrichaceae; genus S015-18. Next base: position 59,172 of record WFRR01000052.1, read on the forward strand.
AAACGAATTACCTTGATAATTCAGGGGCAGAAGCAGGGATACAATCATGGTCAACCTTTGGGGGTGGAGCAGCGTTACAAAGTTCCACCGCGCAGGCACATACAGGGACACATAGCTTTTTAAGTACAGGACGTACCGCGTTTTATCATGGACCTGTAAGTGATATCAAACCCCTTGTCGATAGTGGAAAATTACAGGCTGGACAACGCTATACCGCTTCAGTTTGGGTTTACCATCGCGAAGCAACAGCAAAGAAATTGTATTTAAACTTGAAACAAGTGGATGATGCAGGGACTGATTATCGTCAGCTTGAAGCAGCAGAGGTTGCACCGAATCAATGGGTACAGATCGTTAAACACTTTGTATTAGATGTCGATAGCACCCTGCAAAATTTAGAACTCTATGTCGTGACTGAATCAGGGGGAACATTTGATTTCTATAGCGATGATTTTGTGCTGGGTGAATTGGAAAATTACACGCCACCGAGCAGTAGCCACGCCAATGATTTTGTTAAAGCCAGTGGTAAGACTTTAGTGGTGGGTGCAGCGAATACGCCTATCCTATTGCAAGGTATCAATGTCACCGTTCCTGTCGATGCCAGTGATAGCCCAGAAGATATATGGAATGTTAAATCGGTTTCCTTAAAAGATTTTAAAAATATTAAACAAATGGGTTTCAATGCGATTCGTTTACATATGAATTATAAAACCTTTGAAGACGACAATAATATTGGCAATTTTAAAGCGGATGGTTGGCATTGGCTGGATCGTGCTATTAGCTATGCGAAAGAAGCAGGTGTTTATGTACTTTTAGATATGCATGGTGCTCAAGGAGGTTATCAAAGTGATAAACGCCAAGGTTTTAGTGCATTTTGGGATGGATCAGGTGCTACGCCAAATACTTCCAATCAAGATCGTTTGATCAACCTTTGGGGAGCGATTGCTGCCCGTTATCAACATGAAACTAGCATTGTCGGTTATGACTTATTAAATGAACCGCGTCCTAATGATTCAGAAGAATGGTTAGCCTATGCCGAACAACTGATTGCCAAAATTAGAAGAGAAGACAGTCAGCATTTAATCGTATTAGAAGTGCCATTTATTAGTGGTTACAGTATGCGAACGGTGAATGACGACAATATACTATACGACTCACATAGCTACGCGATTTGGGGCTATTCCATCCAATATTCAGCCCATTATGGAAAAGCGGGACAACGTTGGGGGGCTTATAATCCGAGTAATCCACTCTATGTCGATCCTTCATGGAATGTAGCGTGGACACCTGAAGACGGTGGAACGCCCCCTGCTAATAGCCAAGCCTTTAATAAAGACTTTTTAGAAAGTATATTAGTGGATGATATTTTAGAATTTGCCAATAATCATAATGTCCCTGTTAATGTGGGTGAATATGGTTCGGTTAGAGAAACCTTTACAAATGATGTAGGCGGATTGGATTTAATCCGCGATACACGCGCCATTTTTGCAGGGGATAATCGTTATGCGATGAAACTCAGTAGCTTCTATTTCACCTATCAAAGTGCTGTGTTTGGACTTTATGGTAATTGGAGTGGATTTCAAGTGGATCAATCGAGCTTAAATACAGGCTTAGCTGCACTCTTTAACCCCAATAGCAGTGATTCCAGTGATACGAAAAGTGATACCAATGGTGGTAATACGACGGATAATAGCTTGAATACCGATGATTCAAACGATACCAATAGTGATAATAGCGATGATTCAAATGATACCCATAGTGATACTACGGACGGTAGTGTAAATAGCGATGATTCAAGTAATAGTGATAATTCTGATGACGATAATGCGGTCGAGGACAAACCGCAGGTTAATTTACGATTGGAATTTGTTTGGGGAAATTATCCTAAAAAACCTGTCATTGGCAGAGCGCATAAATTTAAAGCTAAAATTTATAATGAAAGTGATGTTATCGCAACCGCCACTGAACTAAAAATCGCATTACCTGATGGCGCAACATTGCATCAAGGCGAAAACTGTACGACAAGTGATGATGCACAATTTGTAGTCTGTGCAATGGGTGATATTCCAGCCAATAAAAGGCGCACGAGAACCGTTTATTTAATGCTTAATAATGGTGGAGATATTGAAGTCAATGCAGAAGCGACTTCTACAGTAGAAGATGTTGATGTCAGCAATAATAGTATGGCAACAACATTAGCTGTTTCAGATGCATCTGATCTTTCTGTGACAATACGAAAAAGTGGTTCAGCACGCGTCGGTAAAGCCTTATCGATTAAAATCGTAACACGTAATAAAGGTGCAGCACCTGCTAGTAATATTGATACGGTTTTCCCCATTCCCAGTAATGCAGAATTTATTTCAGCCTCCAGTGCCTGTGAGTTCAATGCAGAATGGGATGAAGTAAAATGTACATGGGATAGTCTCAGTAAAAAAGCCCGACGGACTGTGTATATTTATATTCGTCCATTAGATACTGAAACCATGACGATCAGTGTTGAAACAGAAGCGGATAATAGTGATCCTAAATTATCTAATAACCGTGCTGAGAAAAGTTTTAAGGTGAAATAAAGACTCTATTATTGCCAGACTTAAGCCTGTTTTCCAATTTCAAAGACAACCTGGCCCAATAGACAGACACAACTTAGGTTTTTATACCCATTTAGAGGCAACCCAAAGTAGGTTTTTATATCCACTTTGATATAACCCAACTTAGGTTTTTCTGACCAAAATAGATAGAAAAACCCAGTTTGGGGCATACACAACAGACAAACGACAATAAAACAGAAACAGTTTACAAAAAAACAGCAACAGACCACAACAACGACAGAAAACAGTCTACAGTGATACAAAAAGACAGCGGACAAACGACAATCACA